>DATFIX010000038.1:0-14921 GCA_035269625.1 Natrialbaceae archaeon
CCTCCTCGACGTCGACGCCGGCCACCGCGTCCGGGATCTCCCCTTCGAGGTCGTCCAGCACGCGGGCCTTCTCCTCGTCGGGACAATCGACCGAGATCTTGTCCTGGTGGATCTCGCCGTGGTCGGCGAGCAGGCGATCGACGCGTGCGTCCAGCGACTCCTCGGCGTCCGCGACCGCGGCCAGGAGCGCGATCAGGACGCCGTCCTTCTCGCGGACGTGCCCGCGGATCGAGAACCCGCCGGACTCCTCGCCGCCGATCAGGGCGTCGTGGTCGGCCATAGCCCCCGCGACCCACTTGAACCCGACCGCCGTCTCGACGACGGACTCGCCGTGGGCCTCGGCGACGCGGTCGATCAAGAACGTCGTCGAGACGGTGCGGACCGCCGGGCCGGAATCGTCCTCGAGGAGGTAGTCGTAGATCGCGGCGAAAAAGCGGTTCTCGTCGAGGAACCCGCGCTCGGGCGTGACGACGGCGATCCGGTCGGCGTCGCCGTCGTTAGCGATTCCCAGGTCGGCGTCGCCGTCTCGGACGGCGTCGACCAGCCCCGACAGGTGCTCCTCGCTCGGTTCCGGCGGCGTCCCGCCGAACTCGTCGTCCCGGGTACAGCGCCGGCGCTCGACGGTCGCGCCGGCCCGTTCGAGGAGGGCGTCGGTCGTGTCGCGGCCGCTGCCGTGCATCGCGTCGTAGGCGATCGTTCGCCCGTCGAGCGCGTCGTGAGCCCCGATCAGGTCCAGCGCGTGCTCGGCGTGCGGGCCCACCAGGTCCACCTCGCGAACCTCGCCCCACTCGGACTCGGGCAGCGACTCGGGCTCGCGGAGGTTGGACTCGATGGCGTCGGTGACTTCCGGGAGCGCCGGCGCGCCGTCGTCCGGGATGAACTTCACGCCGTTGTACTCCGGCGGGTTGTGCGAGGCAGTGATCATCAGTCCGCCCGCGAGGTCCCGGTCGACGATGGCGTACGCCACGAGGGGCGTCGGCCGGTCGCGTTCGGGGAGCAGAACGTCGTGGCCGTTGGCACAGAACACCCGGGCGAGTTCCTCGGCGAACTCCCGGGAGGTCGGGCGGGCGTCGTAGCCAACGACGACCGTCTCGCCCGCCTTCCCTTCGTCGGCGAGGTAGTCGGCGACAGCCTGTCCGACCATGCGAACGCGCGGCGCAGTGAACTCCTCGAGGGTCGCCCGCCAGCCGTCGGTCCCGAACGTGATCGCGTCCATATCGGGCCATGCGCCGGGTGGGCGAAAAAACCCGCGGAGGGATTCGTACGAGGCTTTCCCACCCGGTCGATTTCCCCGGTGGCGACGGGCCTATAGCCCGCAGGGCCTGACCGGCCGGTAATGAGTACCCCTACGATCGTCGCCGTCGTCGGCAGTTTGCGCGACGAGAGTTACACCCGAACTGCACTGAAGTACGCCCTCGCAACCGCCGAACGGGCCGGCGCGGAAACCGAGTTGCTCGACCTCCGGGAGTACGAACTGCCGGTGTTCGACCCCGACGTGGACGCGGCCGAGCAGGGCGACGCCGAGCAGTTGCTCGACGTCGTGGGCCGGGCCGACGGCGTGATCCTCGGATCGCCCGTCTACCACGGGTCGTACTCGGGCGCGATCCGGAACTTCCACGACTACTGCTCGTTCGACGAGTACGAGGATACCGTCGTCGGCCTCCTGGCGACCGCCGGCGGCGGGTCGTTCGCGAGCACGCTCGACCACCTCCGGATCACCGTCCGGGGCGTCCACGGCCGGGTGATCCCCCACCAGGTCGGCATCCGCAACGCCTCGGACCGGTTCGAGGCCGCTCCGGATGCGCCGGACGGGCGAGCGTTCGTCGACGACGACCTCCGGGACCGAGTGGAGCGACTCGGTCGAGAACTCGTCGAAGAAGCCAGCCGTCTCGATGCGGGATCGGTCGGCCGACGACCGGCCAGCGCCGACGACTGAACAGCGGTCGACAATCGGCCGTCGACTATACTATGCCACGTCGACGTCCGAAGCCGCCACGAGCCGTTCTTTCTCCGCGCGCGATAGGGACTTGATTTCGTGCTCGCGGGACATGGCCGCCGACCGCGAGTCGAACCCCTCGACGTGGACGAGCGACACTGGCGTGCGACCGCGGGTGTACTTTGCCCCCTCCCCGGCGTCGTGTTCGCTGACGCGGCGCTCGACGTCGGTGGTGTAGCCGGTGTAGAACGTGTCGTCGGCACACTCCAGCACGTAGACGTAGTGGTCGCTCACGGGCGGTGTTCGGGAGCAAGGGAAAAATGGCTCCCGGTCGCGGTTCGCGAGGCTCGGGGGAAACCGACAGCGAGGACGGAGCCGACGTCGCCGTCAGTGCGACGCTGGGCTCCGGAGACTGAATCGTCTCGAAACGACAGGAAAGCTGGCTAGACGGTCGTGTGGGCTGGACGTCCGACGGTCACGTGCTGCGGGCACGTTCCAGTGCGACTTCGGCGATGCCGGCGTTGGCCGAACAACTCGGGCACGCGTGTACGCGCCCTCCTTCGTCCTCGAAGACGCGGGCGAACTGGTCGGAAACGTGCGCGCCGCAGTGGTCACATTGTGGCATGGTGGGTTCCTGGACGGGGTGCGTCCGACAACTATCCCTTCGTACTGAGGGCTTATATAACCTAGCCAAAATCCCTTGGGAGTTTGCGATCGTGCAATGTCCAGGAGTTATTCTATCATTATTGATCGTGTATCCGTTACTTGCTTTGGCGTTCCCCAAACTTTTGTTCCCGATTGTTTACGCAACGCGGTTCGATGGACCTCACAGATCACCGTGATCGTCGGACACCTCGGCGAACCGGTCGGTGGACGAGGGAGGTCAAGCGGAAATCGGCCGAATCGACGGGATGACGTGGAAAATCTCGACGTCTATCGGACACGCTGACCCGGGGCAAACGTTCCACTGTCGACGGAGAGTGATAATATCCCCCAATATAATTGTTGCCATATACGAATCGGCCACTCACTAACGGGAGTTTCAGCCCCTCTACCACGACGATACAGGAACTCTTATAAGGGATCTGGCGCAACTTCGCCGCGTATGGCAGACCTCATCGTCAAAGCCGCTGTCAAGGAAGCGCTGGACGACAAGAACGTTGCGTCGGACTTCTACGACGCCCTCGACGAGGAAGTCGCAGAGCTCCTCGAGGACGCCGCCCGCCGCGCGGAAGCGAACGACCGGAAGACGGTCCAGCCGCGCGACCTGTAAGGCCGTTTCGCGGCGTTCCCATTTCTTTCGCACGTCGACCGAACAGCGACGCGACAATCCGAGCAGGGAACCGGATCGTGATCTGCTCGGCCGATCAATCGAACTCCGTTACCTCGACGCCGTCCCCGGTCCCGACGTAGACGGCGTCGGCCAGGTCGACGAAAAGACCATGGGCGACCACGCCGGGAACCGTCGAGAGCGCGTCGGCGAATCCGGCGGGATCGTCGATCCGACCGAAATCGCAGTCGAGGACGAGGTTCCCGTTGTCGGTGACGACGGGACCGTCCTTTCGTTCGGCGGCACGAAGCGTGGCGTCGCCGCCGAGCGTCGAGACCTGGCGTTCGACCAGCGGCCGAGAATCGGGCAGCACCTCGACCGGCACGGGACGTGACAGCGTCTCGACCCGCTTCGAGGGATCCGCGACGATCAGCAACCGGTCAGCGCTCGCGTCGACGACCTTCTCGCGGGCGTGGGCCGCCCCGCCACCCTTGATCAGTTGTCCAGCGGCGACCTGGTCGGCGCCGTCGATCGCGAGGTCGACGCCGTCGGCCTCGTCGAGCGCGGTCAGGGGCACGCCGGACTCTATCGCCAGTTCCCGCGACTGGTAGGACGTCGGAATCCCGCGAACGTCGAGGCCGTCATCCACCCGTCGGCCGACGGCCCGGATCGCGTGGGCCGCGGTGCTGCCGGTGCCCAGGCCGACCACCATGCCGTCCTCGACCGCTTCGGCGGCCGCCTCGCCCGCCCGGCGCTTCTGTTCCTCGGTTCCCTCGGACGATTTCATGGACGAGTATCCGCGCGGCGAGGGTTTGAATGTCGGGGGTCCGATCGCCGCGACCCGAACCGGTTGCACGGAACCTATATCCGCGTTCGAACTGTAATACTGCCAATGAATTCGACGACGGCGGACGAGACGGAACGCGCGGGGACGCCCGCCGTGTTCCTCGACGACGTCCGCAAGACCTACTTCGTGGGCGAACCCGTCCACGCGCTCGACGGCGTGACCCTGGAGATTCCGAAGGGGTCGTATACAGCGGTCATGGGGCCGAGTGGGTCGGGGAAAAGCACGCTCATGAACCTCGTCGGCTGTCTCGACTCCCCCACCGAAGGGCGGATCGACATCGACGGCGAGGACGTCACCGCGGCGAGCAACCGCCGTCGAACGACGGTCCGTGGCAAGTCCGTTGGCTTCGTCTTCCAGACGTTCAACCTCATGCCCCGCCTGACCGCCCTCGAAAACGTCGCCCTTCCCCTCGTGTTCCGCGGCCTCTCGGCCGGTGAACGTCGAGAGCGTGCCCGCGATCTCCTCGAACGGGTCGGCCTCGGCGATCGGATGGATCACCGACCGAGCGAACTCTCGGGCGGGCAACGCCAGCGCGTCGCCATCGCCCGCGCGCTCGTGAACGACCCCGCGATCCTGCTGGCCGACGAACCCACCGGCAACCTCGACACCGAAACCGGTGCCAAGATCCTCGACCTCTTCGACGAACTCCACGCCGAGGGCAACACGATCCTGATGGTCACCCACGAGCGCTACGTCGCCGAGCACGCAGAGCGCATCGTCCACCTCCTCGACGGCACCATCGAACGGATCGAGGAACTCGAGGGGGGCGAGGAGGACGGGCGACAGGAAACCGAAAGCGGACAGGGGGAGGGAACCGAATGAAACCCGTCCAGAGCCTCCGGATGAGCTGGCGGGCGATCCGCGGGCACCGCCTGCGCTCGACGCTCACGACGCTCGGGGTGATCATCGGCGTCGCCGCCGTCATCACCTTCGTCACCCTCGGGGCCAGCCTCCAGGAGGACATCCTCGTCGAGGTCGGCAGCGATGAGGCGAGCAAGATCTACGTCTGGGTCGGTCCCGAGGACACCAACCAGGGTGGCCCAGGTTTCGGTGCCGAGCCCGTGTTCACGAGCGCGGACGTCGCCGGCATCGACGACCTGGATAGCGTCGAGAACGCCATTCCGTACACGATCTGGTTGACCGAGAACGTCCAGTACCGGGACCAGTCCGTCACCAGACAGGAGGCGCTCCGGGTGACGGACCCGTCCTACGTCGCCGACGAGGAGTTCGCGGACGGGGGACCGTACGACCCCGGCGAAAACGAGGCCGTCCTGACGCCGAGCGCCGCCGCCATGTTCGCGACGAACGTCACGGTCGGCGACACCATCACCGTCACCACGGTCGGTGGGCCGGTCGACCTGGAGGTCGTGGGCATCCTCGCGACCGACGACAGCCTGAGCCCGACCGAGAGCTTCTCGACGTCGCCGCGGATCTACACCTCGCCCGAGGACGTGGGCGCATCGCGGTTCCTGTTCCTGATCGTCGACGCCGGCGATCCCACCGCCGTCGATCGGGCCAGGGAAGACACCCTGGCGTACCTGAACGACGAGTCCGAGGCCAGCGGGTCACTCCCCTCCAATTACGGCTTCCAGCTCCAGACGGCCGAGGAACTCCTGGGACAACTCGAAGAGATCCTCGACCTCCTCACCGGCTTCGTTTCTGGAATCGCGCTGATCTCGCTCGTCGTCGGTGCGATCGGCATCGCCAACATCATGCTCGTGTCGGTCACCGAGCGCACCCGCGAGATCGGCATCATGAAGGCTGTCGGGGCCCAGAATCGCGACGTCCTCCAGCTGTTCCTGACCGAGGCCGTGATCCTGGGGCTCATCGGGGCGATCCTGGGGACCGGCCTCGGTGCCGTCGTGGGCTACGCCGCCATCGAATTCATCGGGATCGACGCCTACGTCTTCCCGACGTTCTGGGCAGGGATCGCGATCCTCGTCGGCATCCTCGTGGGCGTCGTCGCCGGACTGTACCCCGCGTGGGACGCCGCCAGGACCGATCCGATCGACGCCCTCCGGTACGAATAGCGCCGCCGATTCGCCCGATCCCACGGCCCAGCGCGTTCTCGACACCCTTTTGCCGACGCTCCGGTAGCCATCGAACATGCCGACCGCCCAGTCGCCCGCCGTCGCCCTGGAGGAGGTCCGCCGGACCTACCGGGTCGGCCGGCCGGTCGAGGCCCTCGCCGGCGTCTCGCTGGCGCTTCCGCGAGGGAGTTACACCGCGGTCATGGGTCCGAGCGGGTCGGGCAAGAGCACCCTCATGAACCTCGTCGGCTGTCTCGACTCCCCCACCGAGGGCCGGATCGAGATCGACGGCCGGCCGGTGACGGGGATCGAGGACCGGGCACGGACCCGAATCCGGGGGGAGTCCATCGGCTTCGTCTTCCAGACGTTCAACCTCATGCCCCGCCTGACCGCCATCGAAAACGTCGCCCTCCCGCTCGTCTTTCGGGACGTCTCCCGTGCCGACCGGCGGGATCGGGCCAGGGACCTCCTCGACCGGGTTGGCCTCGGCGACCGGGCCGACCACCACCCGAACGAACTCTCGGGCGGGCAGCGCCAGCGCGTCGCCATCGCTCGCGCACTCGCGAACGACCCCGCGATCCTGCTCGCCGACGAGCCGACCGGCAATCTCGATAGCGAGACGGGCGCCCGCATCCTCGATCTCTTCGACGAGATCCACGCCGCGGGCAACACCGTGCTCGTCGTCTCTCACGAGCGCCACGTCGCCGAGCGCGCCGAACGGATCGTCCACCTCCTCGACGGCACCATCGAACGGATCGAGGCGGTCGACGGGGACGAGACGGAAGCGGGAGGCGATGATGGACGGACGGAACCGGTGGAGGTCGAGGAATGAGGCTCCGCCAGAGCCTTCGGATGAGTTGGCGGGCCATTCGCGGCCATCGCCTTCGTTCGGTGCTGACAGCCCTGGGCGTCGTCATCGGCGTCGCCGCCGTCATCACGTTCGTCACCCTCGGTGCCAGCGTCCAGGCCGGCATCGTCGGCGACATCAGCCCGGACGACGAGGGGCACGTCTACGTCTGGGCCGCCGGGGAAAACCGGACCGGCGGCAATCCGGCCGTCACCGCGAAGGCGGTGTTCACCCGCCGCGACGCTGCCGAGATCCGGAACCTGTCGGCCGTGGACGACGCGTACGCATACTCGCCCCTGTTCGCGCAGGCGGTCGGTCACGACGGGTCGACCCAGCCCATCGCGGGCGACGTCGTCGCTGCTGGCGAGGGCTATCTCGACCCGGCAGCCATCGAACGCGGACGAGGGTACCGCGAGGGCGAGTTCGAGGCGGTGCTCAACCCGGCCGCGGCCGGTCTGTTCGCGAAGAACGTCAGCGTCGGCGAGAACGTGACGCTCGTGCTGGCCTTCGGACAGGAGGTCGAGGCGACCGTCGTCGGGATTCTCGACGACGACGACCCCCGGAGCCCGATCGAGGGCTTCCGGGCCCAGCCACGGGCTTACGTGCCGATCGACCCGTACTACGAACTGACGGCCGCTGGTCTCAGCGACGGCGAGGCCCGGTTCGGCGGGATCGTTCTCGAGGCCGAGTCCGGGCAAGTCGAGGCTGCCAAGGAGTCCACGCGGCGCTACCTGGAGAGCGGCGAGTCCGACGCGAGCGAGCGAGACGACGGCCTCGCCTACGGTCTCAAGACCAGCGACGAATTGATCGACCGACTCCAGTCGGTGATGGATACCCTCACCGGATTCGTGACCGCAGTCGCCCTGATCTCGCTCCTCGTGGGGGCGATCGGCATCGCCAACATCATGCTCGTGTCGGTCACCGAGCGCACCCGCGAGATCGGCATCATGAAAGCCGTCGGGGCCCAGAATCGCGACGTCCTCCAGCTGTTCCTGACCGAGGCCGCGGTCCTCGGCGTCGTCGGCGCGGCCGTCGGGACGGTCGTAGGCCTCGTCGGTGGGTGGGCCGCGACCGAATTCTTCGTCCCGCGGGTCCCGCTGGTCTACCCCCTGCAGTGGCCGGTCATCGCCATCGTGGTCGGCATCCTCGTGGGCGTCCTCGCCGGACTGTACCCCGCCTGGCAAGCCGCGACAACCGACCCGATCGACGCGCTCCGGTACGAGTAACGGCGGGAATACTACCCGGCGTCCCCGAAAGAGCGCCGCACTGTGGCCGCGACTGCCGTCCGGAACGCCCGGACGTCGTCGTCTGCGAGGCGATCGACCCGGTGACCCTCCTCCCGATAGATCCCTTCCAGCAGTCGTTCCACGACCGCCTCGGGGCTTGCCTGCCCACCGCTCGTCTCGATGCGCTCCCGTGCGCGGTCGATCCGGCGGTCGGTCGTCACCTCGCGAGCGAGTTCCTCGGGATCCGGAGGCGTCCCGTCGTGGCCGGCGGCATCCATCTCGCCCTCCCCGCTGTCGACCACCGCAGCGTTGGACAACAGGCCACGGTCGCCAGTCTTGTTCCGCACGACGATCCCCGCCACGGGACCGTCGTACCACTTCGATTCGGGGAACGCGTAGTCGTCGGGGTCGAAGTCGACTGCCCTGACCTCCTTGCGGACGGCGTTGATCGGCGAAAGGCCCAGTCCCTCGTAGATGGCCTCGACTCGATCCGGCGGGAGGAACCGCGACTCGTCGATCAGCCACACGTCGTAGCCCAGGAACGGCGGGATCCGGTCCCAGTCGTAGTCGATCCGGTGGCGGACGGTCGCGACGCCGATGAAGACGACGGCTTCGACGTCGTCGACGGCCATCCGGAGGGCATCCCGGTCGATCCGTTCCCGCAGGTGCCGAATCGTCGCCTGGAAGGCCGGCGGAACGTCGGAGGGGCGGAAGACGCGCTCGCCGTCGCTCACCTCCAGGACGCCGGACTCCTGTAACCGGAACCGACACTCGTGGCCGTCGATCCACTCCTGGAGCCAGAGGTGGCCGCTCTCGAGCAGGTCGGGCGGGGCGTCACGGAGGTCGGGGATGCTGGGTGCGTCGTTCACTGGAGACCACGTCCCGGAACGGGGTTCGTCTTCGACGGTTCGGCGGCCGCCAAGGAAACCGTTGTGCCCGAAAACTCGCCGGTTCCCCCCAGGGTTTAACTGCCCGTCGTCCAACCGGGGGTATGCCACGAGTTGCCGTGATCGCCGGCGTCGGGCCGGGACTGGGGGAATCGATCGCCCGGAAGTTCGCCGAGGAGGAGCTCCACGTCGCGCTGCTCGCCCGGACGGAATCCTACATCGAGACGCTCGCCGAGGACCTCCCGACGGAAGCCGTCGCCGTGCCAACCGATCTGGCCGACGCCGAGGACATCGACGCCGCGTTCGTGGCGGTCCAGGAGGAACTGGGACCCGTCGACGTTCTCGTGAACCACGCCAGCAGCGCCGCCTGGTCCGGGATCAGGGACGGGACGGCCGAGACATACGAGCGCGCCTGGCGGGTGGCCGCCCGTGGCGGCTACGCCACGTCCGCTGCCGTCGTCGACGGCATGGTCGAACGAGGCGAGGGGACCATCCTTTTCACCGGCGCGACGTCGGCCGTCCGGGGGCGCGCCGGCGCGGCCGGGTTCACGAGCGCGAAGTTCGCCGTCCGCGGCCTCGCCCAGTCGATGGCCCAGGAACTCGGCCCCGAGGGCGTGCAGGTCAGCCACGTCGTCATCGACGGCCAGATCCGCACGCCGACGGCGGTCGAATCGTCCGACCGGGAACCGGAGACGTTCCTCGACCCGGACGACCTCGCCGAGGTGTACTGGAACCTGGTCGAACAGGACGCCTCGACGATGACCTTCGAGGTCCACGTCACGAACGGGCATCAGGAGACCGAATTCCTCTGAGCCGACGGCCTCGACCGTCGCCGCCACCCCGACCCGTCGCCGCCTCGCGGCCGTCACCCCGAAGGACGAGCAGGGGGATCAAGAGCAGCGTCTGGATCGTGTCCGTAATGACAGATGCTCGCCCGCAGGCCGCAATCCCAGACCTTCCCCGACAGTTCGCACCGGGCCGATCCCACGGCACACGAAATAAGTTCCTGGATCGTCATCTGCCGTCTGCATGGACGAAGCACTCGAACTCGTGGACGTCCTGGCGGACCTCGGACTGGAAGGGGTCTTCACGTGGCTCCTGCGAGTGGTCGGCATCGTCGCCATCCTGGCGGGCCTCGGCCTCTGGCTACTCACCGAGTCCGGGTTGCTCGTTATGCCAGCGGTTCTCATCGTCGTCGGCCTGCTCCTGGTCGGCATCCCCGAACTCCTGCTCGCGGTCGCCGACCTCGCGGGCTAGTCGCGGTGTCGAGACGATCGAGAACGAGCGGACGGGAACGATCGCCGGAACCGGTCACCCGAGTTCGGAGCGCCGGAACGAGAGGTAGCCGACCGTCAACGAGACGGCCGACCACGCCAGGAGAACGAGCGCATTGAACCAGAACTCGGTGTGGAGTTCGTCACTGGTTCGGAACGACCGTTCGAACGCTTCGTATTCGCCCATCACGCCCGAAAACACCGGCTTGGTCCCCTGGAGGTACGCCGTCCCGGGAGAAACCGCTTCGATGTAGGCCCGAGTCGTCTCCGACAGCGTCACCCAGGGCAGATCCGCGATCGTGTCCAGGAGGACCGAGAGCCGGATGAACGGGAAGAACCCGAACCAGAACACGATGAGGACGAAGTACGCTCCGATGGCCCCGAACATCGCCCGGGAGCGGGACGGCGCACCCGCCGAGATGGCGACGAACAGGCTCGAAAATGCCAGGGCGTACAAGAGGGAGACGCCCCCGAAGATCAGGAAACGGCGGATCGACGGGACGTTCGCGAAGGTGACCGCCGCGATGGCGAACCCGACGGCCGTACTGAGCGCGATGGCCGCCGCCGCGACGGCGAACCGCGAAAGGAACTTGCCGGCGAAGTACTCCCATCGCCGGTTCGGCAACCCCATGACGTACGTGATGGTGCCGCTGATCCGGTCGCCGGCAATGCTGAGATAGCACAGCGGGGCGAGCAACAGGGGCAGGACCAGGCTGACGAAGAACAGGGCATCGAACAGCGTCCGGTATGGATCGTCGTAGATGTCCATCTCCGCGAGGAAGATCAGGGCCATCAGCGCGGCGAACACGCCGATCACGCCCAGTACGATGGACGACCGCCTGGCGTTGCGGAAGTCGTCGCGGGCGACCGTGTAGATCCCCATCAGTCCCCACCTCCCGCCGTTGCAGTGGCGGTGTCGTCGGTCGAACCCGTCGTTCCGGACGCATCCGCGCCGGTTCCCGTCGTTTCAGTCGCGCCACCGTTCGTGTACTGCTCGAACAGCGACTCCAGCGACGTGTCCTCGACGTCGATGTCCCGGACCGTCCCGGCATCGTCGAGTCGCCGAAGCGCTGGCATTTTCGCTTCCGGAGCGGAGCAGGAAATCCGGACGACGTCGTCGGCCGCGCTCACCTCTCGAACCTCGTCCATCGACCGAATCGGGTCCAGGTCCGGCACCTCGTCCACGGTCGCCTCGACGACCGCCCCGGCACCGATCTCCTCCCGGAGGTTGTCGATCGTGTCGACCGCGACCATCTCGCCGTCGGCCATGATCCCGACCCGATCGCAGACCTTCTCGACCTGACCGAGGATGTGCGAGGAGAAGAACACCGTCGCGCCGCGTTCGACCTCCTCGCGGACGATCCGCCGCAGGAGTTTGATCCCCTTCGGGTCGAGGCCGCTCGACGGTTCGTCGAGGATCAGCAGGTCCGGGTCGCCCACCAGCGCGATGCCCAGCGCCAGGCGCTGTTGCATCCCTTTCGAGTAGCCGCCGGCCGCCCGGCGGGCGTCCTCGGGATCCAGGCCGACCCGGTCGATGATCGCGTCCGGGTCGTCGCGGGCACCCTTCGTCTCGATGGCCGAGACGACGTGCTCGCGACCGGTGAGGTTCTCGTAGACGTCGAACGCTTCCGGCAGGAGGCCGATCCGCTGGCGGATGCGATACGATTCGTGAGCGACGTCGTGACCGAGGACGGTCGCCGTTCCCTCGGTCGGGTCGAGAAAGCCGAGAATCACGTTGATCGTGGTCGACTTTCCGGCCCCGTTCGGGCCGAGGAAGCCGAACACCTCGCCGTCCTCGACGGTGAGGTTCAGATCCTGGACGGCCGTGACGTCGCCGAAGCGCTTCGTCAGGTCCTTCGTCCGGAGGGCAGGCATGGGCGAAGCGTTCGAGTACCGTCAGTTAAGCGTTTTTATCTTTCGCGGTTGGATTTTAAATAGAGCGACGGTATTCCCCGATATATTTGTGAATCGTTCACTATTCAGAACTCGGCGTCCCGCTCCGGCGCGATCCCGTCCTCGCGCTCGCCGCCGTCCAGGTCGAACTCCTCTCGGAGTTCCCGGATCCGGTCGCGGATGTCCGCCGCGAGTTCGAACTCCAGGTTGTCGGCGGCCTCTCCCATTCGCCCCTCCAGGTCCGCGATCAACCGGGCGGCCTCGTCGGCGTCGGCCGGTCCCTCGCCGGCCACCGAGGAAGTGTCGGTCTTGCTCCCCGGAAGGCTGGTCTCGCCGATGGCCTTCTCGATGGTCTGGGGTTCGAACCCGTGTTCCTCGTTGTACTCGCGCTGGATTCGCCGGCGTCGTTGGGTTTCATCGATTGCCGATCCCATCGCGTCGCTGACGTCGTCGGCGTAGAGGACGACCTCGCCGTTGACGTTTCGGGCGGCCCGACCCATGGTCTGGACGAGCGTGGTCTCCGACCGGAGGAAGCCCTCCTGGTCGGCGTCGAGGATGGCGACCAGCGACACCTCGGGGATGTCCAGACCCTCCCGGAGCAGGTTGATGCCGACGAGCACGTCAATCTCGCCCAGGCGGAGCGACCGAACGAGTTCGTGGCGCTCGAGCGTGTCGGTCTCGTCGTGCATGTACGCGACGTCGATCCCGGCACCCTCCAGGTACTCGGTGAGGTCCTCGGCCATGCGTTTGGTGAGCGTGGTGACCAGGACGCGCTCCTCGCGTTCGATCCGGTCGTCGATGCGGTCCATCAGGTCGTCCACCTGCCCCGTCGCGTCCGCCACCTCGACCGCGGGGTCGACGAGGTGGGTCGGGCGAACGATCTGTTCGACCACCTGGTCGCTCGTCTCGCGCTCGTAGTCGGCGGGCGTCGCGGAGACGTACAGCGTTTGCCCGGTTTTCTCCTCGAATTCCTCGAAGGTCAGGGGCCGGTTGTCGTAGGCGGTCGGCAGGCGGAAGCCGTGCTCCACCAGCGAGTCCTTCCGGGACTTGTCGCCCTCGTACTGCCCGCGGATCTGCGGGATGGTCTGGTGGGACTCGTCGATCACCGTCAGGAAGTCATCGGGGAAGTAATCGAGCAGCGTGTAGGGCGCTTCGCCGGACTCGCGGTCGCTCAGGTGGACCGAGTAGTTCTCGATGCCCGAGCAATAGCCGGTCTCCTGGAGCATCTCCAGGTCGAAGGTGGTGCGCTCCTCGATGCGCTGGGCGGCGACGTGGTCGCCCTGGCGCTCGAAGTAGCGCACCCGGTCGTCCATCAGGCCCTCGATCTCCGCGATGGCCTCCTCCAGGCGGTCCTCGGGGATCGAGTAGTGCTCGGCGGGGTAGATCAGGACGGCCGGTTCCTCGCTTTTGACCTCGCCCTCCAGGGGATCGAGTTTGGTCAGCCGATCCACCTCGTCGCCCCAGAACTCGACCCGGACGGCGTACCGCCCGTACATCGGGTAGATCTCGACGGTGTCGCCGCGAACCCGGAAGGTGCCCTGCGTGAAGTCCACGTCGTTGCGCTCGTAGTTGAGGTCGACCAGGCGGCCGAGGAGTTCGTCGCGGTCGATCGCCTGCCCGCGTTCGATCCGCATCGACATGTCCTCGTAGTTCGCGGGGTCGCCGAGCCCGTAGATGGCCGACACCGAGGCGACCACGATCACGTCGTCACGAGTCAACAGCGAGCGCGTCGCGGAGTGGCGCAGACGGTCGATCTGCTCGTTGATCGAGGCGTCCTTGTCGATGTAGGTGTCGGTCTGCTCGACGTAGGCCTCGGGCTGGTAGTAGTCGTAGTAGGAAACGAAATATTCCACCGCGTTGTCCGGGAAGAGTTCGCGAAACTCCTCGTAAAGCTGTGCGGCCAGCGTCTTGTTGTGCGCGATCACCAGCGTCGGTTGCTGGAGCGTTTCGACCGCCCACGAGACGGTGTTGGTCTTGCCCGACCCGGTCACCCCCAAAAGCGTCTGTTTGTCCATCCCCGACTCGAACCCCTCGACGAGTTCCTCGATGGCGTCGGGCTGGTCGCCCGCCGGGTCGAACGGCGCGTCCACGCGGAACTCGGTTTCCTCGTTCGGCCGGTCTGGGGAGAGCGGACCACCTGATTCACTCACAGTAGCCCCAGTTAGCGTTCTGAATTACTTTACGGGTTCGTTTGAGGAGATCGAGAGCAATCTCCTCGTGAAAACGCAAACGGTTCGGCAGGAGAGGAATATTTATTATTCGCCGGTAGTAACCTTTTCATGTCTGTCGGTGAGGGACTAAAGGCTGTAACCGCTGCACGATCCCTTTGGTTTCTCACCGCATTGATCTAATATCGGATATAGTAATCTTCAGAAGTTTCTACACACTTTACCTAATTCTTTGGTATAAATCGCCAGACAGCGGTTGGCAACGACTAAGAGACGTATGAGAAGTTTCAGACGCTACTATAGTATCTATAGCTGCAGTACCCCGTTTACAACTACCATCGGAGAGGCGCTTTCTACGGGCATGAGCCGCGACGTCTGCCAACTGGATGCCGGGGGTTCCTCGGCTATCACGATACAAAAAGTCCACGTCGGGAGCCCGTTCGACTGTCGAAACCATCGACCTGAAAGTCGTTCCTGCGCGTTTCCAACACTCGGCATCAAAAACGAGAGAGGACGATTCGATGTCGGCACCACGGTGGTCAC
>DATFIX010000039.1:0-16707 GCA_035269625.1 Natrialbaceae archaeon
CGAGAACGGCCAGCATCGCGGTGACGCTGTGGCGCTTGGGCACCGACGCCCAGAACCCGACCGGCGAGGCAACGCCGGCGAGGACGCCAGCAGCGAGCCCGACCCGCCGACCGTACAGGTCTCGCGCCAGCCGATAGACCAGGACGGCGATCAGCGCGGCGGCGGTGATCGACACGACCTGCAGGGCGATCAGTGGGAGCCAGTTCGGGTCGAGAGGGTTCGCGAGCGCCACGTTGACGACGAAGAACCCACCGGCGATCCCCGCGCCGGCGATCCGACCGAGTCGGTTCCGGTCGAGTAGCGTGCCGACGGTCACGATCCAGGCGAGCAACGTGAGCGCGTACCCGCCGACGAGGAGGATCCGGAGGTCCACGAGCACGACGGCGACCCTGAGGAGGTACAGGATCGGAAGTGCGGCGGCGACCATTCCGTAGTTCCGGCCGTACACGCGACCGCCGTGGGCGTACGTGCCGGGCATGACGCCGGAGTCGGGACCGTACGGGAACGCCTGGAGATGGAGGTGTCCCTCCGCGACCGCCACCAGTGTGTTGGCGATGGCGTAGTTGTCCGAGGAGAAAAAACCGAGCCGCCAGTACAGGCCGACGAACAGGATCGTCCCCAGGAACAGCGCGAGACCGACGCCATCGCCGTACACGGCCCGTCGAGCGATCGTCCCGAGTTCGTCGAGTTCGTATTCTTTCCGGTAGAACGGTTCGGGGTCCTCGCTCATTCGATCACCTCGGCGGCATCGGCGCTCATTCGATCACCTCGATGCGAACCGGTGCCTCGTAGATCACGCGGGTCCGATTCGACTGGAGACGGATCGAGATCGTGCCGTCGTAGGACTCCCCGGTGACGATCCGCGGGCCGAGTTCTACCGGTCGGACGGCGAGGTGCAACCGCTCGCCGTCCGCGTCGTGGAGGCGGACGGTCCGTCCCTCGACGTAGTCTAGTGCCGGGATCTCGATCACGTACTCGAGGTGCGGGTTCCCGGTCACCCTGCCGACGCGAACGACGGCGTCCGGGGCGGTCATGTGGTAGGTACCGGCGCCAAAATCGCCGCGTTCGAGCACGACCACCTCGGGGACCGATTCGACGCTCACCTCGGCGGTCCCGGTGCCAGCCCCGGCGTCCGGCGCGTGTGCGGCCCGCGTGAAGTCCACGCCGCCGACGAGCGGGCCGGAAAGAACCGCGGTCACCGCCACCAGGGCGACCGTCCCGACGACCGCCGCCCGTTCCACGTCCATTGGTGACCGATACTGAAGCCCGTGCCATAAGTCGTATGGCGGACGACGCTGGGGCGGTCGATCGTCGCCCGGCCGCAGACGAGATCTGGGGGCGGAGGGTCTTTGAGGCGGGCCGCCGTCGTTCGAATCATGTCGTCACGCTGGGCCGACCTGTTCGAGCGCGCCGGGGCGTACGAGACGGACGTCGAGGCGATCAGGGAGCGACTGGAGGAGGTGCGCGCGGATGACTGAGGCCAGTCCCGCGCGAGTAGTCGCCGATGCGGACGTGCTCGCCGCGGACCTCCTGGTCGGCGGCGGGGCCAGGGAAGCACTGGATCACGTTCGGCGACACTCGTGGGTCGAACTGGTCGCGAGCGATCACCTGCTCGACGACGCCGAAGCCGTGATCGCGGGACTGGCCGACGCCGACCTCGCGGCCGACTGGCGCGAGCGAATCGAGGACGAGCGGGTGGCCGTGGACCACCCGGCGGGCGACCACCCGGCCCTGGCGTCGGCCTACCGGGGTGGAGCGGCCCATCTCCTCACGTTCGACGAGGGGTTGCGATCGACCGCGACGAACCTCACTATCCAGCCGCGTGTGAACCTCTCGATTCGAACGCCGGACGCCTTTGCCGGCCTGTTCGACCCCGCGAGCCTCTACGAGGCCGTCGAGGGCGGCGAGTATCCCGGGCCGGATCGGGACCCGCGGGCGTAGCCCCGTCGCCGATTCCGATCAGTCTCGTCGTTCCGACAGCCACGTCGCGAACCGCTCCAGCGCCCGGCCACGGTGACTGATGGCGTTCTTCTCCGCCGTTCCCATCTCGGCGAGGGTCATCCCGTCGTGCTCGAAGATCGGATCGAACCCGAACCCGCCTTCGCCTCGCGGTGCGACGATTTGGCCGTCGACTCGGCCGGCAAACCTCTCGACCCGGACGCCGTCGGAACCAGGGTCGTCCGCGCCCGTCGCCGTCCCCGTCTCCTCGCCAGCCTCGGCGTAGGCCAGCACCGTCCGGAACGACGCCCGGCGGTCGTCCTCGGGTTCGGTCATCCGCCAGACGCGCTCGACGCCGACCGTGTCTTCGACGAAGGCGGAATACGGGCCGGGAAACCCGTCGAACGCCTCGATGAAGAGTCCCGCGTCGCCAACGAGGACCGGGTCCTCGCCGCCCAGCGCCCGGAACGCCTCGCGGGCGCCATGGGCCGCCACGTCCCGCAGGTCGTCGGCCTGGATCTCCGTGTAGTCGTAGTCGACCTGCTCGACCGGTTCGTCCAGATATTCGCGGGCCTCCCGCACCTTGCCCTCGTTGCCCGTCACGAAGCGGATCGTCATGTGCGAGGGCGGGCCACGAGCGCTAAAAGAGCCGTCGGTACGTCGCCAGCGTCGTCAGTCGACGATGACCTCGACCGGTCCCTCGTCTTCGTCTTCGTCCTCGAAGGCTTCCTCGCCACTGGCTTGCTCCCGCCAGACCAAGACGCCCGCGACGGCCAGCACGATCCACGACCGCCAGTTCGCCAGGTTCAGCGTGTAACCGATCCCGAACGGTTTCTTCACGAGCATTCCCTTGCCCGGTTTCCAGTACGACGACATGAGTCGCCGCATGCTGGGTCGTTCGAAGTTGTACGGGATGCCGAAAATCTCTCCTGAGGCGGGTTTGTCAGCCATGGATCCTGATACTCGTGCGACGGGTAAATCCTTTTCTCCCGCCCGGAGTTTGCCGACCGTCAGGGAAGCACCAGCCAGATCCCGACGACCAGCAGGACGCCCCCGACCACCAGGAAGACGCCACCGCCGCGGCGCAACCGGCGTCGATCGACCGAATCCTCGACCACGACCCCGGCGTAGCGACGCTGGGAGAGCCCCACGGCGGCGACCGCGAGGCCGACGACCGCCACGCCCACCCCTACCGTGACGCCGGCCCCCAGCACGTTCGCGCCGACTGCCCCTGCCAGGATCAGGAGCCCGCCGACGAGTCCCGCGAGGCCGGCCGCTCGCCGCAGCCACCGTAGACGTCGCTCGGCGGTGCGGTCGTCGCCGTCGCGGTCGGTCTCGTCGCCCCCTTCCGTCCCGATCACTGGTAGCGTCCCCGCCCTTCGATATCGCGCAACTGGTCGATCACGCGTTCCTCGCCCACCTCGCGATAGCCCGACTCGAAAGCCTCGCGCATCCGCTCGGGGTCGTCGGCCGTGCCGTCGAGGCTCTGGGAGAAGACGTGCAGGTCCATCGCGTGATCCTCGACGTGCCCGGTGTGATAGCCCAGGCCGAAGTCGATGAGATAGACGCGATCCGAATCAGTCACACCGTCGACCCGCACGTTCCGGGTCGTCGGATCGCCGTGGACGAACCCGGCGTCGTGGATCCGGGCGAGGTGGCGGCCGACGGTCCGAACCCGGTCCGCCGTCAGCGCGCCCCGGAGTTCCGAGGTCCCGACGCGTTCGAAGACGATGGTCGCGGTCTCCGGGTCGAGGTCGTAGACGACCGGCGTCGGCACGCCGGCGCGACGGGCGGCGCTGGTCAGTCTGGCTTCCAGGCGGGTCCGATCGGTCCGCAGGCGTTCGTCGAGCGTCGGGTGCCGATACGAGCGGGGCAGTCGGCGCTTGGTCACCCGGTCGTCGCCGATGGTGACGACCGCCTCGGCACCCTGGATCTCGGTCTCGTCCCGGACGGGTCGGGCGACCGATTCGCCGTCGCGCCAGGTCACGGGCACCTGGTCGGGCCTGAAATTCGAGTCGACGCGGGAGTCCGCGATGTCGAGGGTGTCGTCGGCTTCACACATCTTCGCGCCGAGCACGGCGATCATCCCGGCGTTGTCCCGGAGGAACCGGTCGTCCGGGACGAAGAACTCGGCGTCCCGGCCCTCGCACATATCGCCGAGCATCGCCTGCAGACGGTCGTTCTGGGCGACGCCGCCCCCGAGGACGAGTTCGTCGCTGCCGGTCAGCGAGAGCGCCCGTTCGGAAACCTCCGCGAGCATCGCGAAGACGGTCTCCTGGAGGGAATAGCAGACGTCCTCGACAGCCACGCCGTCGTCGTATTCCGCCTTGGCCGCGCTCATGATCCCGGAAAAGGAGAAGTCCATCCCCTTGACGACGTAGGGCAGGTCGACGTACTCGCCGTCCCTGGCGTGTTCCTCCACCTTCGGCCCGCCGGGATGGGACCACCCGACGTGGCGGGTGAACTTGTCGATGGCGTTGCCGACGCCCGTGTCCATCGTCTCGCCGAGGACGCGATAGCGCCCGTTCCGGTAGCCCAGGACGTGGGCGTTTGCGCCGCTGGCGTTCAGGCAGACGGGCGAGTCGAACCCCGAGAGATGCCTGGCGATTTCCAGGTGGGCGACCATGTGGTTGACGCCCACCAGGGGCACGTCGAGTCGCTGAGAGAGCGCCCGGGCGGCGGTCGCGACGGTCCGCAGGCACGGGCCGAGACCGGGGCCGCGGGAAAAGGCGACGCAGTCGATCGGCCCATCGGCCCGGTCGAGCGCACGTTCGACGACCCTCGGGATCGCCTCGTGCATGTGCTCGGCGGCCTCGCGCGGGTGAATGCCGCCGCTGTCTGGTTGGTAGGCGTCCGTCTCGATCAGCACGCGCTCGTCGTCGGTCGCGACCGACTCGGGGTCGATCGGCCCGTCGGTCTCGAAGACCGCAGCGCTCGCTGCCCAGGCCGTGCCCTCGATCCCGAGAACGCGCATTCAGCTACTTCCACTCGGTGTAGCCACAGCGGCCACAGTGCTTGCGATCGTCGTGTTCGGCAAGGAACGCGTCCTCGCAGCGCGGGCAGCGTTCGCGATCCAGTTCGCCGTCCTCGGTGTAGTATTCGTTGCGCGCCATCGGATCAGGCCTCCTCGGCTTCCTCGGGTGCCTCGCCGTCCTCGCCGGCGGCGATCTTGTTGCGCTCGAGCATGTACTCCTGCTCGACGTCCTTGGCGTGCTCGGCCGACTCGTAGACCTTCGCGTGGCCGATCGTCTTGCGCATGCCGAACTTCGTGTCGAGTTCGCGGACGACGACCTCGTTGGCGTCCTTGTTGAGTTTCGCCGCGAGGCTGTCGCGCACGGAGAGGCGGGACGGGGTCGCCTCGTCGTGAACGACCTCGAACTTCACGTCCGACCGGTGCAACATCGGGTTTTCCTCCTGGGAGATGATTTCGACGTCCATGAGTCCTCAGTTACCACCATATCCCCCGGAAAGCGCTAAAAGGGTTTCGAAGTGGGGAATTTCGATGCCGTCGCTCCGGGTGGTGGCCCCTTCGCGGTCCGTCGCTCCCGGACGTGCAACCCACGACTCTCCCTATCGATTCGACAGGCTCGGTTTCGCAGGAAAAATGAGTAGTTTCAAGGGAGGTGGGCTGGTACCGACGGAGAAGTCCGATGTCGATTGACACCGCAGACGGGACGGAAGAGGTGGAGCCGACGGCGTTCCTGGAGGACGCGAGGGAGCACTTGCTGGCCGCGCTCGAGGAGTCCGATCCCGAGGAGAAGGACTACCACGTTCGCTGTGCGCTGCAGGCCTGCCACGTCCCGGCCGAGGACTGACCGGGCCACGACGCTCTTCTGGGGCGCCGAACCGAACGACCCCTTCGTTTGTTATCCAGATTCTGGTACGCTAGTCGCCGCTTTCGACAGCGGATCGAACGACCGGCCGGGTTTCGGCCGTCCCCCCGAAGTCGGACGATACCGCGAACCGATCTCCAGTGGAAGGAGGGCCGAATCGCGGGGGTACGGCTATCCGGCGGACAACCGGCAATTTCGCCGCCGATCGAAAAGCGGTAAATCCCGGTAGCCTGGACATGGAAACAGGGTCGAAGCGACGTGTCGGACTTTCGTCGACGGGCGCAGCGAGCCCTCATGCTCTTCCCGGCGACCCTGGCCAGGTTCGGGGTCGTGGACCGCGAGAAGGGCGAGGAGGCGTTCGACCTCGCCGTCCCGATGATGGTCACTGGCGGGATGCGGACGTTGCTCCGGACGGCCGACTTCTTCATGGTCAGCCTGGCGCTGGGCGAGGCGGCCGTCGCCGCGCTGGAACTGGGCTTCCAGTACTACTTCGTCCCGTTCGGCCTCGCGCTGGCGGTCTCCAGCGGGACGATCAGCGTCGTCTCCCGATTCAAGGGGGCAGAGGAGCACGCCAGGGCCGACCTCGCGATCAAGCAGTCCCTGTGGATCGCGCTGGGGATCTCGCTCCCGATCACTGCGGCGACGTGGATCTACGCCGAACCGCTGATCGACGTCCTCACCAACGACCCGAAGGCGATCGAACTGGGGGCCGTCTACCTCCGGATCGTCATGCTATCGGTCGCGTTCCGGTTCTGGAGCATGATCGCCTCGCGCGCGCTGGCGGGCAGCGGTGACACCCGGACACCGATGTACGTCCGTCTCGTCACCCTGCCGACGAACGTCACGCTGAACGCCGTGCTCATCTTCGGACTGGGGCCGTTCCCGACACTCGGGATCGCCGGCGCGGCCTGGGGGACGGCCCTCTCGAACGTGCTGGCAGCCCTCATCTTCTTCGGGTTGCTCCTCTCGGGGCGCTTTTCCGTCCGCTTTCGGTTCGGCGGTCGGCAGTTCGCCCCGAGTATCGTCACCGAGATCGTGCGCGTCGGCCTGCCGCTGGCCGGCACCCGCCTCTCGCGGACCTTCGGCCGGTTTCCCTTCCTCTTTTTCCTGGGAATCCTCGGGACGCCGGTGCTGGCGGCCTACGCCATCGGCCGACGGATCATGCTCCTGGCCCTGATGCCCGCGTGGGGCTACTCGACGGCCTCCAGCACCCTCGTCGGCCAGAGCATCGGCGCCGGAGAAGACGAGAAGGCGACCGACTACGGGTGGCAGACCCTCCGCCTCGCCTTGGCGACGCAGTTGCTCATCGCGGCAGGCATCATCCTGCTGGCACGGCCGATCGTCCTCGCGTTCGACACCGAGTACGTCGGACTCACGGTCGAGTTCGTCCGGATCTTCGGTCTGGGCGTCGCCGGCTTCAGCATCTCCCGGACGATGCGGGGCGCACTCCGCGGGGCGGGCGACATGCGATGGCCGCTCTACGGCGGTCTCGTCGGGACCTATCTCGTCAGGCTCCCCCTGGGCGCGATCGCGGTCCCGGCCGGCGCGGCCGCGCTCGCGGTCGGGTCGGTCTCGATCCCGCTGGGCGTGACGACGCTCTCGCTCGGCGGGTTCGCGTTCGATCTGGGCCTCGACCTCGGTCTCGTGGCCATCTACGCCGCGATCCTGGCCGACATGTACGTCCGGGCCGCGTTCAACACCGCCCGGTTCTGGTCTGGCAAGTGGCGGCAGGTCGCCGCCGAATCCGGCGTCGGCCGTGCGGGCGAGGCGAGCGAGACCGATTGACCCGAGAACGGGATGGGTGGTCGCGGACTGTTCAGCTCTCCGATTCGAGTACGTCCACGAGGGCATCGAGGTCGTACAGCCGGAGATCGTCGCGGTTCTCGGCGGCTTCTTCGACGGATCGTTTGAAGCCCGATCGACTGAACAGCGTATACTCGTATTCTGGCTCCGCACCGCCCCTGGACGACCAATCGACGTGTTCGACGTCGGACTCGAGTTGCGAGAGGACGTCGTACCCCAGGGGCGAATTCGTGAACTTGACTTCCCCGACCAGCAACGTCCCTTGGTCGGTCGGAGCGAGAACGTCGATCTCTCGTCCCTTGTACCACCACTGGCTCGGACGTCTGGTTACCGTGTACGACGGGTACAGGTCCGGGAGTGCCTCCTGGCAGAGGTTTTCGAACGTCTCGCTGACGAACTCGGGCAGTTCCGGTTCGACGAGGTCTTCGTATGCGTTCTCGCCGTAGAGTTCGTATCGACCACCCCGTCCGTACAGGTACCGGAAGTAGAATCGGAACACAGGATCGCGGATCCGGTACCGCGTGCGCTTGCTCCGTGCCGGATCGACGAGCGCCGGGTGATGTTTCTCGATGATCTCCAGCGTTTCCAGCCGGTCGAAGTAGTACGAGGTGTTCGTGCTCTCGATCCCGGCACCCTGGGCGATATCATTCCGGCGTCGATTCCCGCTCGCCATCGATTCCAGCACGGAGAAGTAGGTATCGACCTCGCTGAGTTCCATCTGGAGTACCGTCTCGGGGTCGTGGTGAAGCGGTCCGTCAGGATCCAACAACAACCGCGAAACGTTTTCCCCGAGCGTCGCGTCCGGATCGATCGGCCGGAGATACCGGGGCGTCCCACCGAAGACGCCGTAGACGAACACGCGATCCTCGGGGCCGTATCCAGGAACGAACTCCTGGACCGTTTCGAACGGGAGCTGCGCGAGTTCGATCCGGCCGTTCGGGGTCTGCGAGACGCGACCGTACAGCGGTGCGCCCCCGTCGAGGACGTGCGTGTGCATCATGCCGATCGCGGACCCCGTGAGGACGAGCGTCGCCTGGCTGTCGCCGACGCCGGTATCCCAGAAGTGCTGGATGACCGAGGGCAGGCTCTCGTCGGTGTCGATCAGGTACGGGAACTCGTCGATGACGACGACGGCGTCCCTTTCGGCGAGATATCGGAGGAGGGGTTCCCAGTCTTTCCTGACGTCTGTTATCCCCGGGTACGCGGTCGAAGCCGCTTCGACGAAGCGTGCTAACTGGGTCGTCGCCGTCCCCTGTACGGCCTGGTAGTACACGGCGTCGTCCCGGTCGCGGATCGATTGGCGGACGAGTTCGCTCTTCCCGATCTGCCGGCGACCGTACACGATCGCGAGTTCGGCAGCGGGGCTGTCGTAGAGCGACCGGAGTCGATCGAGCTCCCCGGTTCGGTCGACGAATTGCTCCATGGTGGATGGTGGAGTCGCACGGACGTATGCCTTCCGAAGTTAGAGTTTGAACTATTATAGTCTGGGTTCTAATAGTATCGATCCTAACCTTCGAGACGCTTCGACGGAGCGAAGGCGATCCCCCGATTTGCACGCTCCATAGCAATTAAGCCCGCCCCGGTCCCAGTGGCAGCCATGAGCGACGCCACGAAGATCGTTCTCGGTACCGTCGTCGTCAGCGTGATCCTCGTTCTGGCGCTGATCGTCCAGCTACTGTTGGCCTGATGTTCGAGCATCGATCCCTCGAGGACGACCTCGGGGCCGTCCGGGAAACGCACGCGCCGAACACGGTCGTCCTTCGATCGACCGGCAACTTCGAGACGCTTCCGCCGGAGCGAGCCATGCAACTCGGCCCGTTCGTCGAGTCGTTCGACCCCCTGACGTACGACGAGGCGTGGGTGCCCCCGGACGCGCCGGAAGTCCTGGGACGGCTGGCGGGTGGCGACGTCGCCATCGGCGCGCCAGGCGACGGGTCGATCGTCTGGACCCGCCAGACGCGACCGCCCGTCGTGATCGAGACGCCCCGCACCGAGGGGTCGCCGTCCGATTTCGTCGATTTCCTCGTCGCCGAGGCGCTGGTCGAGGTCGGCCTGGACGTCCCCGAGCACTTCCTGGGATTCTTCGAGGAGTCGTATCGCGATCTCGACGACGCCGTCCCGCTCGGTCCGGCCGCCACCTACCAGGTCGCGGCCGCGCTGTACGACGCCTGGGTGGGTCTGCAAACGCGGGCGGTCTTCCAAACCTGGCCGGACGAACACCCCAGACTCGGCGAGGCCTGGCGGGACGCCGGCGAGCGGCTCCAGCCCCGGGTGTCGTCGCTCCCGGAGGCGGTCGCGACCGGCGACACCGACCTGGCGGACGGGATCGAACTCGCCTGTAGCGGGGTCAAACACCGACTCGACCTCCCGGCCCCCTTCGGCGCGCTGGACGTGGCGGCCTACCGCGACCGAGGCGCTCCGTACGCCGTGGCGTGGGCGGAGAAAGTTTTCGACGCGCTGGACGCCTGATCGGACGGGCTGCCCTAAATCAGAGGTCGAGGGAAACCGTCCCGTCCTCGTCGAGTTCCACGGTCCCGTCGAACAGGTCGCGGTATCGATCGACGAGGTGGTCCTCGTGGACCTCGGGCGAGAGGTGGAAGATGCCGACGGCGTCGTGTTCCTCGAGCAAGTCGAGGATGCGTTCGACGGCCTCCACGGTCCGGGTCTCGCCGGCGTAGTAGGCGAGTTCGGTGATGGAGTCCACGCTCACCCGGCGTTTGCCGTCGCTGTTTTCCAGAAAGTCGGCGGTCTGCTCGACGATGCCGTCGAGGTCGTCCGGGGCGGAGGCGTAGTGGATCCGGTCCGTGCTCCGGCGGGAGTAGCCCCGCTCGATGCTCAGGGTGTCGAGGATCACGGCCGACTCCTCGTCCACGTCGTAGTAATCCAGTTTCTGGAGGACTTCTCGGGCCGTGGTTCGCGTGGAGACGACGAGAAATCGGTCGGTGTCGGTCTTCAGGAAGTCGGTGTCGATGCGGTCCGTTTCGCCCGTACTCGGATGCAAAAGGAGGAGCGCCGTGCCACCAGGGATGGTCCGTTCTTCGGTCCCGCGAATGGCGAGTGAATAATCCATACTGGTGTGGAACCGGTGGACGGGACTTAAGCCTGCGGGTGGATCGGTCGGGCTACTCCAGTGCGTTCCGGACGGTGTCGACGACCGCCGGTACCTCCTCGGCGTACAACCGGGCGTAAACGAACGACGCGAGCGCCTCGTTGACGTCCGAGCGTGCGCCACGGGACCCGTCCAGTTTCCGGTGCCCCCACCGGAAGGCGTCGTGTGCCGGAAACGTCACGTCGACGCTCAGCGGAACCGGCGTCGTCTCCCACGCTGCCTGCAACGCCTCGACCGCCGCCGTACGGGCCGCTGCCACTCGATCGGCGTCGTCCGGCGTCTCGTACTTGCCGGCCTCGATGCCGTCGAACACGGTCTCGAACGCCCGGACCCCCGCCAGTCGCCTCGCACTCGAGAGGGTTGCACGGGCGTAGTTCCCCGCCCGGCGATCCTCGTCGGTGTTCTCGGCCTCGTAGCGGACGTCCGCCTGGAGTTCGTCGAAGAAGTGGATCGCGGGCGTTCCCTCCAGGGACCGATCGAAGGGGAGGTCGTCGGGGCCGCCCCGGGCGTATTCTTCGATTCGCCGGCCGGCGAACGACGACCGACGATGAGTCCGGTGGGCGGCCGCCGTCATCGCCGACCGGAAGGACCGGGGATCCTCCAGGTCCGTCAGGTATCGCTCCCTGAGTCGTGTGGCATCGGCGAGGGTCGCGCGGCCACCCTCGATCTCTCGGACGGTCTCCCCCACTCCGAACGGGTCGGTCACCGGATCGTCCGGGACCGGCGGCCAGGCCTCGGCGCTCCGACGGACGCGGTCGCGATACCCCTCGAGTTCGGCGTGAACCACCAGCGCGTCGGCCGGCCCATCCCCGCGATAGGCCCACTCCCCCTCGAACGACCGGAGGTCGGAACGGAGCGTTTCGCGTCGATCGGCGGCCCACTCCGGATCCATCTCGCCGGTCGCGGCCCGGTACGCGCCGAGCAGTTCGGCGGCGTCGGCCCGGACGTGACGGGGGCGGCCGAGTCGCTCGGGTCCGCGCCGGTCGACGTCCTCGTCCGATCCTGTATCGGCCACTGCTGTCGCCACCTCCTCGCGCATGTCGCGAAGCCGCTTCGTTACCGTGCCGTTGGGAACCGTCGGCCGGGGTGGGACGGCGTCCAGCAGTTCGCGGGCGCGGTCGTAATGGCGGGCGACCATCCCGTCGGTCACCGTCACCGGGAACGCGTCGGGCCGAGCGGGAACCTCCTTTCGGGCGATTTCGTCGAGACGTCCGGGATCGAATTCCGGTTCGTCGTTCCCATCGCCGCCGATCCCGACGGACGAACACCCGGCCAGGGCGGCCATCCCAGCGCCCAGGCCCGCGAGGACGGATCGCCTGGAGCGCACGCTGTTCGTCGGGTCGCTCATTCCTCGTCACCGCCTTCGCGGGCGATAGCGGTGCCGGGACGGTCACAGTCGCTGCTCCAGCGGGACCCGATCGAGGTGAACTCGTCGCCGGGGAAGGGCAACCGGATGGCGACGCCGACCCGGTCCCTGTCCCCGTCCGAACAGTCGACGTCGGCCGGCCGAAGTCCGCGGCAGAACTCGGCGTCGACGCCGTCCGACTCCCGATAGACGCCGAGGAGTCGGGCCTCGTGACACGCGCCGATGGGCTCTTCGAGGAGGTACACCGACTCGGAGTCCAGATCCGTGTCGTCCACGAACGATCGGATTTCCGTGGCCGGGTCGGTGGACCGGAACGTCACCGCGTCGCGCTCGTCGTCGCTCGTCAGGTGGAGGGTTTCGCCAGCCTCGGGATCGGGTTCTCCCTCGTTGCCCCGCTTGGCGTCGTAGAGGTGATTCCCCCTCGTATCCCGGGCGAATCGAACCTCGACGTCCGAGACGGGGTCGCCCCGGTCGGATGAGACTTCCTCCGAACTGCTCGTACTCCCTGAACACCCGGCGAGGGAAAGGGTACCGACTGCGATGGCGGCCTGGAGGGCGCGTCGGCGGGACCAGTTCGACATAGTTCCGGAATACTTCCGCTGGCTGAAAGGAGTGTTGATCCCCGAATCCCCCCGCGGCCGGAAACCGACGGATACCCGCCGTCAGAACACGGTGTCGGCGGTCGCCGCGCCGACGACGCTGAAGATGGCACCGACGGAGATGGCCTTGAGGGTGGTCACCGCGAGGTCCGCGTCCGAGGGGTCGGTCAGGATTTCGTTCCCGACGAGAAACGTCTCCGGGGCGGTGAACGCCAGCGCGAGAACGGCGACGGAGCCGAACGAAACGGTCATCAAGGAGACGAACCGGAGCGGGACGCCGGCCACCTCGGCCTCGCGCTCGGGGTTCCGGTCGGCGTCGGCCTCGTAGAGCGCGCCGTACCCGATGGCGACGACGATGCCGACGGTCACGAGCGTGTGGGCGGCCGTCATGTTCGCCGCCAGCGTCCACACTTCTTCGGTGACGACGAACGGCCCGGCCAGGAGGAACCCGCCGACGACCTGCTGGGCGGTATCGGCCAGTTTGAACCGCTTTCGGGCTCCGACCATGCCGAAAGGCTCGGCCGCGTCGGGGAAAAGCCTCCCGGGCCGCTGGTCGCCGTCCGGTCCCCACGATCCCGAAACGGTCAGAATCGTTTTGTCCCCGGCTTTCCTCACCACGGGTATGACCGTCCGGGAGGAGTTCGATCGGTGGGCGGCCGACGGCCGCGACGAGACGATGGCGGACGAGCACTGGCACACCGCGAAGGAAGTCCTCGCCCGCATGCCGGTCGAACCCGGCGACGTCGTGCTCGATCTGGGATCGGGAAGCGGCTACGCCATTCGCGCACTGCGGGACAACGCCGGGGCCGGTCGGGCCTACGGCCTGGACGCCTCGCCCGAGATGGCGGCCAACGCCAGGGCGGCCACCGACGACCCGAACGTCGGCTTCGTCGCCGGCACGTTCACGTCGCTTCCCTTCGCCGACGACAGCGTCGACCACGCCTTCTCGATGGAGGCGTTCTACTACGCGTCGGACCCGATCGAGGCGCTCCGTGAACTCCGCCGGGTGCTCCGACCCGGTGGCACCTTCCACTGCGCGGTCAACTACTTCGAGGAGAACCCCTACTCGCACGACTGGTCGGAGTACATCGCCGTGGACATGACCCTCTGGAGTCGCGCCGAGTATCGAGCGGCGTTCCGCGAGGCCGGGTTTTACGTCGCCTGCCAGGACAACGTCCCGGATCGAGAGATCGAGATTCCGCCGGCGGACGCGTTCCCGCTGGAGGAGTGGGAGAGTCGGGAGAACATGGTCGAACGCTACCGCGAACTCGGAACGCTGTTAACGGTCGGCGTCGCGCCCTGACGGAGCCACCACTTCACCCTCGCCCGGAGTCCGACACGCCTTTCCTCCGCCACGTACAGGGACCAGGGGATGACTGCGGACGAGGACTGGCGGGACGTGTTCGGCCACGAGCAGCCCTACGAGCCCCAGATCGACGGGATCGAGACGGCCGTCGAGACCGCCCGCGAGGAGGGTTTCACCGTTCTCGAAGGTGCCTGTGGCACCGGGAAGACGATGCTCGCGCTCACCGCCGGCATCCACCTCGTCCGCGATCCGGACAGCGACTTCGAGCGCGTGGTCGTCCTCACGAGCGTCAAGCAACAGCTCAGACAGTTCGAGGCCGACCTCCGGACGATCAACGCGACCCTGCCGGAAGACTGGTCGCCGGTGTCCGCGCTCACGCTCGTCGGGAAGGCCGACGTCTGCCCGTACAACCGGGAACACGCGGGCGGGATCGACGACGGCAACGTCTACGACCGGTGCGAGTCTCTCCGCGAGCACACCCGCGACGTGACGGGAGAAGGCGGGTCCACGACCGCCCAGTCGCTGGCCGGGCGGGCACGGAGCCAGCAGGTCGGCCTGGCCGACAGCGGCCGAAGCGGGGGCGCAGCGAGCTACCTCGAAACGGCAGGTGAACCGACGCCCTACCCGCCCGAGATGCCCGAGTACGACGACGGCGGCGCGAGCACCGAGTACTGCCCGTTCTACGCCGAATTCCTCGACGCGCTCCCCGACGACGGCGATCCGGTCGAGGCCGTCCCGTTCGACTTCGAGGACGCCGGTCTGATCGAACCCGAGGACCTCGTGGCCAAATCCGCCGGGCACGGGGCCTGCCCGCACTCGATCATGGGCGCGCTCCTTCCGCACGTCGAGGTCGTCGTCGGGAACTACTACCACGCGTTCGATCCGACGACGACGGCGGCATTTACCGCCCCACTTCTCGACGACGAGACCTTCGTGATCTGCGACGAGGCCCACATGCTCGAACCGCGGGTGCGCGACCTGGTGAGCGACGGCGTGGCCGACGCCTCGCTCAGGGACGCCGAGGCGGAGTTGAGCCGGGTCATCCAGCCGCTCACCTTCGACGAGCGCGGCGACCGCGTCGAGGCGACCGCCGACGCCGACCTGATCCGGGCCGAACTGTCGGCGGTGGACGTCTCGAAGGACGACCTGGAGGCGGTTCGAGCCCTCGTTCGCGACCTCCGGGACGAACTCGACCGCCGGGTGACCGCCTTTCTCGACCGCGAACACGAGGGCTGGCGAGCGGATCTCACCGACCTGAACAACGAAGAGATTCCGCTCCGCGATCCCGAGGTCCCGCAACCGGACGCCATCACGGAGTGGGCCGACCGCGAGGGCCACACCGAGGACGTCTGGCAGCGTGCCGAGGCCGCTGGCACCATCGTCGCTCGAATCCTCAACGAGGCCGACGACGAGGAGAAACAGCGGGCGGTCCCCGGCGTCGGTCGAACGTTGGCCGCGTGGCGGACCGTCGACCACGAGACGTTCTTCCGGGAGATCGAACTCGACCGCACCTGGGACGACGCCGAACCGCCGGACTCGTGGCGGCGGGCCTACACCGCCCGCCTCGCGCTGCACAACTGCGTTCCCGGTGACGCCATCGGCGACCGCCTCGCCGAGTTCGGCGGCGGCGTCCTGATGAGCGCGACCCTGGCTCCCCTCGACGTGTTCGCCGAGGTCACGGGACTTCGCCACCTCGAACGCGAGGAAGGGCGGCCCATCAGCGAGCGTACCTATGGCCTGCACTTCCCCGCCGAGCACCGCGAGAGTTTCGCGGTCGCCGCGCCGAAGTTCACGTACGACAACCGCGGCCCGCCCGGGACGAGGACGGGCGAAAGCACTCCCGGCGACGGGAACGGCGGCACTACCCCGGGCGACGAGAACGAGGCCCGTCGGGTATACGCCGACGCGATCCGGCAGGTGGCCCGGTCGCCCGGGAACGTCCTCGTGGGGATGCCAAGCTATTCGGAGGCCGAGTGGGCCGCGGCCGTGCTTTCGGAAAGCCGTATCGACAAACCGGTCCTGCTCGACGAGTCCAGCGCCGACGACGTCACCGAGGATCTCAAGGCCGAGTTCTTCGACGGCGACCCGAAGGTGCTGGTGACGAGCCTCCGGGGGACCCTCACCGAGGGGGTCGATTACCGGGGTGACCGGCTCCGCGCGGCCATCGTCTGTGGCGTTCCGATCGTGAACACTGCGAGTCCCCGGACCCGGGCCGTCCGGACGGCCTACGACGAGGAGTTCGGTGACGGTTTCGAGTACGCCCTCACGATTCCGGCGGTCAGGAAGGCCCGCCAGGCCGTGGGCCGGGTCATTCGGGGTCCCGAGGAAGTCGGCGTTCGCGTCCTCGTCGACGAGCGGTACGCCCGCGACGGCTGGGATTCGGTCCGGGAGTACGTCCCCGAGAGCGAGTCGTTCCAGGCGGTGAGCCCGGACATGCTGTCGTTCGGGCTGGACCGGTTCTGGGCCGACCGAGGGTAGCCGTCGCGGTATCGATCAGCGCTGATCGCCGCCGTCCGGCCGTATCGCGGTCGTTCCGGTTTCCTGAACGTCGGCCGACGATAGCAGTTCCACGAGTTCTCCCTCCGTGACCGGGCGCTGCTCTTCGCCAAATCCCAGATCGCGGGCGATTCGCACGGCAGTCGGGGGCTGGAGGTTCGCCTTGGCCAGCAGGTCGTCGTCGTAGAAGACCTCTCGTGGAGTCCCGCCGCCGACGTCGTTACCGTCGTGCATGACACAGACTCGATCGGCGAGTT
>DATFIX010000040.1:0-12621 GCA_035269625.1 Natrialbaceae archaeon
AGGATTGTCCCGCGGGTCTCGGGGTCGTTCATCACCTGCTTGAGCGTGTAGTACATCGATTCGAGGTCCTGGGCCTGGCGGACGACGACCCGCCGGACGCCGTCGATGGTGACCCGGGAACGGATGACCGGGACGACGGACTCGTCCTGGGCACCGTCCGTGACGACGATGCAGCGCACGTTCTCGCCGGTGGTGAGGCTGGCAAGCACCTCGTCGACCTCCTGGCCCACCTCGCGGTTGGCGGTCACGTCCTCGCGTTCGTTGCCGGTGACGCCGGCGACCACGACCTCCTCGTCGGTGACGCTCCGCGCGATGTGCAACCCCTCGAACAGGACGTTCACGTCCGAGTCCTCGGGGTCCGCGGTCGCGAGTGCGACCGCCGCGTCCTCGACGGCCTCCTCGCCGATGACGGGCGTCTCGATGCCCGTCTTGCGGCCGAGGTCGTCGTCGAGGTCGACGCAGAACACCACCAGCATGCCTGTTCGAAGGGTTCGCCGTTGGCGCTTATCTGTTTTTGGGAGCGAGGACAGGATCGAATATCGGGTTCGATCGGTTTTTGGGCCTCCGAATACTACGGCGGGTGAATGATCTCCAAGGGGTGCGAGCAGTGCGCCAAGGGCGGCAAGATGGTGCTGTTCGTCTACGGGTATTGTGACCAGCGGGACTGTTTCTACTGCCCTCTCGGGGATAATCGCAAGAACGTCACTGACGTCTATGCCAACGAGCGCAAGGTCGAGTCCGACGCCGACGTGCTCGAGGAGGCCCACCGGATGGACGCGCTCGGGTCCTCGATCACCGGCGGGGAACCCCAGGAGGCGATGGACCGGACGACACATTATATCGAACTCCTCAAAGAGGAATTCGGCGAGGACCACCACATCCATCTCTACACCGGGATCACCGGCGGGCGCGAGAACATGCGCCGCCTCGCCGAGGCCGGTCTGGACGAGATCCGGTTCCACCCGCCCCTGGAGGAGTGGGGCGACCTCCACGGCACCGAGTGGGAGGACATCCTCTACATCGCCCGCGAAGAGGGCATCACGCCGGCGTTCGAGATTCCCGGCATCCGCCCCGAGAAAGAGTTCCTGGAGTTCATCGACGAGGGGGCGGCCGAGTTCTGCAACGTCAACGAGTTCGAAATGAGCCAGGGCAACTTCCGGCGGATGCAAGCAGAGGGCTTCGAACTCCGCGAGGGGCACATGAGCGCCGTCGACGACACCCGCGAGGCCATCCTCAAGGAGATGGGCGAACACCCGAAGGTCTACTTCTGCACCTCGGTGTTCAAGGACGCCGCCCAACACCGTCGTCGCCTCAAGCGCGTCGCGCGCAACGTCCGCCGGCCCTTCGACGAGGTCACGGACGACGGCACCCTCGTTTACGGGAAGACCTACGCCGACCCCGGGCGCTTCGAGGAACTCGGTGTGCCCGAGGAGTACTACACCGTGAAAAACGAGCACGTGGAGGTGGCCTGGTGGCTCCTGGAGGAGATGATCGAAGGAGGCGACCTCGAAGAGGGCGAAGTCGTCGAGCAGTACCCGACGGTTGACGGCACCGTGGTGGAGCGGACGCCGCTGGCGTAGGCTGGAGACGAGGAAGAACGTTTCAACGTACGCGGCGGTTCGCCGCGTTTCACCGGGCACGAGCACAGCGAGTGGCCGGCCTTTTTCATCCACGTTTTTGCGCCGAGCGGTGGCCGAGCACGGCGAGGCGACCCGAGGCGGAAAAAGGTGGGTGTCCCTCACTCGGGCCGTTTCCAGACGTTCAGCCCCCGCCAGTCACAGACGCTCCGGTAGGCAAGAGCGGCGAGCAGGAACGCGATTCCGAGGCCGATGAGGGGCAACCCGACGACGATGCCGATCACCGTGATGCAACAGGCGACGCCCAGGGCGACCAGCGCACACCCGAAACAGGTCACGTACTTGCAGAGCGAGAACCCGCGCTGATTGAGGCCCATCCACTCGCACGGGTTGGTGAGGTGGCTGTGCTCGACGATGGTGGCCGTGAACTCGGCGCGTTTCAGGTCGCCGGTCGGGATCGTGTAGGCCTCGTCGCCGGCGTCGACCGTGATCGCCTCGGCGAGCACTCCTTCACAGCGCAGTTGGTCGATCTCGTCCACGTCCAGGGAGAAATCGAGCGCGGACCCGGATTCCTGGCCGGCAATGGGCGTCGCACAGAGGGTTTCTTCGGACACGAGAAGGATCGTATCCGGGTCGTCGGCGCCCCCCTCGGCCGAGATCTCGGCCCCGTAAAGTATCTCTCGAGGCGCTACTGTCGGCGTCTTGCTCGCCTTTTGGACGAGCGTCTCGTATCGCGATTGCGTCACGGATTCGTCCCCGTTCGAACGTTCGACGCGGGATACGAACAGCGTATCTGAAAGGAATTTATACTTTTGATATTAATTTTATACTGAATTTTAATAAAAAGTAAGTTCAGTGAGGATTCCATACGATAACACCAACCACGGCGAGCGGGAAGAAGACCACGACGGCCGGGTCGCAAGCGTAAAGACCGCACCGGCGCTAGCGGGTGATATGCCGGACTGTCCACTCGCGGACGACTGCCCCAGTTTCTCCGAGCGGATCGAGGGAATGGGGTGTCAACACTACGGCGATCGGGGTGGCAAAGAGTGGTGCCAGCACTACAACCAGCCGATCGAGGACCTGAAGACCCAGCCCGTCAAGGCCGGGGAGGAGTACGTGGTCGACGTGACGGACATGCACGAGAGCGGGGCCGGCGTCGCCCGCACCGACGACGGGTTCATTCTCCTGGTGAACGGGGTCGTTCCCGAGGCCCGATCGCGGGTCGAGGTCACCGAGGTCCACTCGAACCACGCCCGGGCCGAGGAACTGGAACGGCTGCCGATGATCGAGGAAGACGACGACCCGGCGGACGACGAATCGACCGGGGCCGAGGACGAAGACGCCGAACCCGAGGGAGGCGACGAGGACGACCAACAGCGTCTCGGCAGCCGGGACAACTTCTGGGGCGGCTCGTAGGATCGCTCGCGACCGGGACCGAGCACGGACAGTCCCACCCAACCTTTTGTCGACGGGCCCGTACGGGAACTCATGAGCGATTCGGACGGTCCTCTCGAGGTCGACGATTTGCTGGACCAGGCGGGCTTCGTTTCGGACGAGAGCGTGTTGACACGTCGGCAGGCCGAAGTACTCGCGCTGCGGGAGCAGGGACTCTCGCAGGCCGCCATCGCGGAGCGGCTGGGGACCTCGCGGGCGAACGTCTCCGGCATCGAATCCAGCGCGCGAGAGAACGTCGAGAAGGCCCGGGAAACCATTGCGTTCATGGAGACGCTTCGAGCGCCGGTCAGGGTCAGCGTCGATTCGGGAACGGACCTCTACGAGGTGCCCCAGCAGATATACGACGCCTGCGACGAGGCCGGGGTCAAGGTCATGCATACGGCGCCCGACCTGATGGAACTCATCAACGAGGCCGCCGGGGACGCCATCAGGGGACGGCAAGTCGTGGAACGGATCCTCGTCGGCGTCACCAGCGACGGCGAAGTCAGGGTTCGCCGCCAGAGCTGATCGGGACTGAAAGAGAGTCGTCAGTGTTCGCCGGCAAGGTGGCGTTCATTGTTCTGGAACCCCGTTGGTGTCCGCATGGACCTGGAACTGGACGGCAACGCAGTACTCACAACGGCCAGTACGAGCGGGCTCGGCCTCGCGAGCGCGACGGCACTCGCCCGCGAGGGGGCAAACGTGACCATCTGCGGTCGCGACCCGGACCGCCTGGCCCAAGCGGAAGAGCGCGTCGAAGCGGCGGGCGAGGGCGACGTGCTGGCCCTGCAGGCGGACGTGACCGATCGGGACGACGTGGCGGCGCTCGTGGACGCGACCGTCGATGAGTTCGGCGGGATCGATCACGTCGTCACCTCGGCCGGGGGCGTCCCCAGCGGATCCTTCCTCGACATGGCGGACGATGACTGGTACGGGGCGTTCGACGTCCTCGTGATGGCTCACGTCTGGACGCTCGAGGCGGCCCACCCGCACCTCGTCGAGAGCGACGCGGGGACGGTCGTCTCTATCACCTCGACGAGCGTGCAGGAGGCCATCGAGGGACTGGTCCTCTCGAACGCGGTCCGGCGGGCGGTCCTCGGGACGATCAAGACCGTCTCCCGGGAGTGGTCCCCGGAGGTGCGAGCGAACGCCGTCCTGCCGGGCGCTCACGAGACGCCGCGCATCGAGGAGTTGATCGAGCAGTCGATGGACCGCGGCGAGTACGACACCTACGACGAGGGCCTCGACGACTGGGCGAGCGACATCCCGATGGACCGGATCGGCGATCCCGGTGAACTCGGTGACGTGGTTGCCTTCCTCTCTTCCGATCGATCGAGCTTCGTTAACGGGGCGTCCGTTCCGGTCGACGGCGGGCGGTTGCGGAGCTAAAGGAAGCGGGGGTCGACCGCATCAGGTCGTCGGAGTGGCGTGTGTGTCGATCGCCTCGATCGCGGCGTCGATCTCGTCGTCGGTCGTGTAGAAGTGCGGCGCCAGCCTGATCCCGCCGGCGCGGGTGCTCATGGCGAAGCCAGCGTCGAGCATCGCCTCCTCGGTCGCTCCGGGGTCCGCGACTTGCACGTTGACGACGCCGCCACGCTCGTCGTCGTTTCGTGGCGTCCGGACCGAGAACCCGCGTTCCTCGACGCCCTCGATCAGCCGCCCCGTGTGGCGGACGACGCGCTCGCGGATCCGATCCACGCCGACCTCGTGGATGAGGTCCATCCCCGCGGCGGCCTGATAGGCGACGGTCGCGGGTGGCGTGCCGAGTTCGAACCGCCGCGCGCCGGCTGCGTAGTCTGGATCGCGGTCGAACCCGAAGATATCGTCCGCCCCGAACCACCCGCGAGCGGTCGGTTCGAGGTCCTCGACGACGGCGTCGTCCACGTAGAGGAAGGCGATCCCGGGGCCGCCGAGCAGGAATTTGAGGGTGCCCGCGACGAGCGCGTCCACGCCCATCGCGTCGACGTCGATCGGAACGACGCCCGCGGACTGGTAGGCGTCGAGGACGAGGTACCCCCCGCGGTCGTGGACGACCTCGGCGACGCCCTCGACGTCGAGCAGGCTCCCGGTGAACGACCGGGCGTGCGAGGTGGAGACGAGCAGGGTGTCGTCGTCCACGGCGTCGGCGTAGGCGTCGACCGGGACGCCGATTCCGTCGGGGGACGTCGCGTAGGAGACGCGTGCGCCCCGGCCCTCCTGGCCGTGCCAGAACTGCGGGACGGTCGGGAACTCCAGATCGGAGACCACGATTCCGTCCCGGTCCTCGTAGTCGAACGCGCTGGCGAGGCGGGCGAGGGCGTCGGTCGCCCCCGAGCAGACTGCGATTTCCTCGGGCCGTGCGCCGATGATATCAGCGAAGTTGTCTTTCGCCGCCTCGACTTTCGCGAGCCAGGTTCCCCACGGGTTCGGCTCCTCGATCCAGACGCGCTCGCACTCGCGGCGGGCGTCGAGACCCCGTTGTGGGACCGGTCCGGCCGAGCAGTTGTTCAGGTGTATCAGGCCCTCCTCGGCGACGGCAGGGATCTCCGCGCGCCAGTCTTCGACGTCGCTCATGGGGCTGAAATCGGCTGGCGGGCACTAAGACGTACGTGCCCCGGCGAACCGAGTGGAGTACGGATCGCGGGTCAAAACCGGCCGTCCTCGCGCAACCGATCGACGACCTCGCGAACGCGCTGGGCCTCGTCCTTCGGAACGACCAGCACGCGGTCGTCGTAGGCCGCGACGACGAGGTCCTCCGCGCCAACGACCGAGACGTGAGTGTCGTCGGTCGCGATCACGTTGTCCCCGGCGTCGATCGCGAGCGCGTCGCCCAGCACCGCGTTCCCGTCGGCGTCGGTCTCGACGAGACGTTCCATTGCGTCCCAGGACCCGAGGTCGTCCCACTCGAAGGAGACCGGGACGACGAAGGCGTCGTCGGTCCGTTCGAGGACGGCATAGTCGATGCTGATCGGGTCGGTTCGCTCCACGGCGGTTTCGAGGGTGTCGTCGGGGTCGTCGTCGCCGGTGGCAGCGTCGGGCTCGTCGGTCGCGGCCGCAATCGCGTCGAGGGGCGTTCCCCGCGCCTCCCGGAGCAGCGCGTCGGGCGTCCACGCGAAGATGCCGGCGTTCCAGTAGCATCCCTCGGCGACGAGGGCTTCGGCCCGATCGCGGTCGGGTTTCTCGCGGAATCTGGCAACGGGCGAGTATTCGGGCGGTTCGCCGTCGCCCGCCGAACCGCCGTCCGATGGTTCGATGTAACCGTAGCCCGTCGCGGGCCGGGTCGGTTCGACGCCCATCGTGACCAGGCCCTCGGTTTCGCGAGCGACCCGGGCGGCCTCGCGGGCCGGCGTCTCGAAGTCGCCGGCGACGTGGTGGTCGCTCGGGAGGTTCAGGAGCACCGGATCGTCGAAACGCTCGCGAAGGCGGGCCGCGGCGTAGACCAGGGCCGGGCCGGTGTCCTTCGGCGCGGGTTCGACCAGCACGTCGGCGTCGGGCGCGTGGTCCGGGATCCGGTCGGCGTAGCGCTCGCCGGTCAACACCACGGTCTCGTCGGCGAACGAGACGCGGTCGACGGTCCGGGCCAGGAGCGAGCGGTCGCCGCCGAACGAGCAGAACTGCTTGGGCCGGTCCTCGCGGCTGGCGGGATACAGTCGCGTCCCGGTCCCCCCGGCAAGCACCACCGCGATCAGTGGGCCATCCATGGCGGGTGGTCGTGGCGGGCGGGAAAAAAGATCGCGGGTCGGGTGCGTCGGGCGAGCGGCTATCGGCCGTCCTCGACGTCCGCTGGCGTCCACGTCTCGATGACGCCGTCGTCGATGTCCTCCACGCAGCCCTGGCAGTCCGGGTGGTCCGGGTCGAAACAGTCGGGACGACCACGGTCGTCGAGTTCGACCGCGCGACGCTCGGCGTATCGGCGGCAGACGATCCGGGCCCGTCCGGCCTCGTCGGTCGGGAGCGAACTCGACCGCCGACCCGTCCGGTAGGCGTTCTCGGCCTTCGCGAGCGTGCGGCCCGCCGACCGGAGTTTCGATCGGACGAACCGCGCCAGGCGGTCGCGGTCTGACACGGGTCCTCGTTGGACCCGGCGAATGAAAGAATCGTCGGTGGAGTGGGGTCGCGATCGGATCAGGCCGGGTCGTCGAATTCCGACTCGAAATCCCGCGACTCGCGGTACTCGTCGACGAACTCCCCGACGTCGAACTCGAGCATCTGGCGCTCGAACTCCTCGATGGCGGCCTCGTCCTCGGCGTGGCTGACGGCGTGATCCATCATCTCGACGACCAGTTCGACGACGACCTCGTGGAAGCGACGGGCGTCGAGGGAGGCGACCCAGACGAGGCCGAACCCGACCGATCCGTCCTCGCTCCGATCGATCGTCTCGATACGGTCGGGGTACTCCTCCATCACCATCCCGACGAGGTGGGGCGTGCCGAACTCCCCGAAGGCGTCGTCCGCGTCGGTGGTTTCGCGGAGCACTTCGACCAGCGATTCGGGCAGAAAGCGCGATGGCGGGTGGACGTCCATCACGACGGCGTGGGATTCGCCGCACTCGCAGTCGAACTCCCGCGTTCCCATGGTGAACTCAGACACGTCGACGGTCTCTCCGCACGGGAGCGCGACCTCGTCGCTCCCGCCGGTCCCCGGAATCCGCGGCTCTGGCATGTGGCCGGCTTTGGCTTTCGCGGGCATAAGGGCCGCGACTCTACCAGAACGTGTCCTCCGGTTCCGCTGGCGAGTCGAACTCGTCGAGGCCCTCCTCTCGCACGTCCTCGGCGCGGGTCAGTTGCACGTACGCCCGGGCGAGCGTCGCCGTCCCGTAGACGGTACCGGCAGCCGTCCCGGCCAACTCGACGACGCTCCCGAGTGCCGGACTGGCGACCGATACCGGGGCCGCGACGATGGCGAACACGATCGAGATGCCGATCAGGACCACGAGGACCCCCAGCAGCAACAGGAACACCCTGATGCGGTTCCCGCGGGTCAGCCGCCAGCTCGAACTCATTCCGGCGACGAAGTTCTCGTCCTCGACGGCGATTCGAGCGCCGAAGAACAGCAGGGTCGTCAGCACGAACAGTCCCGGCAGGATGAAGAACACGAACCCGACGCCGAACAGGATGCCGAAGACGATCAGCCCGACGAAGAGGTTGATCCACGGGACGAGCAGGTTCTCGCGGTAGTGCACCTCGGAAATCCGGTCGGGCGAGTCGGTCACGAACAGCCGGATCCCGACCAGCAGGATATACACCGACAGGATCGATCCCGCGAGGCCCAAAAGCGCCAGGGTTCCCGGTCCGAAGTCGACCGCCAGCGGCCCGGGCTCGACGACGACCGGGTCGTCGAGGAACGGCGTCTCGACGCTCACCTCCCGGCTCTGGGAGACCACGGACTGTATCAGTTGGACGACGAAGGCCGCGACGAAGAACTGTCTGCCGCTCGGTGCGATGGCCCGCTCGTACCCCTCGCGGAGTGCGTCCCCGATGTCCAGGCTCATAGCGGTCTATTCGACGGTGTGACTATTGAGTAACAGCCGGTTGAATCCGTTCAGGGAGGCCTGAACGCACGGACAGCGTCGCCGTCGGTCGTGAAGAGGAGGTCGTCGGCCACGACGATCCGCTCGCCGATACCGTCGATCGACCGACGCCACCGCTCGGTCCCGTCAGCCGGGTCGAAACAGGCGAGTGCGTCCTCGCTCCGTACGAGGACCGTCTCGGCGGTAACGACGGGGCGACTGGCCATCCCTGCACCGACGTCAGCGCTCCACGCGGTCTCACCGTCGTTCTGCGATAGCGCGAACAGACGGGTGGTTGGCGCGCCCCGAACGTTCGGCACGTAGTACACCCTGGACTCGCCGCCGCTCAGCCAGTAGTCCGGCCCGGTCGCGAACGCGTCCCGGCCCGCCGTCCAGCCGTCCCCGTGGACGATCCCGAAGAAGTGATCGACCGCGTAGATCGTTCCGTCCAGGACGAACCGCTCGGCCGGAAAGTCGTTCCCGCGCTGGGGGTCGTCCGCGACGGTGCCCGATCCGGGATCGAACCGCCAGGGGATGCGGCCGTGGGTTCCGGTGGAGAGAAACACCCGTTCCTCGCTCGCGAAGAGCGGGCCGGACCACGGATCGTGGATCTCCCGTCGCCACCGTTCGCTGCCGTCCTCGAGGGCGAGGGCGACGACTTCGGGTGCGTCCCCGCCCGACAGCCAGTACGCGCCGTGGACAGCCACCACCAGGGTCGCCCGCTGTCCCTCGTCCGAACGGCTGGCGTCGATCCGATTCGGGGCGTCGGCGCGCCAGACCTCGCGGCCGTCGGTCGCCGCGAGCGCGACGATCGACGATGCCGTCGGAACGTAGACCCGACCGTCCATCACCCGGGGCGTGAATGCAGCTCCGCCGACCGACTGCCGCCAGCGCTCTTCGCCGGTACGAGCGTCGAGCGACAGCACGGTTCCGTTCTCGCTGCTGGCGAAAAGGAGGCCCTCCGCGACCACCGGTGCCGAAAGGCCCCCGTCCGTGGTGACTTCCCAGAGTTCCGCGACCGACTCCGTTGGGCCCGTGACCTCGGGCGCGAAGTTACTGCGCCCCGGACCGTGACCGGGCATCGGCCACCCGGCGTCGATCGTGGACGGTGGTTCCGGGTTGGGGGTCGGCGTCGACGACGTCGTCTGTTCGGACGTAGTCGTGGGGGTCTCCGTGACCGTCGGCGACGGTTCGGTCTCCGAGGCAGTCGTCGGGGACGATCCCTGCGGAGAGTCGTCGGTCGCGTCGTCGCCGGTGGTGCACCCGGCGAGCGCGAGCGTGCCGATGCTGGCGAGGACGGCACGGTGGGACCGTTTGAAGGGCATAATCGGCCGTTCCAGATGGTGCGGAAAGTGTTTTCTCCTGATTGAAACTCGCGTTTTGGTGACGGGAGCGGAACGGGTCGTCACCTGTCGTGGACGGGTGACGTCGCTCACCGACTGTCGGGGACAGCGGTGACCCGGCCCGTGGCATGCCAGGCGAACGCTACTGCCGGGGCGGAACTTTATGGATTTCCGAATCGAATCGCGGATCGTGCGCCGTCGATCACATCCGGAGGGGAAGCCCACCCGTGGCTGAAACCGATCGAGACGCCCCGCCTTCGGAGGGGGACGACGATACGTCGAAGCGTCAGTTTCGCGCGGAGCGCGTCGCCGACGTCACCGATCGGTTCGTCCAGGGCGTCGAACTCGCCGCGGCGGCCGTGTTCGCGCTCCTGTTCGCGATCGGCGTCGTGGACCTGGGTCTCCAGATCGTCGAGTCGGTCCGGACGGGGACGATCACCGACCCACTCGTCGTGATCGGGTTCATCGACACCGGCCTCCTCCTGCTCATCATCGTCGAGGTCTACGAGACGGTGGTGGCCTACACCCGGGAGGGCGGCACCCGACAGATCGTCAGACTCGTCATCTACACTGGCGTCATCGCGATGGTCCGGAAGGCCATCATCTTCCGGACGGGCGAATACGCGACGACCCAGGACGCCCTGTTCGCCGCGATCGCCTACACCATCATCATCTTCGGGCTGGTCGCCCTGCTGTTCGCCGAACGGGTGTACGGTCCCGACGAGAGTGCGTCGGCCCCCTGAATCCGACCTCGAGGGACCCATCTTTTGAGGGCGGCCGTCGAACGGACGCCCATGGATCGCGACGAACTCGCTTCCCGCATCGACCACACCGTCCTTGGACCGACGACCACCCTCGCGGACGTCGAACGCCTCCTCGACGAGGCCCAGGAGTACGGCACGAACGCCTGCATCCCGCCCTGTTACGTCGAGGAAGCGGGCGAATACGCCCCGGAGACGCTCATCGCGACCGTGATCGGGTTCCCACAGGGGCAAAACTCCCCCAAGGTGAAACGCGAAGAAGCCGTCGCCGCCTGGGAGGCCGGTGCCGACGAACTCGACGTCGTCATCAACGTCGGCCGCCTGAAGGGCGGGGACGACGACGCGGTTCGCGACGAACTCGCCGAGATCGTCGCCGCCGTCCCGATCCCGGTGAAGGTCATCATCGAGACGGGACTGCTCACCGACGACGAGAAACGCCGCGCCTGCGAGGCCGCTCGCGACGCGGACGCCGACTTCGTGAAGACCTCGACCGGGTTCGCCGAGGGCGGCGCGACCGTCGAAGACGTCGAACTGATGAGCGAGTACTTGCCGGTCAAGGCCAGTGGCGGAATCGGCTCCTGGGAGAAAGCAAAGGCAATGTTCGACGCCGGGGCCGAGCGGATCGGCGCGTCCAGCGGCGTCGCAATCGTCGAGGGCTTCGAAGAATAGCGATTCGAAACGGGGGGAGGAGCCTCGCTACTCGATTCGTCGCCGGGACAGCAGGACCAGGCCGCCCAGGAGGGCCAGGAGGCCGAGACCGAGGCCGAACCCGGGCATGCCGAGGGAACCGCCGCCGCCGGTCGAGTCGTCACCGGTGGTCGTCGCGTTCTCGCTACCGTTCCCGTCCGCCGATCCGCTCTCGTTCTCGGCCAACTCGACGCCGAGGAACTCGGCGGCGCTTTTCGTGTCCATCGTGGGGAACTCGCGGTCCCACTCGCCGGGAAGTTTGATCGTGGTGCTCTCGTTCGCGACCTCCAGGCTCCGGACTTCGGATTTCGTGGCGTTCTCGCCGACCAGTCCCTCGACGCGCACGTAGGTGGCCTGTGATCCGTCGTCCGGGCGACTGACGATGCTCCGGACCGTGTGGCCGTAGGTCTCCTCCATCACGCCCGCAAAGGCCGAGGCGTTGGCGAACTTCGCACCGGCCTCGACGCGGATCTGGCCGTCCTGGGCCGAGAGGTCCATCTTCGCGCGCTCGAAGTCGGCCTGGCGGAACGTCCGGACGGATTCGGTCAACTCCTCGGGCGCGTCGCTGCCGGTGGTTCCGGAGGAGAGCATCCGGGTGAGGAGGTCCTCGTCTTCCATTGTCACCTCGAGGTCGGCCGTCACCTCGCCGTCGGTGGTCGTCGCCGACATGCGCAATTCGTACGCGGTCGTGTTGATCCCGCGCTCCTCCAGCGCGGAGACGTAGTCGGCCCAGTTTTTCGTCTCGCTCTGGCTCTGGAAGGAGACGGTCGCGGTGCCGTCCTCCTTCGCGGCGAATTCGCCCTGCCAGGAGGCCGTCTGGACGACGCCGGCTTCCGTGCTCGCCTCGAGCTGCGTGCGAACCCGGTCGAGCTGTGATTGGGTCGTTTCGGGCATCTCCTTCGCCGATTCGGCCAGGTCGAGGAGCGCGAGCGAGACGGTGTCGAAGTTCTCGAGTTCGACGTTCCAGTCAGTCGTCGCCGTTTCGTCCTGGACCGAGACGGACCCGGAGAGGTCCTCGACGTCCAGTTCCTGCAGTCGCTCGCTGACGTCCCGGGCCTCGGATTGGGAGAGGGTGAGGTTCTCGGCCTCGGCGAGGCTCTCGGTCAGCTGCTCGGTGACCGCCTCGTGGACGCCGGTGTATTCGATCCCGTATTCGATGTCGAGTCGATAGGTGTTCTCGCCCGCCTCGGAGAAGTCGTAGGCGTCGATGGTCACCTCGCTCTCGCCGCCGAGTTGCGCGGCGAGCATGCCGTACTGCGTCTCGAGGGTTCGCGTCGCGTTCTCCTCGGTGTTCCACTGCTGGCGGGCGTAATGACTCACCTGGTAGT
>DATFIX010000041.1:0-5280 GCA_035269625.1 Natrialbaceae archaeon
CCGATCTCGGCGGAATTAGCAACGAGGAGTTCCGAACGATCCGTCGTCTGCCAGGAAGACCACGTCATCGATCCGTCGTCCCACGATCTCGGCCCGACCGACGCGACCGTCGCTCCCGAGGCTGTATCGGGGACCGGCGTCACGTTCGCCGAATCCGTCGGCACCCAGTCCGGGCGGTCGACCGTCGTCGTTCCGACGTTCGAATATTCGACGCGAACGACCACGCGCGCGTTCTGGCCCCAGGCGGGCCGAACGAACGTCGCAACGTATTCCCGGATCACTCCATCCGAGGAGACAAGGGCGGAGAGGGTAAAGTCACGGACGTTCCCGTACGGCGATTCGCCGTACAGGGCCGTGGTCGCGACGACCCGGTAGAGCGTTTCCCCGTTCCGTTCGACCGTCCCCTCGAACGAGGTGTTCGTCTGACCAAGGAGGCGATACAGGGTCCGCCATTCGGTCGACTCGACGTCGAAGGGGACCGGGTAGCGATCGTCGCGCTCGATCGCGCTCGTCCGGTTCGATTCGATGAACCGGACGTACGCCGCCGTCTGGTTCACCCAGTACTCCGTATCGGGACCGTACAGATCGAACTCGGACGGGTTCTCGCCCGTCACGACGAAACTCCCCCGGGCCAGATCACCCCCCTCGGCGACCATCGCCGTCTCGGTCGCGGTCACGGACGCCGTCGCGTTCAGGAACACCGTCGTCGTCGTGTATTGTGTCCAGGAACCGGCGTCAAGCAACGTTCGCTGGTGTGCTCGGGTGAGCACGACGGGATTCTCGACGCGCTCTCGAGTGACGCCGGGCGGGAACCCGGGCGGCGGGCCGACGGTCGTCTCGGGTGCGGTGGTGACCGGTCCGTCGTCCAAGAAGCTTTCGGTGGTGATTTCGCCGGAAGGCTCGTCAGACGACGCATCGAAAACCGGCCCCGACGGTGGGTAGACGTCGGTGTACGCCAGCACCCCCACCACCCCCACGCCGAAGAGCAACAGCAGAAGGGCAACCTCTTTCAGGGACATCGCTACCGACTTGGGACCGCCCACAGTAGTAATGCTCGGTTCGATAACGTGTGACATAGCCCCACGATAGCGGCAAACGGTAACAACGAATTTCACGGGGGACCTCGAAATCCGCCGGCATGCGAAAACGGATCGTCCGGTGGTCGAACGTGGCCGCGCTGACGACGTTTCTGGCCCTTATCGCGGTCCTCGCGCTGGTCTACGCGGCGAGTTTCTACGCCCCACCACGGGCCGAGGCCCGGTCGATCGAGTACGACGAACCACCCGACGCGGTGGCGGCCGACGCCGTTCACAACTTGCGGGCCGGGGAGTACACCTACGACGTTCACGTCGTCGAATCGGGCGGTCCGTGGGAAGCCGATGACCGGGTGACGACGGTGAAAAAGCACACCAAAATCGACAACGGGGCCCGCCGACTCTCGGCCCGGATCCGCCTTCCAGTCATGGCCGAGGACGGCGACGGCCCAGCGGTGCGGTTCTTCGTAGAATCCCCGATCGGACAGCGGTACACCCCGGACTCGGCGGAAACCCGGGGGACCCCCGGATGGCACCGCGACCGGGGACTTGGCTTTCACACCTCTCGGAACGCCTTCGACGCGATCGATCGGCTACGAGGGGCGAGTGCCACCGTCGTGACCGACAACGACACCACGTACGTCGTCAGGATCACGAACGCCAGCGTCGCGGTCAGCGTGGCATATCCGGGAGGCCCGTCGCCGTACGGCCTCGGGTTCGCAGGGTTCGGCGGGAAGACCACGCCACCCACCGCCAACGCGACTGCCAATCTCACTATCGTCGTCGACAAGGGGATCGACCGGCCGACCCGGGCAGTCCTGCGATACTGGAACCCGTCAGCCGGATGGCACGGCGGAACGGAGGGCGAGAGCGGCTATCGGTCGACGACCACCTATCGGTTCTCGGACCACGGCGGCGTCGACGTCGATCGACCCCTCGGCACGTATCCGCCGTCTCCCCGGACGATTCTCTACCGACTCGACCTCGGCGTGTACGCGATCCGGCACGCGAACTACGGAGGACTGCTGGTGCCCGTGCTAGCCGTGATTGCAATCGCGGGACTGCTCGTCCGGACGTTCGACGAACGTGGTGACGATCGACCATGACTGGTCCCGGTGATCCCCACTGGTGGCGTCGCGTCCTTCGGGGCACGGCGACGGTCTTCGCGACGCTCCTCTCCGTCGGCTGGCTCCTGCTGCTGGCGCTCCTCGTCGCCGGGTTCGTCGTCGGGCCGGCCCCGCCACAGGACCCCCCGTCGATCGACGTCGACGATCCGCCGGCGACCGTGGCGGCCGACGCCCTCGCTCGACTCGACGCCCGGGATCACACCCTTGAACGCTGGCTCTACCGGGAGAACGCGACGACTGGAACCGTCTCGGGGGGCATTCTCTATCGCATCACGATCGAACACTCCGCAGGCGAGGTTCGCGTCCGTAACTACCCCGATGCACTCGCGTCGGGGGAGTGGACCACCCCGTCCGCGTACTCGTATCGGTTCTTCGGGACCCGCATCGTCAAGTACCAGCGAATCGGGGACGGACCGTGGCGGCGGGTCGCGGGAGGTGGGTTCGTCTACGACGACGGTGCCAGATCCCTGGCCAGGGACGCCCCGGCAGTCCGTCGGGCGAACGTCACGGTCGCCACCGAGAACGCCACGCACCTCGTCCTCTCGATCACCGAGGGACGGGTCGTCGATCGGTTCGTTGGCTTCAGTCCGGCCAGGAACGTTTCCAACGATACGGTCCGGCTCGTCCTGCGAAAGGGACCGAAGCCCCACCTGCAGCGCGCGGTCTATCGCGCCCGAACCGACGACGGGGTCTACCGCGAGCGTCACGTTATCCGGAACTACGGGACCGCCGAGGCTCGTGCCCCGGACGGCGTTCCCGGGACCGGGGCGTCCGACGCCATCGCCCGGACGGTCCTGGGTGTCGAGCGAATCGTCGACCTGGTCGCCTGACGAGTGATCGGCCTGCGTCAGTCGTCACCCCTCCCGCGCATACGCGCACACCCGCGCTGTCTTGCGGTTTTCGTCGAAAGGCTTACGTAGACCGTTCGCTTCACCTCCGAACGATGACCGATCGCGCCCTCCACGGCGGTGGTACCGCGTGGAACTGATAATCACGGAGAAGGACAACGCGGCCCGGCGGATCGCCGACATCCTGAGCGGCGGGTCCACCGACGCCGAGCGCAAGAACGGCGTGAACGTCTACCGGTGGGGCGGCAAACGCTGTGTCGGCCTGTCCGGTCACGTCGTGGAAGTCGATTTCCCGCCGGAATACAACGACTGGCGGGACGTCGAACCGGTCGAACTCATCGACGCCGCCGTCGAGAAGCGACCGAGTCGCGAGAACATCGTCCGGACGCTCCGGACGCTGGCCCGGAAGGCCGAGCGGGTCACCATCGCGACCGACTACGACCGCGAGGGCGAACTCATCGGCAAGGAAGCCTACGAGATCGTTCGCGAGGTGAACGACGACGTCCCGGTCGACCGCGTCCGGTTCTCCTCGATCACCGACAACGAGGTCACATCGGCCTTCGCGGACCCCGACGAGATCGACTTCGACCTCGCCGCCGCGGGCGAGGCCCGCCAGATCATCGACCTGATCTGGGGCGCGGCGCTGACGCGCTTCCTCTCGCTGTCGGCCCGCCAGCTGGGCGAGGACTTCATTTCGGTCGGCCGGGTCCAGAGCCCGACGCTGAAACTGCTGGTCGATCGCGAGCGCGAGATCCAGGCGTTCGACCCCGAGACTTACTGGGAGCTGTTCGCCGACCTCGCGAAGAACGGCGATTCCTTCGAAGCCCAGTACTTCTACCTCGACGAGGACGACAACGAGGCCGAGCGCGTCTGGGACGGCGAGGACGCCCAGTCCGTCTTCGAGACGCTCCAGGCGTTCGACGTCGCCACCGTCGATCGCGTCTCGCGGCGCACCCGGACCGACCGGCCGCCGGCCCCGTTCAACACGACCCAGTTCATCAGGGCGGCCAGCAGCCTGGGCTACTCGGCCCAGCGCGCGATGAGCATCGCCGAGGACCTGTACACGGCCGGGTACGTCACCTACCCCCGGACCGACAACACCGTCTATCCCGAGGACCTCGATCCCGAGGAACTGCTCGACGCGTTCGTCGACAACCGCACCTTCGGCGAGGACGCCGAATCACTGCTCGAGGACACCCCACTCGAACCCACCGAGGGCGACGAGGAGACGACCGACCACCCGCCGATCCACCCGACGGGCGAACTCCCGCCACGGACCGAACTCTCCGAGGACGAGTGGGAGGTCTACGAGTTGATCGTCCGCCGGTTCTTCGCGACCGTGGCCGACCCGGCGACCTGGGAACACCTCAAGGTCGTCGCCAGCGTGGACGGCCACTCGCTGAAGGCCAACGGCAAGCGCCTCCTCGAACGCGGGTACCACGCCGTCTATCCCTACTTCAACACGAGCGAGAACTACGTGCCCGACGTCGAGGAGGGCGAGACGCTCTCGGTCTCGGACGTCACCCTCGACGAGAAGGAGACCCAGCCGCCGCGACGCTACGGCCAGTCCAGACTCATCGAAACGATGGAGGACCTGGGGCTCGGGACGAAGGCGACCCGCCACGACATCATCCAGAAGCTGTACGATCGGGGCTACGTCGAGGGCGATCCGCCCCGTCCGACGCGACTCGCGATGGCCGTCGTCGAGGCCGCCGAGGAGTTCGCCGATCACGTCGTCACCGACGAGATGACCGCGCAACTCGAGTCGGACATGTCGGCCATCGCGAGCGGCGAGGCCACCCTCGACGACGTCACCGAGGAGTCCCGCGAGATGCTCGAATCCATCTTCCGGAACCTGGGGGACCACCGCGAGGAGATCGGCGACCACCTCCAAGAGAGCCTCAAGGCCGACAAGACCCTCGGCCCCTGCCCCGAGTGCGGCGAGAACGACCTGCTGATCCGCCGGAGTCGCCGTGGCTCCTACTTCGTCGGCTGTGACGGCTATCCCGACTGCGAGTACACGCTCCCGCTCCCCTCGACCGGCAAACCGCTCATTCTCGACGAGACCTGCGAGGAACACGACCTCCACCACGTCAAGATGCTCGCCGGCCGCCAGACCTTCGTCCACGGCTGTCCCCAGTGCAAGGCCGACGAGGCCGGCGAGGGCCCCGTCATCGGTTCCTGTCCGGACTGTGGCGAGGAGCACGGCGGCGAACTCGCGATCAAGACCCTCCAGAGCGGGTCGCGGCTCGTCGGCTGTACCCGGTATCC
>DATFIX010000042.1:0-7971 GCA_035269625.1 Natrialbaceae archaeon
CCCGATCGACGCCGCCGCGATCCAGTCGGGGGGCATCCCCCAGGCGAGGTATCCCACAAGAACCGCCGTGATCCAGGCCAGGGGCATGGCCCTGGTCGCCGGCCAGAGGAACCCGACCAGCAGGACGCCCGCGACGAGCAACGGGAGTGCCGCCAGGAGGAGGTCGACGGCCGTCACCATCGTCCGGCCCTCGGAGAGACGAACGGATCCACGCCGTCCGTTGGGGCGGGGTCGCTCCAGCGATCTTGCCGATTATTGCCTAGCATAAGCTTCTACAACGTCGACGACGAGTTATAGATTGCGACGATGGCGGGTGTTGTCGAGTTCTCTCGGCGTGGGGCCTCCGCCGGCACTCCGTTCGCCGCGTCCGGTCGATATCGCTATGTACCGCTATTGAGACCTCATAGCAACGATTACGGGATCGACGGCACCAGGCACCGCTGGAGAGGCGTCACGCCCGAACAGCACCCGCCGCTCGCCCGTCAGGGACCGAAACGCCGGTCGACTCGTCTGCCATCGACCCCGTCCGCTCGTCGGGAATCGTTTGCCCGGATCGCCCCTCCAGGAACGGTCGCCGACGGGCACGTCCGACCCACCCGTCCGTTTCGAGTTCGCGTCGCCGGTTCAGCAATTTCGAGGCGGAGCCCCCGGCCTCAACGAGCGAACCGCGTATGCGGTGAGCGAAGTAGGGTGGGGTAGTTTACTCGAACGAAGCGTCCTCGCCCAGCCCCCGAACCGCCAGGTTCGCGGCGTCACCCGCCTCGATGGCCGCCGCCGACGGATCGAACAGGCGGTAGACGCCCTCGTCGATTCGCTCGGCCGGGGCGTCGAGGACGGCCTCGTCGAGGTCGTGTTCCTCCCAGGCGTCGTGGGAGACGACGGCCATCCCGGTTTCGGCCGTCGCCGGCACACGTGGCATGCCCCGCCTGCTCGTCGGGTATCCTTCTAGCAACGGCGCACAGCGGAGCGGCACGTCCAGTCGGTGGCTTCGGGTCTGTTTGCCGCGAAACAGGCAGCGTTGTGGTGCGTCGGCCAGCGTGGCCCCCAGGACCTCCTCGTCCGAGAGGACGTCGTCGCCCTCCAGCGAGGAGTAGGTCCCGGCGTGGGTACGCACGAGGTCGTGACACTCGTCGTCGGTGCTTGCCCGGGTCGCGATCCAGGCGGCGATGCCAAGGGCGTCACCGGGATCGGCCGCGACCGTGTAGAAGAGTTCGCGCTCGGTCGACACCGGGCGATAGCTGACGTGAACGCCGAAGGCCGTTCGTGGCGTGACGCGGTCGGGCCCGTCGATCTGAATCCGGCGGCGGGTCTGGCGCACGTCATCGGTCAGCGCCTCGATCGTCTCGTTTAGCCCCTCCCGCTCGTAGCGAACCGGCAGGATGCGGATCGTCGGTCCCTCGCTCTCGAAGGTAGCCTCGAGTCCCTCGCGATCGTTTCGCCCGTAGGTCCCCCATTCGAACGCGACTTCCGTCCACTCGGACGGCAGTTCGACGCGTCCGACGTCAGTGTTGTCAGTCATCGATGTCATCTCCGCGGGGAGAGGGTTTGAGGTTTGCCCCGGATTCCACCCCGTCGCCACGGTCTACGGGGCGGTACGATCGGCGCTGGCCCGATCTACGCCTCTTCTTCGATCGTCGCCAGGCTCGTCTCGATGAGCTGGATCAGGACCATGGCGAAGTTCGTGCGTGCGCTCCAGATGGCGGTCTCCTCGCTGATCCCGGGAAGCTCCTCCTCGCCGAGAACGCTCAACAGCAGCGTGTCGTCGTCCACGAAGAGGACGCGTCCGGCCCGCTCGTTGTTCGCCACTTCGGCCGGCGGCCGGTCCACGGTCACGCCCTCCAGGTCGGCGAACCGCTCGCGCACGTCCGGGTTCTCGCTCGTGACGGTGACGCGGACCCCCGCGTCGGCCCGGTCCCGGATCGCCCGGACGACGCTTTCGGGTGCGAATTCGACAGTGGCAGTGGCGAAGAACACCCGGTCTTCGGCCTCCCTGACGAGGGCGACGGTCCGATCCGTGACGTTCTCGCGGCCCCGGATCGTCCAGATGTCCTCCTGTTCCTCGGTGTCCTCGTGGTGGCTCCTGACGCTCTCCAGGTACTCCACGGCCCGGCCGCGCTCGCGTTCGAACCGGTCCCGAAGCGTCTCGCTGGCCTCCTCGATGCTCACCGGCCGGTACTGGATCGGGTTGGACTGCTGGACGTCGAGCAGGCCACGCTCTTCGAGGCTCTCGGCGGCGCTGTAGACCTGCGACCGCGGGACGTCGGCGACGCGGTGGACCTCCCGCGCCGTCCCCGAGCCCAGTTTCTGGAGCGCGATGAACACCTTCGCCTCGTAACTCGTCAGCCCGAGTCGTTCCAGCGCCTCGATGGCGTCGTCTTCGTCCATCGCGATCACTCCCCTCGGTCGCGGTCGTCGCTCGACGGCCGACGGTCGCCCTCGTCCGCCGCCACCGACTCGTCCGCCGCCTCCGCCTCGCCCGGTTCGTCGTTGGCCGCGAGCCATCGACGGTACAGCATCTCGAACGCCCCGGCCGGGAGGTCGCCGGCCGCGACGGCTTTGCTGGCGTCGTCGAGTCCCTCTTCGGTCACGGTGCCGTCCTCCAGGAACTCGGTCAGCCGGTCGTCCACGACGGTCACCGCCCGGTCGCCCTCGACCGGAATCTCGCCGCCTGCGTGTTCGAGGACGCCCTCGAATTCCAGGACCTCGCCCGGTTCGGCGTCCTCGGGAACCGTTGTCGTGTAGGTCATCCCGACCGACGTCTCCGTTTCGGGATCCCAGACGACGTAGATGGTCCGCCCGTCCTTCGTGCGAAGCGTGGGTTCGGGATCGAACGACTCGACGCCGCCTCGCACGCCGGGGACGGTCTCCCTGAGGACGACGCGCTCGGTTCGCTCGGGGGCGACGATCACAACGGTGACCGATTCGCCGGGTTCGGCCTCGACGGGAGCGATCGACCGTTCGACCGCGATCGACGGTTCCTCGGCCGATTCCGGCCGGCCCGCCACGGTGGCTCCTGACGCCAGGATGACGTCGTCCCGGTCGTCCGGACTGCTATCGAATTCGGCCATCGTGGTCGCCGCCGACGCATCCGCTTCGTCTCCTCCCGGGGACGACTCCGCCCCGGTGTCGGTCGTCGGAGTCGTGGACTCCTCCTCGCTCGGTTCGCTGGATTCTTCGCTCGGTTCGCCGGATTCCTCGCTCGGTTCGCCGGATTCCTCGCTCGGTTCGCGGGTCGCTTCTTCGCCCGTCTCGCTGACGATCGGTTCCGCGTCGGGTTCGACGGCTTCGCCGTCGTCTTCGAGTTCGTCACCCTCCTCGTCGCTCTCTTCCTCCTCATCGCCCTCATCGCCCTCCTTGCCCTCCTCGCCTTCCTCGTCCTCCTCGTCTTCGTCGCCCAGCGGTCCCTCGTCCGCACGGAGCGGAACGTCGGGCCCGAGATAGCGCGTCCAGACGACCAGCAGACTCGGCAGGATGAACACCGCGCCGAAACAGGCGTAGATGATCGTAATGGCGGTGATGATGCCGAACTGCTGGAGTACGGGCAGGATCGAGAACGCCAGCACGCCGAACCCGCCGGCGGTGGTGGCGGCGCTGCCCAGCAGCGCGCCCCCCGTCCCGACGGTGCTCGTGTCCATCGCCTCGGCGACGGAGTCGTGACGGTCGAGTTCGAAGGTGTAGCGCTCGCTCAGGTGGATCGTGTACGCCACCCCCAGCCCGATGGTCAGGCTGGTGATGGTCCCGGTGACGACGTTGAAGGGGATGGAAAGCAGGTACATCGTCCCGAGGATCCACCCGACGGCCAGCACGACCGGCAGGAGCGTGACGAACGCCAGCGTCGCGCTGCCGGTCCTGATCCGGTAGGCGATCATCAGGAACGCGAAGACGGCCACCAGGGTCACTCCGAGGCTCTCCATCACCGTGTCCAGCAACTGGTCCTGGATGACCTTGTTCACGATCGGGTCGCCGGTCGCCGTGGCACGGACGTTCGCCGTCCCGTCGACGATTCCGGCGAGGGACTCCATCTGGTTCGTGATGCGATCGGGCGTGGCCGATCCCTTCACGGCGATCTGCATCCGGAGGGCGACGTACTCGCCGTCCTCGCGCTGGATGACCGTCACCGCCCGGTCGGGCGCGACGTCGTAGAGCGCGTCGTAGACGGCCGTCACGTTCTCCTCGGGCACGCCGTCGTCGTCGGTGTCGGCGGTCTGGAACGTCTCGTCGAAGGTCGCGTTCGTGGCGGCGACGTCGTGCATTACGGTCAGCGGGCTGAGGACGTCAGGCTCGCCGCCCGGTCCCTTGTAGACGGCCCGTTTGTCCTTCGCGGTCGTCGATACCTCGTCGATCTTCGCCAGCACGTCCGGCGACGTCACGTCGCCGTTGCGCCCGGCCTCGATCAGTATCTCCCCCTGCTGGTCGGGCGTCTGGAAGTTGCTGTAGACGTAGTCCAGGTTTTGCTTCGTGGTGTACTCCCCGGGCGTAAACGGCTCCGGAAGCTCCATCATCCACTCGGGCGGGTCGTCGGCGAGGAAGTCCTCCTGCTCGAAGGTCGTATCGACCTGCGACCCGTAGTAGCCGGCCCCGGCCGACAGGACCAGCGCCAGCAGGACGACGACGACCGGGATCCGTTTCGCGGCCGTCGACCCGAGCGAGATGGCCTTACTGAACCGGCCGCCGCCGGTCCCGAACGCGCGCTTCTTGCGATCCAGGCCCCACCCTTCCAGCAGGGAGTCGAATTCGACCTTGAGCGCGGGGATGAGGAGTCCGAAGACCAAAAGCGCCGCCGTGATGCCCGCCGCGCTCACGACGCCGAAGTCCTGGATCGGCGGGACCGGGCTCACCAGGTTCGAGAGGAACCCGATGACGGTCGTCGCCGTCACGTACACCAGGGCCACGCCGACGCCCGCGAGGGCGATCTTCATCGACCCGCGCGGCGTTTTCTCGCCGCTCACGTCGGTGGTCCGCTCCTCGCGGTGGCGCATGAAGATGTGGATCGCGTAGTCGATCGACAGGCCGATCAGCAACACCGGCACCGCGATCATGATCTGGTTGAACGTGATGTCCATCCAGCCCATGATGCCGAACGCCCACACGAGGACGAGGGCGATCCCGAGAATCCCCAGCAGGATGTCGAGCAGGTCGCGGTAGGCGATCAGCAGCGTGACCAGCACGAACAGCAGCGCGAGCGGGGCGACGATGGTCAGGCTGTCGGTCATCGACCGGTCGATCTCGTCGCTGTATGCCCCCGGCGCCCTGACCGCCGACGACGCCCCGACGTTCTGGGTGACGACGAGTACCCGCGCGTCGGCGCTCGTCGACCCGGGCTCGTAGTTCGTCGGCATCAGTTCGAGCGCCCGTTCGCCGCCGGGGAGCGAACTATCGGGCCTGAGCAGCGCCGAAACGTGCGCTTCGAGTGCCGACTGGTTCATCGCGCGAATGATCTCGATCTGTTCGGCGATGCTGGGGGACGGCGGCGACTGCTGGAGCGCTTCGAGGTCCGCCTGGAAGGCCTCGAAGTCGGCCAGCAGCTTCTCCTGGCGCTCCTGGAGTTCCTGCCCCCGCTGTTCGAGTGCTTCGCCACGCTGTTGCAGGGTCGCCTGACGCTCTTGGAGTTCCTGGGCGCGTTGTTTCAGTTCCGCCGCACGCGCCTCGACGGCGGCGTATTCCTCCTGCAGGAGGCCCTGGCTCCCGCCCCGGATCGCGGCGTCCAGGTTCGACGCGATGTCGCTCGCCTGCGTCTCGTACTCAGCCTGCGTGATCTCGCCGTTCGCGAGCGAAACGTTGAGTTCGTGGAGCTGGTGCTGGAGCGACCTGACCTGCGCGGCCGTCGCGTTGAACGTCGCTGCCTCGGTCGCGTCGATCTCGGACAGCGTCGACGCGTTCGCCTTCGCTTGCGTAATTCGATCCTCGATGCCGGCTGCCCGCTGGTCGTATTCCGCCTGCGAGACCGCGCCCTGGGCCAGCGAGGCGTTGAGCGAGTCGTATTCCGCCTGGAGGGCCTTGATCGTGAGCAACTCGGTCGCCAGCGACTCGGCCGTCGCGTTGAGGCGATCGGTCCGGTTGGCGAGTGCGGACTGGTTCGCCTGCAATCGGGCGAAATCCGTCTCGAGCTGGGCGCTCGCTTCCTCGAGTTGCGTCCTGTTGGCCTGCAGTTGCTGGTACGCTTCCTGCAGCGACTGGTTGCGAGCCTCGAGTTCGGCACCACGTCGCTCCAGTTCCCCCATTCGCTCGCTGACGATCGCCGTCTGCGCGACGATGTTCGCGACGCCGATCGTGGGGTTTTCGTCGACGAGCGTTCCGCTGATCTTCGTCCGTGATTGCAGGTCTCGCTGGAATTCCAGCGAGGCGATCAGCGACTCCTTCGAGAGCACGTTCCCGTTGCCGCGCGCCCGAACGATGATCTGGACGGACGTCGTGTCGCCGTCGCCCGGCGTGAAGTTCGCCGCGATGTAGTCCGAGGTCGCCGTCGCGTCGGTTTCGCTCTCGAACTGCGCCAGGTTCGATGACTGTTCGACCTCCTGGGCACCCCACCCGACCGCTGCCGTCAGGAGGAGCATCACCAGGATGACGACCTTGCTGTGGTCGGTGATGATTCCCGCCACGCGCTCGATCGTACTCACGCTACGATCCCTCCCGTCCGCCGATCGTGGTTCCCGTAGTCATGATGTAGATGACACTTCTGTTGTTATGATGCTACTTACACATTACCTCTCATAAACTTGTCGCCGGGAGAGCCACAGGAAACGTCGGGGTCGGTTCGACGGCGGAAGAGCGCTGCCTCCTCCACGAGGGAGCCTGCGACGTCTACTCGACGGTCAGCGAGAGCATGTCGGACGCGATCCGAACGTCGCCGTCGTAGTGGTCGCCGATGGACTCGATCATCTCCTCCTCCTTGCCCTCGGTGTGGGGATAGAGGTGGGTGAGGTAGATTCGTCCAATCTCGGCCCCCGACAGGGCCTCACCGAGCGTCGATGGCGTGGGGTGATTGTCGACCTCGATCCCGTCGGGGAACGAGCAGTCGTGGGCGAAGACGGCCGCGCCCTGGGCGAACCCCGCCAGTTCGTCGAACGCCTCCGAGTCGCCGCTGAAGACGAACCGGTCGTCGAACCGGTAGGCGAGACAGTCCACCGAGTGGCGCGTCTCCATCGCCCGTACGTCGAACCCCGCGACGTCGAACTCGCCGGCCCCGATTTCGCGGATTTCGAGATCCATCCGACCCCGGAGGTAGTCGAAGGCGTCGAGCCAGGATTCGAGGACGTCCTCGGTGCCCTCGGGGCCGACCACCGTCAGGTGCTCCTCGCCGGCCAGCCACCGGGCCTTGAGCAACGGGAGGAGATCCGCCATGTGATCGAGATGGTGATGGGTCAGCAGGACGGTGTCGACGCCCTCGTACCCGACCGACGTTCGTGCGAGGTTGTGCAGGACGCCGGCCCCGCAATCGACGAGCAGGGGGCCGTCCGCCGCTCTGTCTTCCAGCAGGATGCCGGTCTGGTGGCGGTCCCGCGTCGCCATTGCGCTGCCGGTGCCCAGGAACGTGATCTGCATGTGTCAGGCCGGGAGCGCGAGGTGGAAAACGGTGTCGAGAGCGTTTCGGCGGGGCACTTGCGAGAGCCATTGTCCTGCCGCCGTCACAATCGGTAAACCGCGCCCGGCCGTACCACCCCACCGACGATGGTCTCCCGGTCCGAAGTCGAGCGCCTGCGGACGGAAGCCGACACGATCCTCACCCGGATCGACCAGGTGCAAGACCGCCTCGAACGGGCGCGCAACAGCGAGGGCGACCACTGGGAGGCGGGCGAGATCGAGATGACCCTGGAGACGCCCGAAGGCGAGTCGATCGACGTCACGCTCGACATGGATCGCGACGCCGCAGAGAGCGCGGGCCGACGCTACGACCGCGCCAAGGAGATGGAGGCGGAACTCGAAACCCGGCAGGCCGTCTCGGGCCCCGTGGCGGAGGTCCCCGACGACGTC
>DATFIX010000043.1:0-7407 GCA_035269625.1 Natrialbaceae archaeon
CCGGCGACGTCCAGGAGATCGAGGTGACCGCCGAGACCATCGTCGGCCGGACGGTGGAGGACCTCACCGACGACCTGCCGGACGGGTCCCTGATCGCGCTCATCTCCCGGGACGAGGAGACGTTCGTCCCGGACCCGGAACTGACCCTCGAGCGCGGCGATCACATCACCATCCTGGGCCACAAGGAGGCCGTCCGCGAAGCGATGGCCTTCTGCAACCCGGACTGACGGCGATCGAGTTCGCATGAGCACGTACGATCTCACCCAGCCCGTGGAGTCCGGCATGCCGGTCTACCCCGGTGACCCGCCGGTGTCTATCGAACCGCACGCGACGATGGCCGAGGACGGCTACCGGTCGAGTAGCCTGACGCTCGGCACCCACGCCGGCACCCACGTCGACGCGCCCGCCCACACGGAACCCGACGGGAAGCCCCTCGACGCGTTCGACGTGGCCGCCTTCCGGTTCGACGCGGCGGTGATCGACTGTACCGACGTCGGGGCGCGATCGGCGATTTCCCGCGACCGCATCGAGACGGCGGGACCGCCAGCCAAGGCCGACCTCCTTCTCCTCCACACCGGCTGGGACGACCACTGGGGAACGGACCGGTATCGCGACCACCCGTTCCTCGCCCCCGCGGCAGCCGAGTGGCTGGCCGATCGTGGGTATCACGTGGGGCTCGACACGTTCAGTCCGGACCCGACGCCGCCAGTGGAGGGCTGGTCGAGCGGAACCGAAACGGGATCGGACGGCGACGCCCCTGGGATTCCCGCCCATCACGTTCTGCTGGGTGCGGAGCGCTTCGTCATCGAGAACCTGCGCGGACTCGATCGGCTTCCCGAACGGGTCACCATCCACGCCTATCCCCTGGCCATCGCCGAGACGGACGGCGCGCCGGTCCGGGCGGTTGCCGTCGCCGAATAGAAACCGACCGTCGTCCCGTCATCCGATTCAGGCCGTCGGTTCGGCCGTTTCCTCGGTCGTGACTTCGAGGAACGCGTCCTCCAGACTCCGCTGTTCGCCGGTCTCGGCTCGCTGTTTCAGGCCGTCGGGCGTCCCCTCGGCCACGAGACGGCCGCCGTGGAGGACGCCGACGACGTCGGCGAGTTCGTCGACGACGGGCAGGATGTGCGTCGAGAGGAACACCGTCATTTCGCGGTCGGCGAGGTCCGCGATGGTATCGCGCATCGTCCGGGCCGCGCGGGGGTCCAGCCCGCTGGTCGGTTCGTCGAGGAACACCACCTCGGGTTCGTGGAGCATCGCCTGGATGACCCCGATCTTCTGGCGCATCCCCTTCGAGTAGGCGTCGATCCGCTTGTCAGCGTCGCCGGTCATCCCGAACCGATCGAGGAGTGCGTCGATCCGCTCGTCGGCCGTCGACTCGGGCAGATCACGGAGGCCGGCGAAGTACTCCAGTTGCTCGCGACCGGTCAACTCGTCGTACAGCGGCGGTTCCTCCGGGAGGTAACCGATGTGGGGCGTCACCGCGTCGCGATTCGAGATGGGACGACCGGCGACGCTGGCCGACCCCGAGGTCGGTCTCGTGAGCGTCGTCAGCATCCGCATCGTGGTCGTCTTCCCGGCACCGTTCGGCCCCAGAAAGCCGTAGATGGTCCCTCGTTCGATCGTCAGGGAGAGATCCTCGACGGCAACCTCGCCGTCGTACACCTTTCGCAGGGCGGCCGTCTCGATGGCAGGCTCCGCGGTCACAGTGTATTGGCCTCGCGGAGCGACGAGCATGAATCTTTCTCGACAGGGCGGAACGGACGGGGCGCTCGACGGGGTGGAACCGAACGCGGAAAATCGGTGCGTTTCAGGCGTAACGTTCGAGGTCGGCGCGGTCGAGGTCCTCCATGACCTGGCCGGCGACGTCGTCGAGCAGACTGCGGCCCTCGGGGGTGATTCGGCGGCCCTCGCCCTCGGCGGTCTCGACGAGGTCCTCCTCCTCGAGCTGCTGGAGGATCGTCCGGATGACGTTCTTCGAACCGTCGGCGCGGCGTTTCGGCGCGACGCGGTACCGGTTGGAGCCCTCCTTGGCACCGCCGTACTCCGTCGAGAGGCGCTCGACGCCCACGGGGCCGTCGATGGCGACCTTGCGGAGCAGGCTGGCGGCCCGGACGAACCAGAAGTCGTCCTGTTCGGGCGGGAGTTCGGCGTGTTCGCCCGACTTGGCGAGCGAAGCCCAGGTCGGCTCCTCGATGCGGTCCTCGAGGTCCGCCGCGACGGCCTCGATGAGGTCCTCCGCGGGGACGTCGTACAGCGTAGTCATGGAAGGGAATTTCCCCTGCCGGCATTTAAGCGCGTCGTCTTCCCGGCAACGGCCGCCCCAAAACGGAAACGCCGCCGACCGGTCTCCTTTTCTCCCCGCCGCCGGAACTATCGCCCATGGACGAACGGACGGCCCTGGGGTTGCTCGCGGACGAACTCCCCGACGCGGGCGACGACGCGGCCGTGGTGGGCGACCAGGTGCTGACGATCGACATGCTCCACGAGTCGACGGACTTCCCGGACGGCGTCACCCACTACACGGCTGGCTGGCGGGCGGTGGGGGCCTCGCTCTCGGACGTCGGCGCGATGGGAGCCGAGGCGACGGCTGCGGTCGCCGCCTACGGCGTCCCCGCCTTCGAACCGGAGGACCTCCTGGCGTTCGTCCGGGGCGCTAACGACGTCTGCGAGCGCGTCGGCGCGCGATACGTCGGTGGCGACCTCGATCACCACGGCGAGTTCACCGTCTCGACGGCCGCACTCGGTCGGACCGACGAGCCAGTCTGGCGATCCGGCGCGTCTCCCGGGGATCGGGTCTGTGTCACGGGCGACCTCGGCCGGAGCGCCGCCGCGGTCCGACTGTTCGAGCGGGGCGAAACCGACCGGGCGAACGACCTCTTTCGGTTCGATCCCCGGGTCGAGACCGGTCGAGCCATCGCGCCCCACGCGACCGCGATGATGGACTCGAGCGACGGCCTCGCGCGCTCGCTCCACCAGTTAGCCGAGGCGAGCGACTGCGGGTTCGCGATCGACGCCGACGCGATCCCGGTTCACGAGGCCGTCGACGACCTGGCGACCGACGAGGCCGACCGCCGGTCGATGGGGCTGTACTTCGGCGAGGACTTCGAGCTGGTTTTTACGGTGCCGGAATCCGCGCTGGAGGAGGTTCGCGAGGCGGCGTCCGTCCCGATCACCGACATCGGCGACGTGACCGACGCCGACGCAGGGATCGCAATCGACGGCGAAACTTTGCCCGATCGGGGCTACGATCACGGGGCGACGGACGGCTAATTCCCGAAGGCGACTAGCCGATCTGGATCGGGACGGGATGGAAACAGAGAATCCCCACCACGAGCGTGAGGATCCCGACCAGCTTTCGCCGGCCATCGAGCGCCTCGTCCTGTACCGGCGTCGCGGCGCCGACGAAGGCGAACACCGACGCGAACAGTCCCCAGAACACCCACAGGAAGACGGCGTTCCCGGCGACGTCGTCGACGAAGTAGAGGTACCCAGCGAGGCCGAACAACAGCGCCGGCACGACCGCCGCGATCCGCTCCTGCTGGCGACCGAGGATGGCGCGAACGACGTGGCCGCCGTCGAGTTGCCCGACGGGGATGAGGTTGAGGAAGGTGACGAACATGCCGACCCAGCCCGCGATGACGACCGGGTTGACCGCCTTGTTCGCGGCCTCGTACTGGAGGGGCTGCCCGGTCACCGTCGAGAGGAACTGCAAGAGGAGCGGGTAGCCGAACGTGATCTCGACGGCGTTCTGGCTGTTCATCACCGAGGGCGGAATCGTGACGGGCGGAAGGTAGAGCCCGACCGTCGTCACCACGACCGTGGCAACGATGCCCGCCAGGGGACCGGCGACCCCGATGTCGAACAACGCTTTGCGCGAAGGCATGCGACCTTTCATCCGGATCACGGCCCCCAGCGTCCCGATGAACGTCGGGATCGGGATGAAATAGGGGAGCGTGGCCTCGACGTCGTGGTGACGGCTCATCACGTAGTGGCCCATCTCGTGGATGCCCAGGACGGTCATGATGCCCAGGGCGAAGGGCCATCCCTGGAGGACGTTGAGCGGATCGGCCGCGAGATCGGCCTGGTACCAGATCGAACCGGCGTACAGCGTCGTCAGCACCGTCGCGATCGCGAGGACGACGTTCGTCCACGGAATCCCGTCCTGGCCCTTGCTCCGGGGTTCCGCGACCAGGACGAACTCGCCAGTCTGCCGGGTCAGACGGACCTCGTAGTCCGCCGCCCGGAACATCGGCCAGATCTCCTCGACCAACCGGTCGTGGTCGACGAGTGGCTCGCCGTAGTAGTGGATTCGATCGCCGTCGGTCCGGACTTCGTAGACGTGAAAGACGTCCCGGAACCGGTCGGGCGAAGGCCCGTCCTCCGGCGATTCGATCTCGGTCATCACCCGGCGTTAGGGTTGGTCGGGGATAAACCCACGGCTCCCGGTGGAATCGGTAATCGAAGAGAAAGGAAGGCGGGCGGGGACGTGGATCGATTGGAACCGCTCGGTTACGCCGGTTCGACGCGCCAGGTCGTCGCGCTCGTGTACGACCACTTCTCGATTTCGAGATCGGTGGCCGAGTCCTTGAGTTTGACCATCAGGGCACCGATCTCTTTCGGAGAGAGCCCGACTTCCTCGGAAATGAACTTGCTCTTGAAGTAGAGCTCGCCGTCCTCGGCCTTGCGCCGGAGGAAGCGCTTCAGGCGTTCTTCCTTGCTCTCCGTGGAGGGCTGCGTGGTAGCGCTCATGTTTTGGCCTCGATCCGACCTATACCCCGGAAGGATGTTATAAAGGGCAGTTGCTTCGGTCGATTTCGAATGCTTTCAGGCCAAATCGGGGTTTCAATCGACGTTTTTACCCCTCCGAGTTCGTTTTACGACGCTTCGAGAGGCCTTTAGACGTTTTACAACCGTAGCTAATACGTTATCCCCGCATCTCCAATTCCATCTCATTACAGCGTGCCGACACGGGGCCAGGGGTGCTCAGGAGCGCTCGTGCACCCAGAATTCGTCCTCGACCGTCACCTCGCGCTTGAACAGCGGCACCTCCTCCTTCAGGCGATCGATGCCGTCCTCGACGGCGCGGAACGCCTCCCGGCGGTGGGCGGCCAGCACCACGACGAACACGATGTCCTCGCCGGCCTCGACCAGGCCCGTCCGGTGGTGGAGGCGAACCTCGAGAACGCCATCGCGTTCCTCGAGTTCCTCGCGGAGCGTCTGCATCCGCTCGTCGGCGACGCCCTCGTACTTTTCGAATTCGAGGTATTCGGTGGGGTCGTCGTCCTCGTCCTCCTTCGCCCGGACCATGCCGGTGAAGGTGGCGATAGCCCCGGCCTCCTCGGCGCAGTGGGAGCGTTTCACCCGGGCAACCAGCGACCCGAGGGTCTCGTACGGTTCGGTCCGGCGGAGTGCCGCAACGACGTCCTCGACGTCGACCGCGTCGGCCTCGGGCGCTTCGGCGAGCGTCCGACCGGCGTGGTCCCGCCCGCCGAGGACGACCTGCGGAATCCTGGCGTCGCTGAACCCCTCGACCAGGCAGTAATCGTAGTCCGGCGCGAGGTCGTCGATGGTCGCCCGGAGCGTGCGCTCGTCACCCAGGGCGAACCAGCCCTCGTCGTCGGTGATGCCGTACGTTGCCATCGCGCCGGCCTCCCGGTGGCGGTCGGTGTCCTTCCCCTCGGTGTCGAGGTCGGGGGCGTGCGTGAGGTGTTTGACCGTCGCGACTCGTCCGACCTCGTCGAGTCGCTCGGCCAGCCGTTCGACCAGGGTGGTCTTGCCCGAATCTGACGGGCCGACGACGCCGAGTACTTTCATGTGGGGTCGGTAGGCCCGGCAGCGCTTGTAGGTGTCGCCACCGGTTGGGAACGGGCACGACCGCCTGGCGGCCCACCGGTTGACAATCCTTAAGACCGCAACCTGGCTACTCGGCGATAGCATGAACGTAGTCGTCTCTATCGGCGGGAGCGTCCTCGCGCCGGACCTCGGCGACGATCGAACCCGTGCGGCCGAGCGCGTTGCGGCCCACGCCTCGATCGTCGACGACCTGGCGACCGACGGGCACGACCTCGGGATCGTCGTCGGCGGCGGGTCCGTCGCCCGAGAATACATCGGGGCGGCCCGCGAGTTGGGCGCCAACGAGATCGAACTCGACCGGATCGGCATCGACGTGACCAGACTGAACGCCCGCCTGCTGATCGCCGCCCTCGAGTCGGACGCGGTCGTCGCGCCGCCGACCGACTACGAGGCGGCCGGGGAAGCGATCCAGCGCGGCGACGTCTGTGTCATGGGTGGCGTGACGCCGGCCCAGACCACCGACGCCGTCTCCGCCGCGCTGGCCGAGTACGTCGAGGCCGACCTCCTGGTGTACGCGACGAGCGTCCCCGGCGTGTTCTCGGCCGATCCGAACGAGGACCCCGACGCGGAGCGCTACGAACGACTCACGCCGGGCGAACTCGTCGACCTGATCGCCGGCATGGACATGAACGCCGGGTCGCCGGCACCCGTCGACCTCCTGGGTGCGAAGGTGATCGAACGGGCCGGCATCCGGACGATCGTCCTCGACGGGACCGATCCCGAGCGCATCGCCGCCGCCGTCCAGCGCGGCGAGTACGACGGGACCGACGTGGTGCCGGAGGGCACGCCCGAACCGCCGGGGTGGGGCCGATGAGCAGCGACGCCGACGGCGGGAACGAGACGAGTCACAGCGACGGGACTCACAGCCCGTACACCCTCCAGTCGGGCGAGACCGAGGAGGGCGGCGAGACCCACCACGTCTTCTGGGCCGACGAAGTGGCCGACCGGATCGAGGCCCGCGACCCCGAGGATCCGATCGTCGTCAAGGGTGGCATCTCGCCCTCTGGCGTGCCCCACCTGGGCAACGTCAACGAGATCATGCGCAACTACTTCGTGGCCGAGGCGTTGCGCGACCGCGGGCACTCGGTCCGGCAGGTGTTCACCGCCGACGACCGCGACCCCCTCCGAAAGCTCCCCCGCAAACTGGCCGACCTGGACGGGAACGTCGTGGATCTGGGCGAGGTGAACGCCGGCGCCCTCGGACGCAACCTCGGCCATCCCTACACCGACGTTCCCGACCCGTTCGGGTGCTGTGATTCCTACGGCGACCACTTCGCCAACCTCATCCAGGACAGCGCCGATCGCATGGGCGTCCCGATCGAGGTACTCTCGAACACCGACCTCTACGAGGACGGCACCTTCGAGGACGTCACCCGGTATCTCCTCGAACACCGCGAGAAGGCCCGGAAGGTGCTCGCGGACTACCAGGACAAGGTCGACGAGGACTACGTCCCGTTCAACCCGATCTGCGAAAACTGCGGCAAGATCACGGAGACGATCACCGCGGTCCACCCCGCGGAGGGTACCGTCGAGTACCGCTGTACAGACATG
>DATFIX010000044.1:0-5026 GCA_035269625.1 Natrialbaceae archaeon
GGATCGTCTCGATGATCTCGTCTTCGTCGGCTGGCGTTCGTCCGCGGGCGCCTCGCAGCAGGGGTGCCGCCTCGATTTCGTCGACCATCTCGGTCGCTTCCGTCTCGGAGACCGGGGCGACCCTGATGGAGGTGTCCTCCATGATCTCGACGAAGATACCGCCCAGTCCGAACATCACGAGCGGGCCGAACTGGGGATCGCGGTTCATGCCCACGATCGTTTCGGTCTGGTCGTCGAGATCGATCATTTCCTGGACCTGAACGCCGATGATGTTGGCGTCCGGCTGGTAGTTCCGCGCTCGCGTGATGAGGTCTTCGTAGGCATCCCTCACGTCGTCCTGTTCGACGCCGACCTTGACGCCGCCGATGTCGGACTTGTGGAGGATGTCCGGGCTGACGATCTTCATGACGACCGGACCGTCGACTTTCTCCGCGACGTCGTACGCGTCGTCGGGCGAGTCGACGATGTCACCGGTCGGCGTCGGGATGCCGTAGGCGTCGAGCAGGTCCATCGCTTCGACGCCGAGGCGGTTGTCCTCGCCCTCCTTGGCGCGCTCGAGGATTTCCCTGGCCCGCTCGCGGTCGACGTCGTACTCGGTGGGCTCCTGGATCTCCTCCTTGCGGGTGTTGGCGTACTTGGTGAGCCCCTCGATGGCCTTGATCGCCTGGGAGGGGTCGAAGTAGTTCGGGATGCCGTACTCGCTGAGCGCCTCGTTGGCCTTCTGGGCCCGCTCCCCGCCCATCAGACAGCCGGCGATCGGCAGGCCGTACTTCTCGGACATCTCGGCGACCATGTCCGAGGCCTCCTCGTAGTCGATGACGGCCGTCGGGGCCGACAGGACGAGCGCGGACCCGACGTTCGGGTCCTGGAGGGCGATGTCCAGGGCCTTCTTGAACCGTTCGACGTCGGCGTCGCCGACAACGTCGATCGGGTTGTAGAGGTTCCCACCTTCGGGAATCTCCTCTTCGAGGGCCTCGATGGTCTCGTCCTCGAACTCGGCCATCTCGAGGACGTCGGAGTCGCCGACGGCGTCGGTCGCCATCACGCCGGGACCGCCGGCGTTGGTGACGATGGCGACCTTCTCGGTGTCCGGGAGGGGCATGCCCGAGAGGGCACGCGCGTAGTCGAACATCTCCTGGACGGTGTTGGCCCGGAGGACGCCCGACTGCTTGAAGCCGGCCTCGTAGGCGGCCTCGGCACCGGCGATGGCACCGGTGTGCGAGGAGGCGGCCTGGGCGGCGGCCTCGGTGCGACCCGACTTCAGGACGACGATCGGCGTTTCCTTGCTCGCCTCGCGGGCGGTCTCGATGAACTCGGCGCCCTCGTCGATGCTCTCGAGGTAGCCGATGACGACGTCGGTATCCTCGTCCTCGCCCCAGACCTCGATGAAGTCGGTCGAGTCGAGGACGGCCTTGTTACCGAGCGAGACGACGTCCTTGAACCCGATGCCCTCGTCGAGCGCCCAGTCGAGGACGGCGGTGATGAACGCCCCGGACTGGCTCATGAACGAGATGTCTCCCTCGAGCGGGCTGTCGGGACCGAACGTCGCGTTCATCCCGACCTCGGTGTTCATGATGCCCAGACAGTTCGGCCCGACGATGTTGAGGTCGTACTCCTCCGCGATCTCCTTGAGTTCTTCCTCCCGCTGTGCCCCTTCGGATCCGGTCTCGCCGAACCCGGCCGTGATGATGACGAGGTTCTGGACGCCGACCTCGCCGGCCTGCTTGACGACGTCATTGACGATCGTCGGCGGAACGACCACGACGGCCATGTCGACCGCGTAGGGGACCTGGCTCAGGTCCTCGTAACAGTCCAGTCCGAACAGTTCGTCGCGCTTCGGGTTGATCGGAACGACCTCCCCGTCGAACTCCTCGAGGAGGTTCGTCATGATTGCGTGTCCGACCGACCCTTCTCGCTCGGTGGCCCCAACCACGGCGACGCTCTCCGGCGCGAACAGTTTTTCTAGGCTGCTCATGGATACTCGAAAGTTCCGAACCCAAGGGGTTAAAGCTACTCAACTACCGCTTTGGATGCCTCGCGAGAACGAGTATCACGATTACGACATTGGTTCAATTCGGATGTCGACGACCGTCGCACCGGCGATCTCAGGGAGTCGTTCGGGGTCGATCGCTCATCCTCGTCGACCTCGTGACCCTCGGCGTCGATCCCGTGTTCCTCCCCCCGCAACCTTCTCGAAGGCCTCCGCCGTCGGCGGTATACATCCTTCCGCGGACCGGGGATCAAATCGCCGTTGGCGACCGCTGGGGACCGGTTTTTCTCCTTTGCGAGATAGTCGCAGCAATATAATGAATTCAGTTTTCAAGAATCGGAACTAGAGTTTTCAAAATACAAAATATTTAAGTGACTCCCGATCGATGCTTGGAATGCTATGAGCACCCAGGAGACCGTCCTCCAGGAAGCCGGCACCGTCGAGGAAAACGAACTCCGCATCGACCGGGACAAGGCCGAACAGGTCGTCGACGCGCTGAACGCCGACCTGGCCGCGACCTACGTCCTGTACCATCAGCTCAAGAAACACCACTGGAACGTCGTCGGGGCCGAGTTCCGCGATCTGCACCTCTTCCTCGGCGAGGCCGCCGGGGAGGCCGAGGAGTTCGCCGACGAACTCGCCGAGCGCGTCCAGGCGCTGGGCGGCGTTCCCGTCGCTGGCGGGAAGAACCTCGAAGAGTTCGCTCCCGTCGAACCGGAGGGCGAGGACGTCTACGACGTTCGGACGTCGCTCGAAAACGACCTGGAGATGTACGGCGACATCCTCGAATCGCTCCGCGAGCACGTCGAACTCGCCGAGAACCTCGGTGACTACACCTCCGCACAGGTGATCCGGGAGAACATCGTCGAGGTCGAGGACGCGGCCCACCACATCGAACACTACCTCGAAGGCGACACGCTGGTCCTCGAGGATTCGACCCACTGATCGTCCCCGTCGAGAATAGCTGCTTCCGTTTTTCGCGTTACCGCTCCGGCGTCATCGCCAGGTCCGAAGCGATCCAGGCGTCCGAGTTGTCGGCAATGGTGAACACGAACCGCCCCGGCCGCGTCTCGCAGGCCGTCACTGGGGCCGGTTCGTCGACCGAGGCGTCCTCGTCCGCCGTGGGGGAGTCGACCGACATTATCCAGAGGTAAGTGACGTGCCGGCTATAAGGATTTTGGTAAACCTAAAATTTTTGCGGAGCGGGAAATCGTTCGGGAGAACACACCTGCCGACGCGATCCGTTCCACTCGACGACCCCCCTGCCGGAACCCAAGGAACTTATCGGATCCGTGCGGTGGTTCGTGGCATGACCGAGCCATTGCCGCTCGATTCGTACTACGACGTGACCCTCCTCTCGGACGTCGCGCTCTCGCCGGACGGCGGGCGGGCGGCGTTCGTCGCCACCGAATACGACGACGGGGACGACGAGAGCCACTCGTCGCTGTTTACGGTCCCGACGGACGGGAGCGAGGACCCGTATCGGCTCGCCCGCGCCTCCGACGCGAGTTCGCCCAAGTGGAGCCCCGACGGGTCGAAACTCGGGTTCGTTGCGGCTCGCGAGGAAGACCTCGAACTGACCGTCGAACGGTCGGACGACGAGGAAGAGAAAGCGGCGGAAGAAAACGAGACCGACGAGGACGAGGAAACGGGAACCGGCGGCGAGGGGCCGAACCCCCAGCTCTGGGTGTTCGACCTGGAGCGCGGCGGCGACGCCCGGCAGATAACGGATCGCGACGAGGGCGTCGTGGACTTCGACTGGGCTCCCGACGGCCAGCGCGTCGTCATCGCCTCGCGCGATCCGACCGACGAAGAGGCCGAGTACCTCCGCGAGCGCCGCGACGAGGACGGGCCGGTCGAGGTGGACCGCCTCCAGCACAAGTTCGACGGCAAGGGGTGGCTCGATGACGTCACGACGTACCTGTTCGTCGTCGACCTCGACACACGGGAGGAACGACGACTCGACGACGCCTACGCTAGGGGCGCAGGCGGCGTCATGGGCGGGCCGGGACCGCGGTGGAGTCCCGACGGCGACCGGATCGCGTTCCATTCCTACCGGGGCATGGATCCGGACGACACCTACGTCCAGAACGTCTACACCATCGCGCCGAACGGCGACGACCTGACCCGGGTGACCGACGGGGACCTGGCCGCCGAACGCCTGGCCTGGAACCACGACGGCTCGAAACTCGCGTTCGCCAGCCGCAAGCCCGACAACTGGTACGTCCCGACCGAACTCTATGTGGCGGACCCCGAGGACGGGAGCTACCGGTCGGTTTCGGCGTCACTCGACCGGACGCTGGCCTGGGGCGGCCCGCCGCAGTGGATCGAGGACGAGACCATCGTCTCCTTGGTCGGCGACGAGGCGCGAACCCGGATCTGTCGCTTCGACGCGACCGAAGACGATCCCGAGCGCGTCTTCGACCGCCAGGCCGAGGACAAATCGATCGTCGGCCTGGACGTCGAAGCGGACACGGTGGCGACCATCGTCACGGATCCGGAGGACGGCCGAGACCTCCACGCGATGGACGTCGAGGACCTCGACGCAGGCACTGGCGATGACGACCCACGCCGCCGACTCACGACGACGAACGAGGACCTGCTGGAGACCTACGACCAGCCCGAGGTCCACCGGCTGACCTTCGAGAGCGACGACGGGACCGAGATCGAAGCGCTCGCCGTCGCGCCGCCGGACTTCGATCCCGAGGATCCCGATCCGCGACCGCTCGTGCTCGACATCCACGGCGGGCCGATGACCTACGACCAGCCCGGGTGGACGTTCAACGACGGCGTCTTCACCACCCGCGGCTACGTCCTCCTGAAAGTGAACTATCGCGGATCGACCTCCTACGGTCGCGACTTCTCCGAGCGTCTCAAGGGGAAGTGGAACACCGTCGAGGTCGAGGACCTGCTGGCCGGCGTCGAAGCCGTCGTGGATCGCGGCTGGGCCGACCCCGACCGGCTGTTCTGCACCGGCTTTTCGCAGGGCGGGATCAACACTGCCTACGTCCTGACGCGCGACGATCCCTTCGCCGC
>DATFIX010000045.1:0-12064 GCA_035269625.1 Natrialbaceae archaeon
CGACGGGAGTCCCGTTCTCGGACCGGGTCGGCGACGGTAGTGCATCCGAAGGCGATTTCCGATCCGCCCAGCCCTTGCAGTCCGGGAATCGAAAGGGGGTTTAATCCCGCGACCTGACCAAACGACCAGTCGATGACCGACGCCGAGTCTCCGGAAACCACCGAGGAAGCCATCATGCAGGCGACCTACCGGGCGCTCTGCAAGCACGGGTATCCAGAGACGAGCATCTCGAACATCGCCGACGAGTTCGACAAGAGTCGGTCGCTGCTCTACTATCATTACGACGACAAGGCGAGTCTCCTGGAGGATTTCCTGCGGTTCCTGCTGGACCGACTCGAGGCCGAACTGGCCGACATCGACGACGAGGATCCGTGCGATCACCTCGTGGCGATACTCGACCGACTCCTGCCGCCGGAGATGGACGACGAAGGGATCGAGTTTCGGCGGGCGCTGCTCGAACTCCGGTCGCAGGCTCCCTATCACGAGGGGTATCACGAACAACTGGAGCGCTCGGACGACCTGATCGTCTCGGAACTCGTCCGCGCGATCGAACGCGGGATCGAAGCCGGGCAGTTCCGGGCCGTCAACTCCGAGCGCGTCGCGGAGTACGTCTACTCGACCGCCCTCGGCGCGATCGAACGCGGCGTGACGCTCGACGATCCGGACGTGATTCGGCAAAACCGGGCGGCGATCGACGACTACGTCGAATCGCAACTGCGGAAATACGTGTGAACGGTTCGGTGGCGGATCCGTCGTCTCACTCGACTTCCAGCCGCGAATACGGGAACGAGTACACGCGAAGTTCGGGCGGCCGAGCGCCCTCGGGGGTCATCCGGACCGACTCGGGATAGACGACGCCGACCACGGAATCGTCCCGCGGATACCCCTCGTTGCCGGCGTAATCGGCGACGAGTTCGCCCGTCGCGGTCACCGTCACCTCGTCGGCACGCCGGTCGGAAACGCTCACGACGACCACGCTCACGCCGGTTTCGCGATCCCGGACGCGGTCGCCGACCGAAAGCCGGTGGCGGTCGCAATAGAACGGCGGGTCGGCGTCGTTGCGGACGAACGTTTCATCGCCACAGACTCGGCAGGAACGGGCGACGTGGCCCGGCGGCGGGACGCGACCCTCGGTGATCTCGATGGCGACGCGCCGGAGGTGTTTGCAGCGTTCGCCGCGGATGACGTGATCCGGGCAGGTACACCGGCCGGCACCGACGTCGACGAGGTAGGTGTAGCCGCTCTCGCTGGCGACCTCGTAGACGTTGGTCCCGAAGGCGGTCACTGCCATCCGCTCCTCGCGGGCGCGCCGGGAGCGATCGTCGAGGGGCTCGTCCGGCGGGACCGGGAGCGACTCCTTCCGTGACGCTGGTGTGTGTGCTGAGTGCGTCATTGGCGTGGACGGTCGGGCGGGATACCGCCCGACTGCCTTGCGTTACCGTACGTGCCGGAGACGGGTAAGGTTTCCACCCGAAACGGGGGTCTGAGGGGCCCCGAGTCGTCGTTGTCACGACCGACAGCCGTTTTTTGCTCGGATTCCAACCGGGCATCGATGAACCGACGCGGGTTCCTCGGGACGGTCGCCGGTGCCGCCGGCGCGGCCCTCGCCGGCTGTTTCGGCGGCGTCGAGACGAAACCGCTGACGGTGCCGCCGGTGCTTTCGGACCGACCGGACGGCGTCTACTACCCGACCCACATCGAGGGGATGGCGGGCGTCGGGACCGCCGACGCGGGACCGTTTCGGGTGGGCCTGTCCTACAGCTACCCACACCGGTTCTGGACCGTTTCGGGGCGATCGGTCTCGCGAACGTCGATCCGCGACGCCGACGACGTCCACCTCATGGCGACCGTCTGGGACCCCGCGACGGGGACCGTCGTTCCCGAGGCCGGCGTCTCGGTCGAGATTACGCGGGACGGCGACCTGGTGGCCCAGGAGGTCCTCTACCCGATGCTCTCCCAGAAGATGGGCGTCCACTACGGCGCGAACTTCGACCTCGAACGGGGCAACGGGACCTACGACGTGGCCGTCGAAATCGGCGGTCTCTCGATCCGTCGAACCGGGGCGTTCGCCGGGCGACTCGGCGATCCGACTGGGACGACCATCGCCTTCCAGTACAGCGAGGCCGACAAGCGAGAGATCACCTTCGAGACGACGCCCGACAGGGCCGGATCGGCGGCCGCGATGAAACTCATGTCCATGGGCGGGATGCCACTGGGCCAGGCACCCGAACGTGACGCCCTCCCCGGTCGCGTCCTGGGCGCGAAACGGGCCGACGACGCCGTGCTGGCGACGACCGTCCTCGAGGATGCCGAACGGTTCGGGGCGGGGACGGACGAATCGTATCTCGCAGTCTCGGCCCGAACGCCCTACAACCGGCTGACGATCCCGGCGATGGGCCTCGCCGCCAGCGTCCGCCGGAACGGAACTGACGTCGCGAGCACCGACCTGACCAGGACGCTCGATCCCGATCTCGGCTACCACTACGGGGCCATCGTTCCGTCGATCGGGTCGAAGGATCGCGTCGAGGTTCGGGGGACCCTCCCGGCCCAGGTGGCGCGCCACGAGGGCTACGAGACGGCGTTCCGGCAACTGGGGAGTGTCGAATACGTGGCCTGATCGGCCGGAATCGCCCGACGTCACCCGAAATCCCCGTCATCCTCGCTTCGACACGCTTTTGCCCGGTGCGGGGAAACCGCCACGAACAGGCATGGACATCGAGCGCGAGACGATCATGGAAATCGGCGCGTCCCTCCTTCCAGTGATCGTTTTCATCGTTCTTCTCGTCTATCTGGGATCGAGCTATTCGAGCAACGGCGATCTCACCGAAACCGGCGGGCTGGTCGTCGTCGGCCTCCTCGTCCTCTTCATCGTGGCCATGGTCGGCATCGGCATCTGGCTCGCTAACGCGGAACACGAGGAGTAACGGAATCCCTCGCGGAACACGGAAAAGCCGTCGCTGCCCGTCGTTTGACGTGATCGTCACCGTCGCCCGATTTGACCCTCACCGTCGCTCGTGTTACTCCGTCGATCCCGAGAGTCGCGTCTCGTAATATTCGAGCGGGTGCGAAATAGTGTCGCACACGTCGTCGCGGTTCACGCAGTCGCCGTAAGTCTGCATCGTCTCGCAACTCGGTGGCGGATACAGGATCCCCGACTCGTCGTCGACGAGTCGGTCGACCTGCCGGGCCACGGTGCGGTCGTCGATCACCGCGTCCGGGCCGATGTGCTCGGCGATTTCGGGCGCGCTCATGCCGGCCGCCGCGAGGAAGCCGACTGCGGCGAACGCCGAGTGGGCGGGCACGTCCTCGCCGTCCCGGATCCGGTCCACCAGGGCACTCACGCACGGCGGGAACCGTTCCGGAACGGCCTCGTCGAACGAGTGGGCGAACTGGTGGTCGTCCAGCGCCGCCCTGACGGCCGCCACCTCGTCCTCGAGGGGGTCCGCGATGGCGTCGGGAACCGACAGCGGGAGACCGTCGGCCACGCGGTCCTCGACGGCGCGTTCGAGGAGCGTCAGCAGTTCGTCGCGCTCGACCGGGACCCACCCGTCGTCCAGTGCGCGCCCGACGAGTCGCCACTGTTCGCCGTCCCGTTCGGCCGCGAGATCGAGGTAAGCAGCAACGTCCAGTCGATACCCATCGACGGTCTCGACGGTCGAAGCCGTCAGGTCGAACTCGCGCAGGAGTCGATCGAGCGTCATCCGGTCGTCGCCGGTCGAGCGCAACTGGGTGTCGTCCTCGACGTCCGCCCGGAGGCGTTCGGCCGCGTCCGCCGCCTCCGCGCGGGCGTACAGCGAGGCCATCGCGCCCTCGTCGACGAGCGAGACGAGGACACGGGCAACTGGATAGGAAAGCAGTTCGACGCGCGTGGTCCGGTGGGGGTCGCCGGTCGTCCCCGACGTGAGCGCGCTCACGACGCGTTCGCGGGCCCGCTCGACGACTGTGGGCTCCGCGACGACCAGTTCCGCGAGATCGACGTCGGCCGCCTCGACCGACTCGCGGGCCGCCTCGAGAAACGGATACCGGGCGTGAAGCCGCCGCATTGCTCCCGACTTCCGCGCGAACCCGGATAAACGCGACGGTCAGGCGGTCGGGCGGTTGCCCCCGAAACCCCGTCGATCGTCACTTCGAATCCGGATCGCGAAGGCCCCGCGCGATCGCGATCCCTCGGCCGACGACGAGGATTCCGGCGGCGATCACCGTCACGAGGGCCGTCCGGCGACTGGATTCACATCACAAATCCTCGAATCCCAATAGGCAACGGAGCCGATCCCGGCGAGGACGAAGCAAGGATAGGCATACATAGATGAAGTAACACCCTCTGTCGAGAAACGAAAACTGAATTCGATCCGGAGTTCGCCGATCAATCGAGCGGTTCGGCATATACCATCTCCATGGGCAGTTCCCGCGGGTCGGTTTCGTGATCCTCCGGATCGCGGGGCAGCGTCCTGAGGGACCCGGTCAGTGGACTGGCCGTCAGCGCGAGCACGAAGGCGTCGATGAGGTCGTCGTTGCCGAACGCGAGGCTACCGTCGTCATCGGCTTGTTCGGCGAGCGCCGCCCCGGCGTCCTGGAGGTGAGAGAGAACGTTCCCGTCGACGGCCTCGAGGATGCCGACCCGTTCCCAGAACGCCAGCCCGGGCTGGCCGGTCTTCGAGTAGGTCGTGGGGGCGTTCTGGCCGGTGTCCGCGTCCCTGTTCAGCGCCCAGAAACACACCTCCGGATGGGCTTCGCGGACCGTTCCGACCGGCGACGGGTCGGCGAACTGGAGCAGTTCGTCGACTTCCCAGATCCGGTCGGCGATGGCGTAGGCCTGCCGGCCGAGACTCCCGCCAGTCTTGCGTTCCTGGGTCCGCTTTGCCGACTCGTAACTGCCGACGTAGACCGCACAGCGCACCGGCGGCGTGAAGACACTCGACGCCCGCGGCGATCCGAGGAGCGCTCTCGCGTCACGATCGCAGTGACGAGGATCGGCGCTCGTCTCGCGAAGCCCGATGGGAACGTCGATCAGGATCGTCTCCGCGTCGCGGTTGTCGGCCCAGAGTGCCTCGGCGTCCGGATACCAGCGGGCGTCGACGTATCGATCGTCGTAGCGAACTGCCACCCACCCGTCGGGCGCCGCGTCCACGCCCACGAAGCCCGGTTGCGTCGGTTCCATGGCGGACCCAGGGGACAGGCAGGCAAAAGCCCACCCCCAACGTCGAGGTTGGACCGACGGATGGACCGATCGAAGAGAGGTAAAGAGTTTTCGAGAATAATTAGATAATTTTATTTCTACTTGGGAATAAGCAACGAAACATGAAGCTACGACGCCCGACGGACTTCCTGATCCTGGACGCCCTCGAACGACACGGTCGAAACGTGGCGACGAACCTCGAGTCCCACGTCGGCAAGAGTCGCAAGAACATCAACACGCGCCTCCCGGTGCTGGCCGATTACGGGCTGGTGGAGAAGATCGGCCCGGCCGAGCACTCCGGGCTCTACGAGCTCTCTCGCGAGGGCCGGATCGCGCTGATGTACCGCGATCAGTACGACGAGGTCGAGGACTTCGAGGCGCTGATCGAGGATCCCGACGTTCAGAACGTGGGTGCCCAGACGGCAATCGCCCGCGGCGGGTTCGACGACGCCGAATAGCCGACGTTCGACGGCGATCCCCCCGGAAAAGCAGTACACTCATTTGTCGGCCAGCCCTGGTTCCGCGCGTGGCCCGTCACTTCGAGTACCCCTGTCCGGACTGCCGGAGCACGAACAACCTCCACGATCCGGCCTGCCGGTTTGCGGGGACCGAGTGGACGACGATCGAGAAAGCCTACGTGGACAGTCTCGCGGTGCTCTCCCGGCCAGCGGAGCCGGTGGCCGAGGCCGATCTTCGCGCCGCGGCCCACGGCGACTGGGACGCCCTGCACGCCGCCGCGTTGAACCGGCTTGTCACGAGCCAGCGCGTCGAGGAAACCGACGACGGCCTCGTTTTGCGGACCCCCGAGGAGTACCGCGAGGCCGTCACCGAACCGACGATCGAACCGGTCCGGACGATCTACGAGAAGGGATCGGTCCCGGGCTGTCACGACAACTCGATTTTCGCCCTCATCGCCTACTACGAGATGGTCGGCCTCTCCTGGGAGGAGACGCGCGAACAGGTCGTCGAGTGGCTCCACGAGAGCGGTTCCTGGGATCGTGGCGGGTTCGAGGAGTCCACCCCCGGGGAGGTCGTGGACAACAAGCGCCACGTCTACGATGAGGGCTACGGCTGGAAGGAGAAGGCAACCGCCGCGAAGGCCGTCATCGACCGGAGCGTGTGATCCCTGGGACCGTCCGAACGTACGGCCGGGGTGCTCGTCCAATCGAACGGAAACGGATGTCCGAAAGCCGCTCGTCGGCGCTCCGCGACGGTCGAACGTCGCCGACGACGGAGCTCAGAAGAGGTTGAGCGGGTTCAGCATGCTCACGAACTCGAGCACGCTGTCCTGCGTGTATTTGATGACGTCCACGATGAGGTACTCCGTCTCGACGATGAGTTCCTCGGTGTAGAGGATACGATCGGCCATCTCGCCGATGCGGTCGGCCATCTCGCCGATCTGGTCTTCCGTGTAGAGGACGCCGTCGAGACTCTCCAGGTACAGCACTTCGCCGGTCTCCGAGAGGACCATGACGACCTCGTCGACCTGGCAGCACCCGTTTTGCTGCTGGAACAGGTAGTACGTGCTCCCGTCCGGGAGGGGTGCGTAGACGAACGACTCGCCGAGAGACGTTTCCGCGTAGGAGAACGTCGTTCCCGGTTCCAGTTCGATCTGGTAGCCGTCGTCAGTGGCCGCCGAAGCGGTGGTCGCGGCGGTGGCGGTTGCCCCGCCGGCAAGTGCGACTGTGCCGAGTTTCGAAAGGAACGTGCGACGTTGCATGGTAGTTTTCGTCCCCCCAAGGGACCGCGTCCTGGTATTGGGTGGTATTGGGATTATAGGACAATACAGCCATATGGATGCGTCGATCCAGTCGCCCTATGGGAGACAGTAACTGGCGGTTGGGCCGTGTGACGGTGCTGGGTCGGCAGATAATGACGGTGGAATTGATCGAGCGTGGGACCCCCGAACTGCTGGAACAAACCGGTCCCTTCGAACGTCCAGAAGAATCCGACGGGCCTTTAGGCATTGCCGGAAGTGATACACCGTGGATTCTAACGAGGTTCGCCGCGAATGGGCGGAACGCACGGGAGAGTATTCGCCGGAGTATTACGCCTACTACGGCCCGAACGAGACGAGCGAGGCGATCGGACGGCTTCTCGATCGCTTCGTCGGCCGGGAGGCGTCCGTCCTGGAACTGGGGTGCAGTTCGGGGCGGCACCTCTCGCATCTCCACGACCACGGCTACGAGAACCTGGCGGGCATCGAGGTCAACGGGGACGCCATCGACGTGATGGAAGCGCACTATCCCGACCTCGCTACCGAGGGAACGTTCTACCTCGACGCGATCGAAACCGTCGTCGGCGACTTCGAGGACGGCCAGTTCGACGCGGTCTACTCGGTGGAGACGCTCCAGCACCTCCATCCCGACGTCGAATGGGTGTTCGATGAACTGGTCCGGATCACCGACGAACTGCTGGTCACGGTCGAGAACGAGGGAGCGGCGGATAGCGAGGGCGGGGACGGAGCGAACGACAGTACCGAGCGCGGGAACCAAGTGAACTACGTCGACGAGGGCATCCCCCTGTATTACCGCGACTGGAACCGGATCTTCACCGACCTGGGTCTGGACGAGGTCGAGCAGTCGTCGACGGAACGAGACACGATCCGCGCGTTTCGCCGGCCGCGGTGAACTATCACCTGTCCACGTGCCTTCAGCCCCGCGAGTCGTATTCCTGATGAACATCTCCGCGAGGAAGATACGTAGTTTCTCGGGTGCCCCGTGGGCCTCAGGGAGCACCTGACCCCAGCGGAATCGAAACGTCGTCGTCGATCCGCTCGACGACCGTTCCGAACGGTTTCGAGCGCTCGCGGGTCGTCTCCCGGACCCACGCGGCCGCGTCGTCGTCCGCCAGGGCGACCGTCTCGTCGTCGATCTCGACCGGGGCGAGGTGGAGTTCGTCGAGTCGCCCGTCGGTCACGACCAGTTCGAAGAGCGCACTGCGCTTGTTCTGGAATCCCGGCTTGTGCAGGTAGTCGTCGACGAAGTCCCCGGCGTCGTAGACGATCGGCCGGCCACGGTACACCTCGACGCCCTGGAGGACGTGCGCGCTGTGGCCGTGGACCACGTCGACCCCGTTGTCGATCAGCCAGCGAGCGAACGCCACCTGGGTGGGAGCCGGTGACGTCTCCCAGTTGGGCCCCCAGTGCAGCGAGGCGACGACGAGGTCCGGGTCGTGCCCATTCGCGCGCTCGAGCGCGTCCCGGACCAGCAACCGGGTCACCGGGTCGGACCGGTCGAGTCTGGCGTACGCGGTTCCTGCGGCCGTCTCCGTGGCTGCATACGGCTTCCAGCGGTCGGTAAGCCCGATGGTGGCCACGGTCAGGCCGCCGACGTCGACGACGGCGGGTTCGAAGGCCGCCTCGCGGTTCGGTCCGGCACCCGCCTGGGCGACGTCCGCGTCGTCGAGGTGCGCCAGTGTGTCCAACAGCGCAGGGGCACGAAAGTCGAGGACGTGGTTGTTCGCCAGGCTGGCGACCGACGCACCCGCGGCTTCGAGGGCCGGCACCGCGAACGCGGGGGGCGCCCGGAAGGAGTAGGTCTTGTTCGGCCAGGGCTCGCCGCGATCCGAGACGCAACACTCCAGGTTCAGTACGAGGCCGTCGAGGTCCCGGAGTCGGTCCAGCGTGGTCCCCCAGACGCCCGCGGGGTCCCGTCCGGCCCAGTGGTCGTTCACGCTCCGCCCCAGCATCACGTCGCCGACGAATCCGATGCGGGCACTCGTCGATCCAGCGTCGAACGGTTCGGGCCCCGACCGAGACGGTGCGGTGACACAGCCCGCGAGGCCTGCCATCCCCGCGACGCCCGTCGCCAGGAATCCACGACGGGTCCAGATCATTACGCTGCCGGTCGGTGGGAAGCGGCTTGAAGCCTGCGGGGCCTCGGCCACCTCTGGTGGGCTACCCGAACAGCTTCGAAACGACGACGAACAGCGCCAGCGCGACGCCGGCCAGGAACGCCAGCGTCGAGTGCTTCTTCTCGTGTTCCCTGGCCTCCGGGAGCAGGTGGGCCGCCGACACGTAGAGCAGGACGCCCGAGACGAACCCGAGCACGAGCCCCAGGTCCTCGTCCCCGAGTTCGCTCACGATCGGATACGCCAGGAACGCGCCGATCGGCGTGGTCAGCGCCGCGATGAAAAACGCGTACACCCCCGCCGTTCGTTCCCGGACGCCCCCGCCCAACAGCACGAGATAGGTGATGACCCCTTCCGCGAACTCGTGGACGACCAGTCCGGTGCCGGCGAGGACTCCCGTCAGGACGGACACGCTGAAGGTCACGGTGTACACGACGCCGTCCACCAGCGAGTGGATGCCGATCCCCTCCGCGGCGGTCACCCCGAACGCGAGCGTCTCCTGTCTGGTCCGGCGTTTGATCGCCTCGTTCGAGAGGAACATGAACAGGAACCCGGCCAGGGCGCTGAAGCCCGCGTTGGACGTCTTCTCGACCGCGGTCGGCAGGGCGAGCATCAGCGGCGTCGAGAGGAGGACCCCGGCGGCGAAGCACATGAAATACGGCATGGAGCGTTCCGCCCACTCCCGATGCCGGAAGATGGCGAGGATGCCCAGGCCGTTGACGACCGCCGCGACGAGGGCGAACGCCGCGATCCAGTAGAACTCCTCGGTGAAGGTTACGATGGTCGATTCCCCCTCATGCCGTCGAGCCCTCCCCCGGGCGGCCGACGGTCGGGCCGACCCCTGATCCCGTCATACTGTTACCTACGGAAGATGAAACGATAAACACTTTCGTCGGTCGAAACGGCCCCCTGCACGCCGTCTCCACAGGAATCGATCGGGGCGTGGACGGACGGGCGCGTCACGTCGCCGTCCGTTCTTCTTCGAGGAGTTCCGTCGCCAGATCGATCCAGGTCGTGGCCCTGTTCTCGCTGACCTCGGCGCTCTCGGCGATCTCCTCTGGGGTTCGGTCCGCCAGGGCTCCGACCGACTCGATGCCCGCGTCCCGAAGGCGGCTCGCGTAGGTCGAGCCGAGTCCCTGGACGATGCCGGGCTCGATCGGAATGTCGTCCTCTTCCTCGCCCCCGGCTGTCAGTTCCTGCAACTGCGCTTCGATCGCCCCGAGGCGGGCGTCCATCTCCGATTCCAGCGAGGCGAGTCGCTCCTCGGTCGTCGATCCCGCCTCCAGGGCCGGGTCCTCGGGATCGGCAGGTGCTTCGCCTTCGGCCTCGGTAGCGGTCCGTTCTTCGTCCGCTTCCTCGGCAGCCCCTTCGCCTTCGGTCTCCGTAGCGGTCTCCCGCTCGGTCCCCGCGGTCGATAGTTGCCGCAGTTGCTGGCCGCGCTGGCGGACCCCTTCCAGCAGGCGGTCGATCGTTCGCCGCCGCTCGCGCAGGCGCTCCTGGCGTTCGGGATCCGCATCCTCCTCGAACGTCGCGTCTTCGTCGATCAGGTCCTCGACCTGCCGATCCAGGTGCTCCCGGAGGTCGTCGATTTCTTCGGCGAACGTTTCGAGTCGGGGCTCGAGTTCCTCCGGCGAGCGGATCGTCGGGGCCGGAAGGCCCAGTCGTTCGTACTCCCGTTCGACGACGTCGTCCGGGAGGACGTATTCGAGTTTCTCGTTCGGAACGAACGCGACGACGTCCGATCCCTCCTCGTCGCCCAGCAGCACGACGCCCGAGTCGATCGCCTTGTAGTCCGTACAGTCCAATACGAGTTCGTTTTCACAGATCGCTTTCATGGCTGGTGATCCCCCTGTAGTCGCTCGGTTCCGATCCGGAGCGCTCGCACCCGTCGACGAGGGGTGGCTCGAGAAGCGGGCTCCAGCAGGAGCGAAACCACGAGCGGTCGTGTCCCCCCTCGAATTCGATCACGATCAGCCCCTCCCAGCGTGACGAGTGTGCGTCCGTCCCGGGTGTAGACGTAGGTCGCGCCGGAGAATAACACTACGTATCGAATACGTTCACGTGGACAGTCCCCGTGACAATCGGTCGCCCTCGGTACTTTCGACTCAGGATCTGTCCCCGTCCCGGTACGCCTCGACATCCGCACCGAGCATGCGGAAGTGATCGACGTTAGCCGTGAGGACGGGTTCGTCGTAGAGATCGGCGACTGCGGCAACCATCGGATCGACTTTGTCGATACCGCTTTCACCGTCGGCCTGCTGGTCTGCCCGTGCGAGCAACTGTCCGGCGCGGTGAGCCATGGCCTCGTCCTGTTCGACGATCGGATACATCCGGAGCGCGTTCCGGACGTTCCGACGTTCCTCATCCCCGCCGAACTCGGCACCGTAGGACAGTTCCACGACGACTGGAGCAGGAACGCGCTGTACGGTTTGCGCCTCGGATAGCTCGAGTCCCTTCTCGAACGCGTCCTGCTGGCCGTCGAAGAGGTCGATCAGAAACGACGTGTCGAGGATCACTCGAATCGCTCCCGGAGTTCGTGCTTGTCAGAGACGTCCCTGTCCCGTTTCTTCTCGAGGCGTTCCCGCATGTGTTCCGCCGTCTCGGACGAGAGGATCCCCGCGACAGTCTCGGGATTTGGGCCCCCGATGAGACGACGAAGCGTCTCCTCCATCGTTTCGTCCTCCCGCTTGTGAGCCTTGACGAACGCGTGGAACTCCTCGGAAACGCGGACGGATTTACTCATGCTGCCGTATACTCGGGTATACGAGCACATCAAGCTTCGGTCGAGACTCGGATTCCTCACTCTGGGCGATTTCCGGCGTTCGATCCGGTCCAAGGCCCACGCCCCCTACCGACCATCCGCCGACAGCGGGAAACGAACGGATCGATGACAGACGCCGTCCCCGCCAAAACCATCGGCCGCTGAACGCGTTAGATTTTGAGTTTCCGGTAGAAACGTGGCCTCGGCACTCATAGGGCTCGTCATCGCCGGGTGCCGAGTCCGGCTCGGCCCGGTGGCCTCGTCATCGGCCGGGC
>DATFIX010000046.1:0-9304 GCA_035269625.1 Natrialbaceae archaeon
GAGTCTGCGAACGACCTCCGGGTGGTTTGTCGCGCGCCCACCGATCGCTACGGCGGCGTCCACGCGACCGATCGCGTCCCGGACGAGATGGCGGTGCCGGGCATCTGGTGGAACGTGGCGGTCCGGATCCGGCCACCGACCTACGTCGCCGACCTCTCGCTCGCGCCCCGGCAAACGGACGACGGAGCCGAAATCGGCGTGGCGATAACCGTCGATTCGACCGAGGGGTTCGACGACCGGGTCACGCTCTCGCTCCGTCCCGAGGGATTCAGGGGCGGCGGGGCAATGGAGCGACTCCCGGTGGAGGTCCCTCCGGGCGATCGAGTGACTGCCCGGCGAACGATCGACGTTCGCGATCCCCGGTACTGGTGGCCGAGGGGTCTCGGCGAGCAACACCGGTACACGGTCCGTGCAAAACTCGGGGATCACGAGAAAACGGCGACGACCGGGTTCTGTGACGTGGACCGCGACGAGGACGCCCTGCTCGTCAACGGCGAACCCGTCGCACTCCGTGGATTCGACGTGCTCCCGAGCGACGACCCCGTCGCCGACGTCGAGGCGGCCATCGAGGCGAACGCGAACGTCCTCAGGGCCTACGGACACGTCCCACCGCGGGCGTTTCACGAGGCAAGCACCGAAGCGGGCGTGCTCGTCTGGCAGGACCTGCCCCTGGTGGGACCCGGGTCCTTCGACCTCGACCGCGGACGGACGCTGGCGACGGCGCTCGCCGAAGAGTACGGCCAGCACCCGAGCGTGGCGACCTACGGCGTCCACGCCGACCCGGCGGATCCGTTCCCGGAGCCACTCGGGACCGGACGGCTCGCGCGACTCGGCGTTCGCTGGCGCGCCTGGCGCACGGCTTACGACCGCGAACCCGCCGAGCGCGTCGCCGAGACGTTCCCGGACGACACCCTGGTGCTTCCCGTTTCGGGCAAGCCCGGAACGAACCCGGACGCCGCCAGCCTGTATCCGGGCTGGGACTTCGGGACGCCGGCGGACGTCGAGTGGCTCCTCGACCGCTACCCGTCCCTGGGTGAACTGGTGGGGGAGTTCGGCGCGGCGGCGCTGGCCGGAGACGTCGAGGCCCACTCCGACGACTTCGACTGGGACGTCCACGACGTTCGCGTGGGTGGCGACGACCCCGAGGCGTCACAGGCTTACCAGGCCACGCTGCTGGAGACGGTCGTTGAGGCGCTCCGCCGCCGGGGAACCGCCCTCCAGACGGCCGCCTCCCTCCGCGACCCGTTCGAGATGGGCGGCATGGGCGTCCTGACGGTCGATGGCGAGCGAAAGCGCGCCTTCGAGACGGTCGCCGAGGCGTTCGAACCGGTCCAGGCGATTCTCGACGGCCCACAGGGGAACGCCGACGGCGTCGTGATCTGTAACGATTCCCGGACGCCCGTGGAGGGAACGCTGACGTGGTCGGTCGGGGATCCCGGCGGGGCGTCGGAGCGGACGGACGGATCCGGTTCCGAACCGGACGGGTCGGCAGCAGTGAGAGTCCCGGCCGGCGGACGAACGGCGGTCGACGAGATAGAACTCCCCGACGACGGGACGGTCGAACTCGAATTCGAGACGGACGAACGGTCGGTTCGCAACGCGTATCATTTTTAAGGTACGCTCGGCCAGTGTGACCGCTTTGCACGGCCGCCTGGGGGCGCTTGCTAACGATTTTCACGCCTCTGCTGACCGGTACATTTAAATCAAACGCTCCTGTAGTGTGAGTCACCTGAACGCCATCGGCGTTCACAGCACCGCTCGTAGACCAGGAATGACGTGGAATCATTGTTACCGGGGCGTCGCCGTTTTCGAGCGGTGCGACCGTCGATGCGGAAAGGCACAGAGGTTTAGTTACCCATGGCAAGTTCGATAGAGGAATCCAAGAACGTAGCGCTGACAGAGGACGATCTCGAAAACAAGTCGAAGGGCGAGCTCATCAAGGTCGCCGGACAGCTTCGAGATCGACGCAACGAGCTGAATCAGATGGCGTCCGAGCGAGCGTCGAGCCGCGACGATCTGAACGCGAAGACGCGCGAGAAGGTCGACGAGGCCCAGGAGCATCGCGAGCGCCGGGACGAACTCAACGAGCTCGTCCAGGAGCACAAGGAAAAACGCAACGACCTGAACGCGAAGGCCAACGAGCTCTTCGACAAGGTCGAGGAGAAAAAGCAGGAACTCGAACTCGACGAGGGCAAGGACATCGAGGAACTCGAGGAGGAACTCGAGGAACTCGAGTTCAAACAGCAGACCGAGGTTCTCTCGGCCGAGGACGAGCGCGAACTCATCGAGAAAATCGAGAACAAGCGCGAGGAACTCCAGGAGCGCAAGGAGAAACTCGAGGAAACCGACGACCTCGACGAACTCGTCGACAAGGCCGAGAAGGTCCGTTCCGAGGCGTCCAAACACCACCAGAAGGTCACTGAGCTGGCGGACAACGCCCAGGAACACCACAACAGCATGATCGAGGCCTATCGCGAGGCCGACGACATCCGCGACGAGGCCGACGAGATGCACGAGAAGTTCGTCGAGGCCCAGGAGGCCGCCGACCAGCACCACGAGGACTTCGTCCGCGTCCAGAAACGCCTGCGCGAACTGGACAAGCAGGAGGAAGAGGAGCGCAAGTCCGAGCGCGACAAGAAACGCGAGGAAGTCGAGAAGGAGGCCGAGGAGATCTACCAGCGCTTCAAGGAAGGCGAGACCCTCGACACCGAGGACCTGATGAAGCTCCAGAAGGCGGGCCGCCTGTAAGGCCGGGTTCTTTCTCTCCGCGTGCCCGGTCGCCGCCGGGCGTTTTCTCTTGCGCTTTCCAGCCGAGAGGTATCCAGGTTCACATTTACGTACTTCCCCGTGCCACTCGTAGCCATGCACGGACGTGAGACACCGTGAATCGAGCACGCCAGAGCGGTCGCCTGTTGATCCTCCTCATCGGTGCGGGGATCACGGCAGTCGTGGCGTTCGTGGCCTTCGTCGAATACCCGGAGAGCCTTCACGAACTGCTCGGACTCCTCGTCGCGATCGGCGTGACGGTCGGCGGTATTCGGCTGGCCGGCAACGTCGCCGGGTCGCTGTTGCCCGATTACAACGTTGCGGAGGTCGAAGTGTCGGGACCCATCGTCAGGGACAGCGGCGGCATGCTCCCGTCGTCGCCGACCACGATGCCGGCGGACGATATCGTCGAACAGATCGAGCGTGCGGACCAGGACGGCAACGCCGAGGCGCTCATGCTGAAACTCAACACGCCGGGCGGCGAGGTGGTCCCCTCGGACGACATCCGCCGCGCGGCGAAGGCCTTCGACGGCCCGACGATCGCGTACACGAACGACCTCTGTGCGAGCGGCGGCATGTGGATCGCGTCGGGGTGTGACGAACTCTGGGCCCGTGACGCTTCCCTGGTGGGGAGCATCGGCGTCCGGTTCTCACAGACGCGGTTCGACGAGTTCGCCGACGAGTACGGCATCAACTACGAGCGGATCGTCTCCGGCGAGTACAAGGACTCGCTCGGGGCGCCGTTCAAGGCCCTGGAGGAGCGCGAACGCGAGTACCTCCAGGGGCTGGCCGACGACTGGTACGACGAGTTCGTCGAGCGCGTCGCCGATGGCCGGGACATGGACGAAACGGCGATTCGAGACACCGAGGCGCGAGTGTATCTCGGCGAGGACGCCCTCGAGATGGGCCTGGTGGACGACCTGGGCGACGCGACGGACGTCGAGGACCGCGTGGAAGACCTGCTCGGAAAGCCGGTGTCCGTCGCGGAATTCGAACCGGCACGCCGACTCAGGGTCCGGTTGCGTCGGATGGCCGCCGTGATGGCCTACGCCTTCGGCCGCGGCGTCGGGGGCGCAGTCTCGGAGGACGGCTCCGGGTTCGAACTCCGGTAGTCCCCGGTGGCGCCACCCGCTGTTTCGCGTCCGTTTCCGCTTGTGCCCGTCCGTCGAACGTACCTTTTTATTCTCCCGCCTGCTTCGATCCGGTAGTGACAACGCTCGTCGTCTGCGTGGATCGATCCGACGGCGTCGGTCGAACGACGGGGCACGAGACCCCAGTTGCGGGCTGGGAGGCGGTTCGGTCGCTCGTCATCGACGTTGGACTGGTGGATCCCGAGGACTCGGCCGTCAACTCCCTGCTCGAAGGCCTCCGGGTGGCTCGCGACCTGCAGGACGGGGAGGGCGAGGAGGCCGTCGTGGCGGTCGTGTCCGGTAGCGGTGACTCCGTGAACGCGGACCGGACCGTCGCCCGCCAGATGGACGAGTTGATCGCGGAGTACGCCCCCGACTCGGCCATCGTCGTGATCGACAGCGCGGAGGACGAGCGGGTGGTTCCCATCGTCGAGAGTCGCGTCCGGGTTGACTCGGTCGATCGGGTGGTCGTCAGGCAGGCCCGTGACATCGAGTCGACCTACTACCTGCTCAAGCAGTTCCTCGCCGACGAGGATCTCCGCCAGACGATCCTCGTCCCGATCGGGGTCGCGCTCGTCGTCTTCCCGGCGCTGTCGATGGTGGCTGGGCCCACAATAGCCATCGCGACGATCACAGCAGTCATCGGCCTGTTCCTCCTCTACAAGGGGTTCGGCATCGACGAACGCCTCACCGGGGTCGCCGGCGAGGTTCGCGAGGCCCTGTACTCCGGGCAGATCTCCGTCGTTACCTACGTGATCGCGGCGGGATTGACCCTGGCCGGCGTGTTCGCCGGGGCGCTGGGCGTCTCGGGACTCCCGCCCGGCACGGAGGGCGTGTTCCTCCCGGCGATGCGGTTCTCCTACGACAGCGTCCCGTGGCTGGCGATGGCTGCTCTAGCGGCCTCGACCGGTCGCGTCCTCGACGAGGCGATCCAAGAGGAGAGCGTCCCGTCGGCGTTCCTGAACCTCCCCTTCTTCGCCGTCGCGGTCGGCCTCGTCGTGCGGGGCTTCTCGGGGTACTTCCTCGAACGAGGGACCGTGATCGAATCCATTCGCGTTCCGCCGCTCGAACTCGGTGCGCTCACGGTGGAGGGATTTGGCCTCCAGGCCGGGGAACGGCTGGCCGTGTTCGTGCTCGCGGGCATCCTTGTGAGCATCGTCGGCGTCCAGGTCGCGGCCCGTCTCAGCGGGACGAGCCTCCAGGAATCGGAACTCCCGGAATCCGGTTCGTAGGCGCTTTATCCGTCCGAGTGCAACCGCGACTATGACCGCGAGACGGTGGGCGTGTCTCTTCTCCGGCGGCAAGGACTCCTCGTGGGCGCTCTACCGGGCGCTGGAGCGCGGCCTCGACGTCGCGAGGCTGGTGACGGTCCATCCGGGCGGGGATTCCTACATGTATCACGTGCCGGCGACGCGACTGGCCGGGCTCGCCGCCGAGAGCGTCGGGATCGAACTGCTCGAGGTGGACCCGGACGACCTGGGTGCCGAGCGTGCCGAGGATTCGGGGGCGCAGGGCGATCGCGAGATCGAACCCCTCGAAGCCGCCTTGCGAGATCTCGACGCCGACCTCGAGGGTGGGCTTGCGGGCGTGGTCGCCGGGGCCGTCGAGAGCGAATACCAGGCCGACCGGATCGAGGGGCTGTGCGATCGCCTGGGCTGCGAGCTGTTCGCCCCGCTGTGGCACCGCGATCCCCCGACGCTGGCCCGCGAGATGATCGACGCCGGCTTCGAGATCCGGATCATCCAGGTCGCGGCCGCCGGCCTCGACGAGTCCTGGCTCGGGCGAACGCTCGACGAGGACGCGCTGTCCGAACTGGAGGACTTGCACGAGGAGTACGGCGTCCACGTCCTCGGGGAGGGCGGCGAGTTCGAGACGCTGGTGACCGACGGTCCGCACATGGATCGTCCGATCGAAATCGAGTACGAGACGGTCTGGGAGGGGACGCGAGGGCACCTGACGATCGAAAACGCGAGACTTGGGCGACGATAGCCTGCCCCGCCGGGTCAGGGGCCGTTCGTGATCTGCGTGTGCGCACCGATGAGCGCACCCGAAAGATCGAGGTTCTCGACGTGGGTCTCCTCGTCGATGATCGAGTCACGCACGTCGCTGTCGCGGACCGTCGCGTTCGAGAAGACGACCGAGCGTTCGAGACTGGAGTCGACGATTTCGGCGCCGTCCATTACGTGGACGTTCTCGCCGATCGTCGCGCCCTCGACCGTCGCGCCCTCGGCCACGACGCTTTCGCCGTCGAGATGCCAGGCGACGGCGTCGAGGTAGCTCTCGGGCGTGCCGATGTCGTACCAGGCGCCGTCGAAGGAGAAGGCGTAGGTGGGTTCGCGGGCCTGGAGCCACTGGACGAACCAGCCGGGTTCGTCGGGGTTGTTGCCGCCCTCGAGGTACGTCTCGAGCAGGCCCAGCGTGTCGCGGGGGAAGCCGTAACACGCGATCGAGATCAGGGTACTGGAGGGGTCGTCCGGTTTCTCCTGCAAGTCCGTCACGCGGTCGCCCTCCACGTCGAGCACACCGTAGGCGGTCGCCTTGTCCTTCGATCCGACGTCGTAGGCGGCGAGCGTCGGAGCGCCTTTTTCCTCGAAGAAATCGACGAAGTCCGAAACGTCGAAGCTGATGAGGTTGTCGCCCGCGATCACGAGCAGGTCGTCGTCGATTCCCTCGCGGTCGACGAGTTGAGCGAGCGCGCCCACGACGCCGAACTTCTCGTCCTCGTGGGTGGTGTCCTCGATCGACAGCGTGGGTTTCTCGAAGTCGCTCTCGGCGAGGTGGTCCTCGAAGTCCTCGGCGAAGCGGTCGTTCGTGCTGACGTAGACCTCGGAGATCCGGTCGTCGGCCTCCAGTCCGGCGAAGATCCGGTCGATGACGGTGGTCTCGCCGATCGGAAGGAACATCTTCGGCCGATGCTTCGTGATCGGCCAGAGCCTGGTCGCGTATCCGCCGGCCAACACGACTGCTTTCATGACCCGTGGGTTCTGTGGGCGATGGTAAGTCCTTTATCCTTCCGTCCTCCCGGCCGGTATCGAAGCCCCCCGACAAGGCCTATATCGCTCCCGGCCCGAATTCGAGTATGCGCGAGGCCGAGGCAACGACCAGAGAGCGAATGGCAGAGCGGTTGCGGGAGGACCCACTGTCCCTCAGCGCCCTGGCCGACGAATTCGACGTGACGACGAGTGCGGCCCTCGAACACGTCCGCCACGTGGCACAGTCGGTCGATTCCGGCGACGAACGGTTCCTCGTGGCACCGCCAGAGTGTCGCGACTGCGGGTTCGACGGGTTCGACGACCCCCTGAACCGGCCGTCACGGTGTCCCGAGTGCAAGAGCGAGGCCGTCTCGGAGCCGGCGTTCCGGATCGAGTGATTCGGTAAATATTTGGGTGTGGTTCTCAGGCACTATCGATCACCTCCGCTGGAAATACGTGTGTAACTGTGATATGTTGCCTTTTCACAATCACCGAATCGCCCGATTCCGGCGTTCTTTTCAGGGATTCTCCGTTCCCAGGCAATGGGAATGACAGACCCGTTAAAGTGGGCTGGTTCGCAACTTACTGGTGGAGTAGTCCGCCACCTCCCTCCGATGTGTGGGCCGGTTGTGCTGGCGTGACTACGGCCACGACGTGGGGCACCGCTTCGGACCACGTCATTCCCCTTTCGGGGTGATTCCACAATGCCATGGATCGGTGACCAAGACGACAGACAGGTACAGAAAGGCCATCCCGCCTGTGCGGGCTGTGGCATGGTACTCGGCGTACGCCACATGCTACAGGAGGCCGGCGAGGACACGATTCTCGTCATCCCGGCGTGCTGTGCGAGCGTTATTCAGGGGGTCTACCCCTACACGGCGTTCGACGTGCCGGTGATCAACACGGCGTTCGCGTCGGCCGCAAGCACGGCCTCGGGCGTCGAGATGGCGCTCAAGCACCGCGACGAGGAAACCAACGTGATCGTCCTGGCTGGCGACGGCGGGACGACGGACATCGGCCTCGCGGCGATGTCGGGCGCGATGGAGCGCCGCCACAACTTCCTCTACGTCCTCTACGACAACGAGGCGTACTCGAACACGGGCTTCCAGAAGTCCGGCCGGACGCCTACCGGCGCCCGGACGTCGACGACACCGACGGGTCGCAAGGGCGAACAGAAGGACATCGACAAGATCGTCGAGGCCCACGATCCCGAGTACATGGCGACCTCGACGTCGGGGTACGTTCAGGACCTCCGGGACAAGACCGCCAAAGGCCTCGAGGCCGACGGGCCGGCGTTCATGCACATGCTCACGCCGTGTCCGCCGGGCTGGCGGTTCGACAACGGCCAGACCGTCGAGGTCTCGAAGAAGGCTGTCTCGACCGGGCTCTGGGTTCTCTACGAGAAGGAGCGCGGTGGCGAGATCGAGATCAGTCGCCCGAGCAAGTCGGCGTTCAAGAACCCCGACTCGGTGACGGACTACGTCGAGATGCAGGACCGGTTCTCGACGGCGAGCGACGTCGATCTCGAGTTCCTCCAGGAGCAGGCCGAGCGTAACATCGACGAGTACTCGCAGTACCTCGAAGAGGAGGTGAAAGCATGAGCGACGCCGTCGCCAAGTCCGAGCGCGAGCAGGAGGAATCGAACGCGCGGATCATGACCGGCAACGCCGCGACCGCGCTCGCGGCCCAGGACGCCGGGACCGACGTCGTCGCGGCGTACCCGATTACGCCCCAGACGGAGATCGTCGAGAACATCGCCGAAGCCGTCGAGAGCGGCGAGTTCGACGCCGAGTTCTCCCGCGTGGAGAGCGAACACTCGGCCATGGCCGCCGTCATGGGTGCGTCCCAGGCCAACGCCCGGACGTTCACCGCGACGGCCAGCCAGGGCCTGCTGTTCATGAGCGAGATGGTCTGGTGGACCGCGGCCTCGCGCCTGCCCGTCGTGATGTCCATCGCCAACCGGGCCCTGGGTCCCCCGTGGAACATCTGGGGTTCGCACACCGACGCGCTGTCCCAGCGCGACTCCGGGTGGATGCAGATGTTCGCCGGCACGGTCCAGGAGGTCTACGACTTTACCCTGGCCTCGTTCCGCATCGCGGAGGACCAGGACGTGATGCTGCCCGCGATGATGAACCTCGACGGGTTCACCTTCGCGCACACGATGCAGCCCCTGGAGAAGCTGTCCCCGGAGGACGCCCAGGCCTACGTGGGCGAGATCGACATCCCCCACGAGGTCACCTCGCAGAACCCGCGCGGGTTCGGGGCGTTCACCGCCGGCGATAACTTCTGGAAGTTCCGCAAGAAGATCATGGACGCGATGGACAACGTCCCGGAGGTCGCCGACCAGGCCTTCGACGAGCTGGCCGAGATCACCGGCCGGGAGTACGACCTGGTCCACGAGTACAAGGCCGACGGCCTCCCTGAAGCGCTCCTCGG
>DATFIX010000047.1:0-8801 GCA_035269625.1 Natrialbaceae archaeon
CGGGGCGGGCGCCGTCGGTGCGACCGCCGCGTTCGACCTCGCACTGCGTGACGCCGAGGTTACCCTCTACGAGCGCGGCGAGGTGGCCTCGGGCAGCACCGGCCGGGCGGCCGGCGTCTGCTACGACGCCTTCGCCGACGATTTCGAGGCCGAGATCGCGAGCGACGCCATCGAGCGCTTCCGCACCTTCCACGACAACGGCGAGTTCGAGTTTCACGAGTCGGCGTTCGTCCGTCTCGTCCGCGAGGGCGACGACGAACGGGAGCGGATCGTCCGCGAGCAGGTCGAACGAATGCAGGAGCGGGGCACGGTCGTCCTGCAAATGGAACCCGACGACCTCGCCGAACGGTTCCCCTCGATCCGCACCGATGACGTGGCCGTCGCGGCGGTCGCCGGGGCGTCCGGGTACACGGACCCCGCGAGCTACGCTCGCCTGCTGTCCGTACTCGCGAAGGACCAGGGTGCTGACCTCCGGACGAACCAAGAAGTCGCGGTCGGCACGGACCCGCTCCGCGTCGAGGGTGTCGGCGGGGCCGACCACCGCGTCGAGTACGACGCCGTTCTCGTGGCCGCCGGTGCCCACACGAAAGCCGTCCTGGCCGAGGCCGGCCACTCGATCGCGATGAAGCCCTATCGCGTCCAGGCGACGACGGCCGACGCCGCCCATGACGGTCCGATGATCCATGACGCGACGGGCGGGTTCTACCTTCGCCCGCATCCCGACGGCATCCTGGCTGGAGACGGCACCGAAACCGTCGAAGCCGACCCCGACGACTACGATCGCGACGCCGACGAGGGGTTCGGCGAGGACCTCGCGGAGCGTGCCGCCGGGCGACTGTCAACTGTCGCCGGAACGCCGGACCCGCACGAGGCCTGGGCCGGCCTCTGCACCGCGACGCCGGACGGCGACCCGCTGGTCGGGGAACTCGAGGACGGCCTGTTCGTCGCGACCGGGTTCCAGGGCCACGGGTTCACCCGCGCGCCGGCCATCGGCGAGCGCGTCGCGCTCGAGATCCTCGGCGGTGACGGCATCGAGGCCTACGAACCGGGTCGGTTCGCCGGCGACGAGGACTTCGAGATCGTCGAGGGAATGGCGATCGAAGAGGAATAGGAGCGACGCCGCCGGTCTGGTTCCGGCCTTCGCGTTATTCGTCGTCTACGCTCTCGATCTCCGCTTCTTCCGTTTCGTGCGCGGGTGCCGTGGGAGCGTTCCCATCGACCTTCGGGACCTCGATCTCGAGCGTCCCCCGGTCGGTCAGGGTCGCCGTCGCGGCGTCCGGGTCGACCATCGCGTCCTCCGGCAACGTCGTCTTCCCGTCGAGCGCCAGCCCGCGTCCGGGGATCACCATCTCGAACCCGTCGTAGAAGTCCCGGAACCGGTCGATCCGGACGCGAACCTCGCCGTCGACGTACCGGACCTGCACGTCGCTCGCGCGGGTTCCGGGCGCGTCGAACACGACGAGATACGCCTCGTCGCTCTCGAGGACGTCGACGGGCAGCGGTCGGCGCTCCTGCATGCGCGCCCGCGTTCGGCCGACGCGCTTGAGCACCGCGTTCGTCACGCTCTTGCCGACGTCGAGCAACCTCATTGGCGGCTCAACTCCTTTTCGGCGACGGTTCGTCCGCGATGCGGGTGCCGGCGGCCGACGAGCGAGAGATCGCCCCCGATTTCGTCCGTGGACATGTGTGCGGATATGGACGATGTCGGGAAACGCTTTTCGGGGACGAGACGAGTCCCCGATCACCGCCGGTCGCCGTGAGTCACGGTTTTACGCCTCCGGGCGATACTGGGCGTATGACCGACCCCGAACGACTGGCCGTGACGATCGTCGACGGGTACGTCGACGAACCCGCACACTTCGGGGTCCCGCCCTACGTCTCGACCTATCCGCGCTTCGCCGCCGGGGCGCTCGTGGACGCCGGCGTCCCTCGCGATCGGATCACCTACCACACTATCGACGAACTCCGCGAGGATCGCAACCGGTGGCGCGACGTCGCGGACGCCGACCTGTTCGTCTACGTCGGCGGCATGACCGTCCCGGGGAAATACGTCGGCGGCACGCCCGCCGAACCCGACGAGGTGCGCGAACTCGCCTGGACCGCCGAGGGGACGAGCGTGATGGGCGGCCCCGTCCGGTTCGGCGTCGGCGAGGCCAACGAGGGGGCGACCGAGACCGCCCGCGACGACCTCGACTTCGACTTTCTCGCCATGGCGGACGTCGAGGCCGCCGTCCACGACCTCGTCGAGAACGGCCTGGAAGGGTTCAACGACCGCTATCGCGACAACGCGGAACTCGACCGGTGGGCGCGAAAGGGCGCGTTCGTCGTCGAGTCCCACCCGAACCATCCCCACTACCTCATCGCCGAGATGGAGACCTCGCGGGGCTGTCCCTACCGGTGTTCTTTCTGCACCGAACCGATGTACGGCGACCCGGCGTTTCGCTCGCCGGAGTCGGTGATCGCCGAGGTCGAGGCGCTGTACGATCGCGGGGTCCGGCACGTCCGACTCGGCCGACAGGCAGACATCCTCGCGTACGGCGGCGACGGCGAGCGACCGAACCCGGACGCACTCCGCGAACTGTACGGCGGGATCCGCGAGGTCGCGCCTGACCTGGAGACGCTCCACCTGGACAACATGAACCCCGTGACGATCGTCGAGTGGCCCGAGCGCTCCCGGGCGGCGATCCGGATCATCGCCGAGCACAACACGCCGGGCGACGTGGCGGCGTTCGGCCTCGAATCGGCCGACCCGGTCGTCCAGGAACGGAACAACCTGCTGGTCTCCGCCGACGAGTGTTTCGAGGCGGTGCGGATCCTCAACGAGGAAGGGGGCTGGCGCCCCGGCGAAGAACCCGGAACCGGGCCCTCGACCGACCGGGGCGCCGGGCAACGCCTGCCGAAACTCCTGCCCGGCATCAACCTCGTCCACGGCCTGGAGGGCGAGCGCGAGGAGACCTTCGAGCACAACAGGCGCTTCCTCGAACGGGTGTACGACGCCGGCCTCATGCTCCGGCGGATCAACATCCGCCAGGTCATGGCCTTCGAGGGCACCGAGATGGCCGAGTCCGGCGCGGATATCGCCCGCGATCACAAAAAGCAGTTCAAGCGGTACAAGCGCGAAGTGCGGGAGGAAATCGACAACCCGATGCTCCAGCGACTCGCCCCGCCTGGCACGATCCTGGAGGACGTCCACCTGGAGTACCACGAGGACGGGACGACCTTCGGCCGGCAACTCGGGACCTATTCGCTCCTCGTCGGCATCCCTGGCGAGCGCGACCTGGGACGATCGATCGACGTCGCCATCACCGACCACGGCTACCGGTCGGTGACGGGCGTGCCGTACCCCCTCGACCTCAACGAAGCGTCGATGGCCGAACTCCAGGCGATCCCGGGAATCGGCCGTTCCACGGCGGGCGACGTGGTCGTGGGTCGTCCCTACGGGACGATCGGCGAGGTCGAGGTCGAGGTCGACCTGGAAGCGTTCGCGACGGTCGGGGCCGTCGAGCGGGCGGACTGACGGGCCGTGGTTCTCCGGGATGCGTACTGGTTTCGAAAACGAGCGAGATCCGGGACCCCCGCGGCGACGATCTACTCGAAGTCCTCTTCGATGATCTCGCCGACCGCGAAGTTGGACTTGACCTCCGTGATCTCGACCTTGACGCGTTCGCCGACGTCGGCGCCGGGGACGATGATCACGTAGCCGCGTTCGACGCGCGCGATGCCGTCGCCTTGCTTGCCGATGTCCTCGATCTCGACGTAGCGGGTTTCGCCGATGTCGACCGGCGGTTGCGGTTCGCCCGTCGGCTGGGACGGTTCGGCCTCTTCAGTCTCGGGTTCGTGCTCCTCGCGGGAGATAAGAGCGACCCGGTAGCTCTCGTCGGGGTCGACGCTACCGGCCTCGACCTCTCGACGCGGCACTTCGATGACGTACCGATCGCCTTCGTCAGTTACCTCCGCACTGAACAGACACAGGAGCTTATCAGAGATCTCCACAGTCAAACCTCCACCCGGTTCGTCGGCCGGATGGCATAAAGTTGTACCGCCTATATTCGGGAATTATCGACGTTCGTCGTCCAGTGGCGAGCCGCCCGGTCGCTTGGCCCCCTCCGAGTCGTGAACGACGACCCTCCCCGGGTCGGGATCCGCGGGTGCGTACGCCTCGCGCACGGCGATCGCCTCCTGGAGTTCGCGGATCGCTCGTTCCTTGAGGGCGGCGGCGAGGGCCATCGCGTCCTCGCGGTCGATGTCGCGCCCCAGCCCCTCGCACTCGTGAGCGCGAACGAGACCCGCCTCGTCGACGGCCTCGCCCATCGGCTGGCTGGTTCCACCCAGTGCGACGCTGAACGGGTAGGTCCGACAGATGAGCGGTCGGTCCTCGTGGACCGTACAGCGCCCCGTCCCGTCCGGGTCCTCGGCGTAGAACGTGCAGTCGCCACAGCCGTCGACCTGGAGCGCCCACTCGAAGGTTTCGCCCTCGAGGCCGTCCTCGCCCTCGCGGAGGCCGTACGGCATCGGTCGTGCCAGGTCTCGCCACTCGTGGTCGGTCGCCGTCTGCAGGTCCCGGATTTCGTCGGGGAAGACGGTCGCGGTGTGAGGGTCGTCCCCGTCGGCGCGCGTCTCCCCGGTACAGCACCCGCCACACCGGGTGCACTCGAAGCCGATCGACTCGATGGCGTCCGCGAGGTCCTCGACCGTCAGGTCGCGGGCCCGGTCGAGTTCGGCTTCGAGGGAGTCCATGTCCCCGCGTCGGGGCCGCCGGGAGAAAAGCCCGTTCCTCCGTCGGTCACCGTACTTCGCCTGTCGGCCTATCGTCGTCTTGCCGTCGTTCCGTCCCAGGTGACCCGCCGCTCCACCGCCAGCTTTTCGAGGTGAGCACGGACGGTCCGCCCTGCCAGGTCCCGGACGCCCGCGAGGTCCTTGTCGTAGGCCGCGTCGAGGACCCCGTCGAGGGTCGTCGCGCCGTCCTCCACGGCCGACAGGACCCGTCCTTCGCGTTCCAGGCGGTGGTCGATCAGCCACGCCAGTCGGTCGCGAGGGTCCTCGACGATCGGCCCGTGGCCGGGATAGAGACGGTCGGGAGCCATCGCGAGGAGTCGCCGGAGCGCCGTGAGGTAGCCCCGCATGTCGCCCTCCTCGGCGTCGACCACGACGCTCCCCTCGGCAAGCGCGAGGTCGCCGGAAACGACCCCGTCGTCGAGGACGAACGCCACGTGATCGGGAGCGTGGCCAGGAACGTCGAGAACGGGGATCCCACCCGCAACGGGAATCACGGTTCCCTCGTGGAGCGTCCGGTCCGGTTCGTAACCGGCGGCCGCGACGAATCGTTCTTCGTAGCCAGTTCGAGCCCAGACCGTCGCCCCGGTTTCGGTCGCGTAGTCCGCGACTGCGCCGACGTGGTCGGGGTGGGCGTGCGTGACGAGCAGGTGTTCGACCTCGTGGGCCGCCACCTCGTCGTCGAGCGTTTCGGTCCTCGCGGCCGGATCGATCAGCGCGGCCGGATCGTCCCCGACCAGGTAGGCGTTCGTTCGGCCGCCAGGGGCACGCGTTCGACTCTGGACGGCGACGCGAGTGACGGGGGTTCGAGCCACGGCGCTACACTGGGTCCCGCTGGGGGAAAAGGATGGTCGATCGGTTGCGCGGTCGCGTTCGTCGAGCGTCAGTTCGAGGTGGTCAGGTAGTATACCTGTTTGCGGGCGTCCTGGAAGCTGTATCGAGAGTTGACGAGATCCTCGTCCTCCAGTCGATTGAGGGCGTAGCGGACGGTCCGGTCGGGAAGGAGCGACTCCTCGGCCACCTGTCCCTGCGAGAGCGGCGACTCGATCTCGAGTACCTTCGCGACGAGTTTGGCGCTGGGGGGAAGGTCACGGAGTCGATCGCGGTATTCCGCCTCCGAAAGGCCTGCCTCGTCGCCCGCCGCGGATTCACCTGCCGTTATCGTTGTCATGGCTCCGTCTCAGGACAACAGTCGGGTAAATCTTGTCTATATGTAAGTTCATATTCTTCATTCGATATAAGGTGTATAAGGTGGAGTTCAGGGCCGGAGTTTTTGCCGATCGCAACCGAGTGAAACCCCATGGAACCCGTTCCAGACCCGTTCCTCGACCTGTTCGAGCGCAAGTCGTTCGCGCACTTCGCGACCGTCATGCCGGACGGCACACCCCACGTCACGCCAGTCTGGGTGGCCTACGACGAGACGGACGACCGCGTCCTGATCAACACGATGCAGGGTCGCCAGAAGGAGCGGAACGTCCAGCGAAACCCGAAGGTCGGCCTGTCGATCACCGACCCGGACGATCCGTACCGGTACGTCTCCGTCCGGGGCGAGGTCGAGACGGTCACGCAGGACGGGGCCGTGGAGCACATCAACGACCTCGCCCACCGATACATGGGCCAGGACTACCCCAACCTCGACGACGAATCCGGCCCCCGCGTCGTGTTGCGGATTCGACCCGATCGAGTCGTCACGAGCGGATGAGGTCGGGCGGACGAGGGGAACCGTCGTGGGCGACCGCTCACGACCGGCGCGCGCTCGGGTCGCGGTAGGTCCCCATGAGGCAGTTGCAGTCGGGGCAGTGGACCAGGAGGAGGCCGTTTCGCTCGTGACGAACGAGGTCGGCGGCCTCGTGTTCGGCCCCGCAGTGGCGGCAGGTGGGCATGATGTGTCATATGGTGCCAATGGGCAAAAGAGGTTTCTCGGAACGCAACCCGCCATGGATCGGTCCGGAGCGATTCCCCGACGGAACGGGGTGTGGCAGGCCGACGCGTGGCAGTCGAGACAGTTCGACTATACATTTATCTGTCGGGGGCGCTATCTATCACAGTATGAAGCGAACGAAGCTCATCGCCATCGTCGCCATCGTCGCAATCGCCTTCATCGCCCTCCGAACCCGTGGTTCGTCGGGTGACGAGGAAGAAGAGATCGACCGAATCGACTGATTTTCGACCGCGCGTGGCCGCCCGGCCACGAGGTATTTGATCCCGACGAGGAGCGACGGCCGGATCGATCCGCCGGCGGTCGGATCAGTTTTCGCGCACCGACTGGTCGGCGACGAACGCATTGACCCGGGCCGCAGTTCTCGTCGCCAGGTCCTCCAGCGCCGCCCTGGTCTCGCCCCCACCGTCCCGGACGATGATCGGATCGTTGCTCGCCGGGCGTTCGCGTTCGGCCCGCGTCCGCGGGAGTTGCAGTCTCCCCAGGCCCGGAATGGACACGCCGGGCGGTTGCTGCGGGTCGTCGCCGTCCAGTTGTCCGACGGCCGGATCGACCGGAACGCGCCCGAGAACGGGGATCTCGAACTCATCTCCCAGTCGATCGCCGCCGCCGGCATCGAAGAGGTCGTGTTCCGTCCCGCAGTCGGGACACTGGAAGCCCGCCATGTTCTCCGCGATCCCCAGTACCGGGACGTCGTACCGGGCGAACCCCTCCAGGCTCTTTTGGGCGTCCTCGACGGCGACCCCCTGGGGCGTCGTCACGACGACCGCACCGGTCACCGGCAGGTGCTGGACGAGCGAGAGCTGTGCGTCCCCGGTTCCCGGTGGGAGGTCGACCACCAGGTAATCGAGCGCACCCCACTCGACGTCCCCGAACAGTTGCTTGACGAACTCGTCGACGATCGGCCCGCGCCAGATGACGGGGTCCTCCTCGTCGGTGATGAATCCCATGCTCATCACCCGGACCCCGTGAGCCTCCCGGGGCACCATCCGGTCGTCGAGGGTCGCGTTCGGCGACCGCTCGCCCAGGCCGAGCATCTGCGGTGCGTTGGGGCCGTACACGTCGGCGTCGAGGAGCCCCACGTCCGCGCCGGTAGCGGACAGTCCCACGGCCAGGTTGGTCGCGACCGTGCTCTTGCCGACGCCGCCTTTCCCGGACCCGACCGCGATCACGTGTTTCACGTCCGGAATCAGGTCGACGCGTTCGCCGAGGTCGGGGACGCGGGGTTCGAAACGGACGACGGCGGCCTCGACGTCGTCGACTCCATCGTCCCCCTCGACGGCGTCCCGGATCTCCCGCTCAAGGTTCGCTCGGACGTCCGACGACGGGATCGGTAGGGTCACGTGGACGACCGCGGTCCCGCGCTCGACGCGAACAGGGCCGAACCCGCCGAGTTCGTGGAGCGGGCGATAGAATGCATCCCGTCCCACCGCTGCTTCGGCCAGCGCTCGGGCGACCCGGGTGCTCGCGCCCCCCTCGTCGTCCTCGGATGGTATCGTGTTCATTGGATGCCGTCCGTGCTCGTGCGTCAGTCGTCGTCGGCCGCGGCGGGCGAGTCGTCTCCCGTCGGCGACCGCGTTTCGGGATCCCACCGCTCGGGGCGACCGACGGGACCGTCGACGTACCAGGCGTCGTCCTCGCCGGAGTCAGTCGGGGGGCTGATGGGGCGCTTGAGCCACTTCGGGCGCCGGAGCCCGTTGGGACCGGGCGCCGGGTTCGTCTCGTCCAGCCACTCCCGGTAGATCTCGAACGACCGGTCCGTGTCGACGTAGACGTCGCCGTAGTAGTCGTCGTCCTCGGCGGGACGGACGGTCACCTTCTGGTGCCAGGCGTGCATGCCCGAGATGGGGTCGGGATGCGGGGCGTGGGTGAGGTTCTGGGCGACGCCCCCGTCGGTCCACCAGACGCGCTCGCTGTCGGGGTCGTCGCTCTCGAAGGGGTGGATGCCCTCCACCTGGCGCATTCCCCACTGGCTCGCGTCGTTGTCGAGGTCCACGGTCACCTTTCCGTACGGGTCACCGCCCTCCTGGATGCCGTTTCCGTCGGCTCCCTCACCGACGTCCTCCCGGCGGACCTTCCACTGGCCCAT
>DATFIX010000048.1:0-7633 GCA_035269625.1 Natrialbaceae archaeon
CGACCGGACCGCGTCCTGGAAGTCCTTCTTCGCGACGGCGACCCAGCTCATCACCGACCCTCCTCGCCCGTATAGGCCATGAACAGGTCCTCCAGCGACGTCTCCTCGGTCGAGAAGTCCTCGACGGTGACGCCGACGTCCTCGATCGTCGAGATGACCCGGGTCTTGGCCCCCTCCTCGCAGGCGACCGAGAGGGTGCTGTCGCGAACCGTCACCTCCTGGACACCGTCCACGTTCCGGACGGCCTCGACGGCCTCGTCGGTCGCGACGTCGACGCTGACCGTCAGTTTGCTTCCATCGCCGGCGGCGTCGCGAAGCCCCTCGATGGTGTCGACGGCGACGAGTTCGCCCTCGCGGAGGATGCCCACGCGGTCACAGACCGCCTGGACCTGGCCGAGAATGTGAGAGGAGAAAAACACCGTCGCCCCCCGGTCGCGTTCCTGGCGGACGATGTCGCGCACCTCCCTGGCCCCCCGCGGGTCGAGGCCGGTCGTCGGTTCGTCCAGGATGAGAAGTTCCGGATCGCCGACCAGCGCCATCGCCATCGTCAGGCGCTGTTGCATCCCCTTGGAGTAGCCGCCGGCCTTGCGGTCGGCCGCGTCGAGCAGGTCCACGCGCTGGAGGAGGGCGTCGGGGTCCTGGCTCACGCCCTTCGACTCGATGGCGAACTGGACGTGCTGGCGGCCCGTCAGGCGCTCGTACACCTCGAATCCCTCGGGGAGGACGCCGGTCCTGGCACGGATTTCCTTGCTGTGAGTGCGGGCCTCCATCCCGAGGACCTCGACGGATCCGGCGGTCGGCCGGACGAAATCCAGCAGGATGTTGATCGTCGTCGATTTGCCGGCACCGTTGGGGCCGAGAAAGCCGAAGATTTCTCCCTCGTCGATCATCAGATCGAGGTCATTCAGGGCGAGGACGTCACCGTAGCGCTTGGTGACGCCGTCGAGATCGATCGCTGTCATAGCAGTTCCGGGTTCTGGCTGGACGTTCTTATATATCCGACCCGGGCTTCAGCGCCTGAAGTTCGGCGCGTGGCCTTAGGGGAGCGGAGTTACTATCGATTTAAGTGATGGAAGGAAATACCGGTAGACGTGACGGATGGGGAGACCCTGGAGGACATCGCAGCCCTCCTCGAGGACGACTGTGCCCGCACCATCCTCGCAGCGACGAGTACGCGACCCATGACAGCGACGGAACTCACCGAACGGTGTGACGCGTCCGGCCCGACGATCTATCGTCGAATCGAGGCCCTCCGGGAGCAGGACCTGATCGAATCCCGGACGAAACCGGATACCGATGGGGGCCATCACGAACAGGTCTACGCGGCGACCCTCTCGCAGGTGAACGTGACGCTCCGGGACGGCACCTTCGAGGTCCAGGTCGACCGGCGCGAATCGATCGCCGACCGCTTCACCCGACTCGTGGAGGAGATCTGACGATGCTCGTGACCGGCCTCGACCGATCGCTCGTTCCGCTGGCGACCACCCTGCACGACATGGGCCCGCTCGAACTCGCGCTGTTCGCCAGCGGCGTGATCACGGTGCTGTTCGGCATCGCCATCGCGTACGTCGCGTTCCGGGGGTACCGCCGCAACGCCAGCCGACCCATGCTCTTCATGGCGATCGGGTTCATCCTGGCGGTCGCACTCCCGGGGACGCTCAGCTACCTCACGTACGTCCTCACCATGGTGTTCCGGATGTCGCTGGGGATCGATTACATCCATCTCGCGGCGGTCCTGCAGGTCAGCGAAATCGTCGGGATGGCCTGCATCCTCTACGCGCTCGTCATGCGATGAGGGCATCCGCTGTCCTCGATTCGCAGAAACGAAAATGGCCCGAGCCACGGGGTCGTCGTTCGCCTAGAGGTCGGCGTTCTTGAACCGGCGGTAGCCGATCGCCAGCGGGACGACGATCCAGAAGACCAGCATGACGACGCCGAGCCACTCGGTGGCGTAGAAGGCGTCGATCTCCTGGGCGGCGCTGTCGCCCATCACGATCGCGTCGGGGATCAGCGCCATCATCGCGGTCGTGTAGGCGCTGCTCGGCGGGATCTGGTTGACGACGTAGATCCAGTTCGGCATGGTCTCGGGCAACGCGAACCCGTTGGTCACGTACACCAGCCCGAACGTGACGCCGTCCCAGATCAACTCGAACAGGAGGAAAAAGCCGACGGCGAGCGCCGAGGCGCGCGAGGTCGACCCAGTCGACCCGGAGATGCCGACGACGATGCTGACGAACGCCAGCGCGAACACGACGGTCAGGCCGAGGAAGATCAGGTAGTCCACGAACGAGAACTCCGAGATCATCACGTAGCCGTAGAGGCCGGCCGCGCCGAACCCAAGGACGATCGGGATGGCGAGGGTGGCCGTTCGGCCGAGGACCTTCCCGAAGACGACGTCAGCGCGGGTGTGGGGCAGCGCCAGCAGGAGCTTCATGCTGCCGAGTTCGCGCTCGCCGGCCAGCGCCTTGTACGCGATGACGATGGCGGTCAGGCCGATGAACAGCGACGCGATGCCGGCCAGGAACAGCCCCAGGCCGACGCCGGAGAGTTCCTCCTCGCCGCCCAGCAGTTCGGGGAACTCGATGTACATGAAGGTGGTCAACATGGCGAGACCGACGAACACGACCGACAGCGCCCACAGCGAGCGCGACCGGACCGCGTCCTGGAAGTCCTTCTTCGCGACGGCGGTCACGCTCATCGGTCCACCTCCGCTTCGTCGGCGATTTTACTGGTGGCCGTCGCCGATTCATCCTCGGCGTCCGTCTCCTCGTCAGCGTCCGCCGCCGACTTCGTGCCCGGCCGTTCCCCGTCCGTGTAGGCGATGAACAGTTCCTCCAGGGAGGCCTCCTGGGTCTTGAAGTCCTGCACGGCGTAGCCGAGTTCCTCGACGATGTCGATGACGCCCGTCTTGGCGCCGTTCGCACACTGCACGGAGAGAGCTGCCCCGTCGGCAGTGACCGAGGTGACGCCCGCAATGGTTTCGAGCAGCGAGACCTCATCCTCGAAGGGCCGGTCGAGCGTGACCATGAGCAGCGCGTCGGTGGTCATGGCGTTGCGGAGACCGGCGATGGTGTCGACCGCGACGAGTTCGCCCTCGCGGAGAATGCCCACGCGGTCACAGACCGCCTGGACCTGTTCGAGGATGTGCGAGGAGAAGAACACGGTCGCGCCCCGTGCTACTTCCTCCCGAATAATCTCGCGGATGTCGCGCGCGCCCCGCGGGTCCAGGCCCGTCGTCGGTTCGTCGAGGATGAGCAGATCGGGTTCGCCGACCAGCGCCATTCCGAGGACGAGGCGTTGCTTCATCCCCTTGGAGTAGCCGCCGGCCTTGCGGTCGGCCGCCTCGATGATGCCGACGCGTTCCAGAATTTCCTCGGGATCGTCGTCCGCGTTCTTCGAGTCGATCGCGAACTGGACGTGCTGGCGGCCGGTGAGTCGGTCGTAGACGTGGTAGCCGTCGGGGAGCACGCCCACGCGCTGGCGGACGGTCTGGCTGTCGGCCTGGGCGTCCATGCCAAGTACCGTCGCGGTCCCCGAGGTCGGTCGGACGAAGTCCAGCAACATGTTGATCGTCGTGGACTTGCCGGCCCCGTTCGGGCCGAGGAAGCCGAAAATCTCACCGTCCGCTACCGTGAGGTCGACGTCCTGGAGGGCGACGACCTCCCCGTAGTGCTTGGTCAACCCTGAAAGCTCGATAGAAGCCATGATGTTACTTACTCAACACGACTATTTATACTTTCGCTGATTATAGATAGCACGCAGTATATTGCATTTTGTGGCCAATTATTCGAGGTATAGAAAATAAAGGTGCGATAACGTATGTTTAATTCTCCGGTGTGTGGGACTCGACGGTCCCGCCGATTCGGTCGCGCCGTCAGATCTCGTCGTCGGGGTCGTGGTCGGCCGCGGTCCGCTCGGCTTCCCGGGCGTAGCGCTCGGCGGTGTCCTCGTCCTCGACCGGGACGAGGTCGTCCTCCTCGACGACCACGCCGGCCGTGAAGGGGTTGTGAAAGAGCGCGTCGCCGGAGCGCTGTCGCTTCAGGTACTCCTCGCCGTCCGGGGTCGCGTAGATGGCGCTCACGAGGTTCTCGTCGTAGAACTCGCGTTCCACCAGCCAGGCCGTGACGGTCTCGCCCATGCCGGACGGTTCGTCGGGTCGGCCTTCAGGCTTTTCTTCACGGGGATTCTCGACTCCGCTCATGGACCCCGAAGCGCGCGTGTCCGACCTGCTCTACCGGGGCGAAACGGTGGCGGAGTCGGTCGAGGTCGACGGCAACGGGGTCGTCGTGACCAGCCATCGCGTGCTCGCGCTGACGCCGGAGGGCGACGGGCCCAATTTTCGGCACGTCGATCGTCCGAACGTCACCGGCGTCCGGGTCGAAACCGTCGGGGCGTCGCGGTGGTTGCGGCGCACCTTTCAGCCGTTCGTTCTCGGTCTGGTGCTCCTGGCCGGCGGGTGGATCGTCGATCTCGATGGCCTCACGTCGGGACTGGACAGCACGAGCACCGAAACCGCGGGCCGGACGGGCGTCGGCGGGGTCGTCTCCATGGCGGAGGGGCTCGGTCGGGCACTCGCGTTCTTCGACGACGCGCTCCTGGTCGGTGGAGCGCTGTGCCTCCTCCTCGTCGCCGCCTTTCTCGGTGTGTACGCCCACAGCAGGCAGCGACGACTGATCGTCGCCGTCGCGGGCGAGGAGGACCTGTCGATACCGGTCGAGTGCGACCGCCCGGAGGCAGTCGGACGGCTTCGCGACTGCCTCCGGTCGTCGCCGTAGACGGGGTGTTCTCCAGGACCGGTTGCCGACGCACGAAACCTTAACCGCCTTCTGTGGTTCTCTCCCGCATGGACCAGTTCGATCGACTCGACGCGTTCCTCGACCGCGAGGGCGTCGACGGCTATCTCGTCGACGCTCCGGCGACCGACTCCGACCAGCGCTACCTTTCGGGGTACGACGCGGGCGACCCGTACGTCACGCTGTACACGCCCGACCGGATCGCCATCATGATCAAGAGCCTCGAATACCCGCGGGCGAAACGCGAGAGTCGCGCCGACGCGGTTCGCCGGCCGTCCGATTACGGCTACAGCGCTTACGGCACTCCCGACGACCATCGCGACGCAGTCGTCGCCTTCCTGGACGAGTTCGACGTCGAGTCCGTGGTCGTCCCGCTCCGCTTCCCGGCCGGCCACGCCGACGGCCTCCGGGACCGCGGAATCGACGTGTTTCCGGAGGACGAGGGCGTCGTGACGACCGTCCGGGCCGTGAAGACCGAGGAAGAAATCGACCACATCCGCGAGGCCCAGCGCGCCACCGAGGCGGCCATGCGACGGGCCCAGGACCTCATCGAGAGCGCGGACGTGGCGGACGGCGTCCTCCAGCACGAGGGGGAGCCTCTCACGGCCGAGCGAGTGAAGCGAGTCCTCCAGCGGGACCTCCTCGATCGCGGGTACGACCTCGGCGAACCGATCGTCGCGCCCGGCGAGCAGGCGGCCGACCCCCACGAGCGCGGGAGCGGCCCGCTCCGCGCGGACGAACCCATCCTGATCGACCTCGCACCCCAGGACGAGGACTCGAAGTACCACGCGGACATGACCCGGACGTTCGTCCGGGGCGAACCGAGCAACGAGATCCGGGAGCGCTACGAGGTCACCCACGAGGCCCTGGACGCCGCCCTCGAAGCCATCGAACCGGGCGTCACCGGGGCCGAAGTCCACGACGCCGTCTGTGACGTCTACGAGGACGCGGGCTACGCCACCCTCCGGTCGGACCCCGACACGGAGACGGGTTTCATCCACGCCACGGGCCACGGCGTCGGCCTGGACACCCACGAACTCCCGAGCGTCGGCCCCGGCGGGGCGGAACTCGAAGTCGGCCACGCCGTCACGATCGAACCGGGGCTGTACGACCCGGCGGTCGGCGGCGTCCGCATCGAGGACCTCGCCGTCGTTACCGAGGACGGCTACGAGAACCTCACCGAGTACCCGATCGAACTCGAGATCTGATTCCGGCGGGACCGTCGTTGGCGTCACCCGTTCGTCGCCGGATCACGATTGTTCGGTGTGCCGGGCCGCCAGGATCGAACCCCCGAGATTCCTGGTCGTGCCTGGTATCTAGTTTAAGCTGTCCGCTGACGTATACATCTCCAGAATGTCAATCACTATCAAAGAACGATCGACCGGGAGCGACGCTCGGATGAACGCCGTCGTGACCACGAGATACGGGTCCCCGGACGTCCTCGAGGTCAGGACGGTCGAGAAACCTACACCCGGGGAGGACGAGGTATTGGTCCGGGTCAACGCGACGACGGTCGGACCGGCGGACTCGGCGTTTCGGGCGGGAAGACCGTTCCTGGTGCGTGCGTTCAGCGGACTCAGGAGACCGAAATCGATCCCCGGCGACGTCTTTGCGGGGGAAATCGAGGCGGTCGGGAACAACGTCACTCGCTTTGCCGAGGGCGACCCGGTGTTCGGGACGACTGCCCCTGATACCGGTGCCCACGCCGAGTACGTGTGCGTGTCCGAAGACGCCGCATTGCTCGTAAAACCGTCGAACGTGAGCGACGCCGAGGCAGCGGCCGTCTGTGACGGTGCGCTCACGGCGATGGGGTTCCTCCGGGACGTCGCGGATATCCAGCCCGGCCAGTCGGTCCTGATCAACGGTGCATCCGGATCGATCGGGACCGCTGCCGTCCAGCTGGCCAAGCACTTCGGGGCGGAGGTCACCGGGGTCTGTAGCACCGCGAACGTCGACCTGGTGGAATCGCTCGGTGCCGATTCGGTCATCGACTACACGGAAACGGACTTCACCACGACCGAACGGACGTACGACGTCATCTTCGACGCGGTGGCCAAGCGGTCGTACTCGCAGTGCAAGGGATCGCTCGAACGCGGCGGGATCTACATGTCGACGGTTCCGGGGGCAGCGATCTTCCTCCAAATGGCGTGGACCAAACTCTTCGGCAGCAAGCGGGCCGTTTTCGCGGCGACGGGGATGAAATCTCCGACCGAAAAGCTCGCTCACCTCAGGTTCCTCAAGGAACGCCTCGAGGCAGGGGAATTCCGTTCGGTCATCGACAGGACCTATCCGCTCGAAGAAATCGCGGAGGCTCACCGGCACGTCGATTCGGGCCACAAGGTCGGCAACGTCGTCGTCACGATGGAGTGATCGCTTCCCGACAGCCGATCCACAGACGGAAAACGGAAAGGCGCTCGCCGCCCTAGCCGGTGACCGATGGACGTCGAGGCGCTTCGCGAGCGCGCTGGCGACCTGCCCCGGGAGCCGGGGGTCTACCAGTTCCTCGACGGCGACCGGATCACCTACGTCGGCAAGGCAGTCGATCTCCGCGACCGGGTGCGGTCCTACGCGGACCCGCGGAGCGAGCGCGTCCGGGAGATGGTCGCCCGGGCGGACGGCGTGGACGTGGCCGTCACCGAGACCGAGACGCAGGCGCTCCTGCTCGAAGCGAACCTCATCAAGCGCCACCAGCCGCGGTACAACGTCCGACTCAAGGACGACAAGTCCTATCCGATGGTCCAGCTGACGGATCACGACGTGCCGCGGATCGAGATCACGAGGGACCCCTCCGAGTCGGCCACGGTGTTCGGGCCGTACACCAAGAAGACGCGGGTCGAAAC
>DATFIX010000049.1:0-5935 GCA_035269625.1 Natrialbaceae archaeon
CTCGATCAGGAACTCCCGCACGACGGGGATGGCCCGCGGCGGGTAGTAGAGCAGGGCCATGAACCCGACCGCCCGCGAGAGGGTCATGAGGGAGCCCCGGCCACGGGCCAGGAGGTACCCGGCCGAGAGGGACAACGGGACCGCCAGCAGGCTCCCCAGTCCCTCCACGAGACTGCGGACCTCGAAGGCGAAGTGCGGGAACACCGAGAGCCAGAAGGCGGCGAAGACGATCCACGCACCGGCGGTCACGAGGCGAGCGCGCTCCCGACGCCCGAGGACGTCGATCGCGATCCCGGCGAGGAACGCGAGCACGACGACCCAGGCGAGGGCGTCCGAGAGCGCGGTGAGGGAGGCGAGCGGGGACGACACGGACGGGAGATAGCGAGCGCGCACTATATGCCTGTTGGACGGCGTCCCGTCCGGGTCCGGAAGGCACCCCGAAACAGTGACGACCGGGCTTTTTCACGGATCGTCGCCTACGGCCGTGCATGGTCGACGTGCTGGAGAACAAGCGGGTGGCGACCCGGTACCGGATCCTCGTCGAGATCGCCGACAACCAGCCGGCGGTGAGCCAGGGCGAGATCGCCGACGCCGTCGGCGTGACCAGCCAGGCGGTCAGCGAGTACATCCGCGAACTGGTCGAGGACGGTCTCGTCGACAAGGAGGGTCGCTCCCGCTATCGGGTCACCAAGGAGGGCGTCGACTGGCTCTTCCGGGCCTCGGCGGATCTCGGGCGGTTCGTCGATCACGTCAGCGAGGACGTCCTCGGGAGCGTCCAGGAGGACGCGGCCATCGCAACTGCCCCGATCGAGGAGGGCGAGACGGTCACGCTGGAGATCGAGGACGGCCTCCTGCGGGCGACCCCCGGTGCCGAGGGGCCGGCGACCGGCGTCGCCACCATGGACGCCGACGAGGGTGAAGACGTCGGCGTCACGGGCTTCGAGGGCGTGATCGACCTGGAAGCGGGCGTCGTGACCGTCCACCAGATCCCACCCGTCCGGTCCGGCGGAACCCGCGAAGTCGATCTCGACGCGCTTCGGGAGACCTGCGAAGACGCCGAGCTCGTCGCTGCCGACGGCGTCGAAGCGGTCATCGCCCTCCGGAGGATCGACGTCGAACCGGACGAGACGTTCGCCCCCGGTGCCGTGGCCGCCGACGCCGCGAACCGCGGGCTCCACGTGGTCGTGATCACGACGACCGACGACGTCGGGCGCGTGACGGACGAACTGCGCGACGCCGGGGTTGCCTACGAGGTCGAGAACACGCCGTCGTGACACGCCGGTACGACACGGTAGCCCGCCCCACCCGCCCCGCCCGTTCCTGTCGATACCGCGTCCGACGCGTGTATTTATGCGATTTCCCGCCGTCTAGGTTCACAGGGGGAATCATGTCTCCAAGAAGACGACACCGAGGCGAACGAGGGGGAGCGAGCGGTGGGCGCGACGTCGGCCGTTCGGAACCGTTCCCGGTCGACGTGGTCGATCGCGGCAACGAGTTCCACGTCGAGGCCGACCTGCCGGGACTCAGGAAACAGGACATCGAGGTCAGCGTCCGGAAGGATACCCTCCAGATCGCCGTCGATTTCGGCGACGGCGACGAGGGACGGTACCTGCGACAGGAACGCGACCGGGGCACCGCGAGACGCGTGATCGACCTGCCCGATCCGGTCGACGAGAAACAGGTCACGGCGTCCTACGACGACGGCGTCCTCTGGATCACGCTGAAGAAGTGGCACCAGTCGAAGGGGGTCGACGTGGAGTGAGAGTCCCGCCAGTACCATGACCGACTCGGACGCGGAACGGACGCTGTTGCGACGGGCACGGGAGCAGCTAGACGCCTGGACGTACGAGGCACGGGACCGGGCGTACACGGAGTTCTTCGAGGGGCCCGATCGGGTACTGAGCGACGAGGAACTGGCTCTCCTGGATCGCATCGACTCGGACCTGACCCGCCGGACGGGGGACGGCCTGTGGGGTGGCGGCGAATACGGCATCGTCGACGGCGGCGCGTCCGACGAGGACGGGGCCCAGGTCGTCTGCATCTATCACCCCGAAATCCCCTACGAGGGCTACCGGGGTGAGGAGAGCCTCGACGAGTCGACCCGGGAGGAACTCAATGACGTGCTCTGGGAGTACTCGGAACGCGTCGCGAGTCTGATCCAGGCGGAACTCGACGCGTTCGTGCGAGCGCACCGTCACGAGGAACACACGGAGACGGAGGAGTAGCGTCGCGATGAGCGCGCGGAGGAGTAGCGTCGCGATGAGTGCGCGGAGGAGTACCGTCGCGAGGAGGACGCGAAGAGGGACCGTCGCGGAGAGGGCGCGGAGACGAAGGACTGGCGTCCAGTAAACAGCTATACATTTCCGACGCAATCTAGTCGCATGGCACGGGTTCCAACGGTGAAGGGGGTCGAACTCGAGGGGGAGTACTACCACGTCCGGTTCCGGGATCCGGGGGACTTCGCCGAGATTCGGACGCCGGAGTGGGCGACCGAGACCGCACAGGACGTCTCGACGGGGAGCAAGGTGCGGACCGGACGCCGGAAGGGGAGCGACGACTGGGTCGTCCAGTCGGTCCTGATCCCCGAACGCGTCGGGAAGTCAAAGGCCCGGAGTCAGGCGAAGAAGATCATCGAGAAGATCGAAACGTAGGAGTCGTGTCTCTACCGCCGATCGTCTCGAGGGGGTTCAAACGCCCCAGAAGACCCAGATCCCGACGGTCGTGACCGCGGCCAGGAGCAGTTGGAGCGGAGCCCCGACGCGGATGAAGTCCGTGAACTCGTAGCCGCCGGGACCGTACACCATGAGGTTGGTCTGGTAGCCGATGGGCGTGAGAAACGAGGTGCTGGCGGCGAAGGTGACCGCGAGGACGAACGCGAAGGCGTTGGCCCCGAGCTGGGTGGCGACGTCGACCGCGATGGGGATCATGAGGACGACCGTCGCGTTGTTGCTGATCAGGTTCGTCATGACGGCCGTCACGAGGTAAAACAGCGCGAGGACGGCGAGTGCCGGGAGCGCGCCGGCGGCCGCGACGACCAGTTCCGCGACGAACGCTGCGCCGCCGGAGTTCTCCAGCGCGATGCCCAGCGGGATCATGCCCGCGAGCAGGAAGATGACGTCCCAGGACACCGCGTCGTAGGCCTCCGAGGGTTCGAGAACGCCGGTGACGACCATGGCAACCACGCCCGCGAGCGCCGAGATGGCGATCGACACCAGTCCGAGGGCGGCGACGGCGACGACGCCCGCGACGATGGCGAGGGCGATCGGGACCCGGTCCTCCCGGTATCGCGTCCCGGGACGCGACGGGCGGTCGACGATCCCCTGTGCGGTGACGGCCGTCACGAGGAGATTGGCGGTGTCCCGCAGGACGTCGACGTTGTCGCCGGCCGTCCGTATCAACAGCGAGTCCCCGGCCTGCAGTTCCACGTCCTCGAACGCGTCCCGAAGGACCGTCCCGTCGCGTCGAATCCCGATGATCGTCGCGGAGTAGCGTTGCCGGAACCCGACGGCGGCGACGCGCTGATCGACGAGGTCCGACCCGGCCGGGATTCGGGCCTCGACGAGCGTCCCGATGCCGGCGGGCACCTGGAGACCGAGGTCGGCAAGGCGGACCCAGGGGAGGAGCCAGAGGTCGAGTTCCGACGCGAGGTCGTGAGCGATCCCGGGGGCGACCCTGATCGTGAGCACGTCCCGGGCCTGCACCTCGAACTCCGGTCCGGGCGCGGCGTATCGGTCGCCGCCCCGAACGACTTCGATGACGTCGAGGTCGGGGACCTCCGGCAGATCGGCGACGGCCCTGTCGAGCGTCCGGCCGACGAGCGGCGAGTCGTCGCGGACGTACAGTCGCCTGACGTACCGGGTCATGTCAAACGCCCCGATCAGGTCGATCGAGGGCTCGACGCGGTCGGGGATGAGTCGCGGGCCGATCGTCAGCAGGTAGGCGACGCCGACGACCAGGCCGAGCAGGCCGAGGTGGGTGAACTCGAACATCGAGAAGGGGTGATCGAGCAACCGGTCCGAGAACGTGCTCGCGAGGAGGTTGGTCGAGGTGCCCACGAGCGTCAGGGTCCCGCCCAGCATCGCGGCGTAGGACAGCGGCAGGAGGAGTTTCGAGGGGGAGATCCGGAACTCGTCCGCGAGGTCGGTCACCATCGGGATGAACACGGCCACGATCGGCGTGTTGTTGACGACGCTCGCCATCCCGCCCGAGAGCACGAGCGTCGTTCCGAGCAGTCGCGACTCGTTCCCGCGAGCGAACCGGGAGACGGCCGCGCCGAGGCGGCGAACCACGCCGGTCCGGTGGATCCCCTCGCTCAGCATGTACATCGCCGCGACCGTGATCGTGGCCGTGTTGGCGAACCCGACGAAGGCCTGGTCGGTCCCGATCCCGGTCCAGGGTTCGAGAACGACGACGGCGACGACCAGCGAGATGGCCGTGACGTCCGGCGTGACGAACTCCGTCGCGAACAGGGCGACGGCGACGAGGACCAGGCCGAACACGACCGCGATGTCCGGCGTCACGGCCGGGAGTGCCATGCGTAGATGTCACGTCGCGTAGGCGTTTGGGTGTTTCGTTGGGAAAGCTACCAGTTTGGCGGCGCTACGTCACACGGCACCCCCGAAGAAAGGCAATCGGCTATCGATCCGATCTCAGGTCTGGATGAGCGACGCGCCGTCGAAGTCCGTGCGGTCGTAGTCGATCTCCATCAGGTCGAGGATGGTCGGCGCGATGTCGAACAGGTCGGCGTCCTCGATCCTGGCGTTCGGGTCGTCCACGAACAGCGAGGCGTTGCCGAACGAGTGCATCCCGTTGCGCGGGCCGTGGCCGAACACGTCCTCGTCGCCCTTGAACCCGGCCTTCAGGTCGTAGCCGTGGTTCGGGATCACGACGAGGTCGGGCGCGATGGCGTCGTGCTCGCCGCGGAAGGCGTCCTCCTTCGCGACGACGCGGTCGGCGACCTTCTTGCCGTCCGGGCCTTCGAGCGCCTCCAGTTCCGCCTTGAGTTCCTGGCGGACCTCCTCGTAGTCCTCCTCGGGGACGGACCCGCGGGGTTCGCGGCCTTCGAGGTTGATGTAGAAGCGTCCGGGAATGAGCGAGTACGCCTTCGTGTCGTCGGCGATGTCGCCCAGTTCCTCGTGGTCCTCGTCCTCGTAGGAGAGCCACCCTTCCTCGCGGAGCCACTCGTTGAAGTGGACCTCGTGGTCAAGCGACGTGAACCCGTGGTCGCTGGCGACGATCATGGTTACGTCCTCGGGCAGTTTCTCGCGGAGTTTCCCGAGGTATTCGTCCACCTTGCGGTAGAACTCGATGAACTCCTCCTTGTACTCGCCGTCGCGCTCGTAGTCCTTGAACAGGAAGTGGTTCACCCGGTCGGTCGTCATGAAGACGCCGAAGAAGAGGTCCCAGTCGTCCCCCTCGACGTAGTGCTCGAACGCCTCGTAGCGCGCGTCCAGCGTCGCGTGAGCGTTCTCGATGAAGTCCGACTTGTCGTCCCTGTGGCCGAGTTTCGCGTTGGCGTCGATCCGGTAGTCGATCGAGTCGAGGTACTCCCGGAGGTCGTCCGGCGTGGCGGCCTTGTCGATGCCGGGCGAGAGAAAGCCCGAGACCATCCGCTGGACGTTGCGCTGTGGCGGGAACGTCACCGGGACGTTCATCACGGTCGCCTGGCGGTTCTCGTCCTGCACGCGGTCCCAGAGGCGCTCGGCCTGGACGTCACGCCCCATCGGGACGTACGTGTCGTAAGAGTTCACCTCGCGGTCCTGGAAGCCGTAGACGCCCGTCTCGCCGGGGTTCACGCCCGTCGTCAGCGACGGCCAGCAGGCGCTCGACTCCGGCGGAACGATGCTGTCGATGGCCCCGGCGCTTCCCTCTTCGGCGAGTTCGGCGAAGTTCGAAAAGCGGTCGGGATGCTCCGCGAGGAGCGTATGCGGCACGC
>DATFIX010000050.1:0-3532 GCA_035269625.1 Natrialbaceae archaeon
TGCCCCGGTGAATTCCGCTCGGGGACGCCCGGGAACGCCGGACGGCGGACGTTCTACTCCAGCGCGGCGTAAGCGATCCCGAGACCCAGGCCGTAGACGGCGTGGCCGACGAGGCTGGTCTGGTTGAAGTTCGGGAGCGGCGGGTCGGCCGGGGATCCGACGGCGTCGAGCCACACCGGCATGATCAGCGCCGCGAGGACGACCCAGAGGACGACGCCGAAGACGAGGCCGGCCGCGACGTGCTTCCACGCGGACGCTCCATCGAATCCGAGTACCCCGACGATGCCGGCGAAGACGACGCCCAACACCGCGGCGTGACTCATGTGAACGACCCATCCGATCGTTCCGTTCGGCGGTGGCGCGAGGCCGTACATCGACGGGATGGCGACCTCGATGACGTTCGTCATCTGCACGGACAGCAGAATCCCGAAGACCGCGCCGCCGACGAGGCCGCTGATGACGCCAACCCGCCAGTTCCCGGGAGTCGTTTCGAGTACGGTATCGGTCGTGGTGGCTGTCTCTGAAGCCATACCCGATTGGGTCGTTGCCACGGTATTATCCCCACCGCGTTCGTGTGTCACCCACACACGGGCGCGGCGTCCACTCGGTGGAAAACCAGGCGCTCCAGTTCACCGGAAGCGGTCGTCCGCGTTCACGTCGTCCGGCGACCGCCCGGACGCGTCGACCCAGCCCGCCCTGGCGTCCTCGCGGACGTCGAAGTCGGGGACGTACGGTTTGAGGTCCAGCAGTGGCGTTCCGTCGAGGACGTCGACGCCCTTGATGGTCAGGGTATTGCCGTCGATCCCCTCGATCTCCACCACGGAGATCCCGATGGGGTTGGGTCGGCGCGGTGCTCGCGTCGAGAACAGTCCGCGAGGGTGTTCGTCGAGGAACGGCGTTGGGGCCAGCGGCGCTTCCCCTTCGGCGCGATGGAAGTGATAGAGCATGATGCAGTGGGAGAACTCCTCCAGGTCGGCCAGGCCGGAACCGTACTCCTCGTCGATTTCGATCGTCCCGACGACGTCCCTGGCGGCCGGCGGCTGGATCGGCATGCCTTCGATGGAATCGAACGGGGACCGGATGACCCCGATCGGTTCGTAGCAAAACTCGTCGTCGCTCATGGGTGGCTCTACACGTCGGGCGGTAAAGACCCCGGTGGATCGCCTCGAACCCGTCGACGCCGGTTGGGTGGTCGTTTCAATCGCCGTCGACGTTGATGACGAGGACGGGCCATTGCTCGCTGTCGAGGACGCGCTGGGTGACGCTGCCGATGTTGCCCAGGCGATCGCGACCGGTCTTGCCGTGCGTGCCCATGACGATGAGATCGACGTCCTTCTCGCGGGCGTGCGAGAGGATCCCCCGGTGGGGGACCGCCTCCCGGATCGACGTTTCGTACTCGACGCCGGCCTCCTCGAGGAGGGTTCCGACCCGTTCGACGGCGCGCTGGCCGTCGCGTTCGAGGGACTCCATGACGTCGCTCTCGGCGTCCTTCGAGGCGGCCAGCGACAGGCGTCGGTCGACCACGTAGAGGACGTACACCGTCGCGCCGTTGTCCTGCGCGAGCGAGATGGCGTGGTCGATCGTCGTCCGGGTGCCGGCGCTTCCGTCGGTCGGCAGCAGGATTCGGTCGTACATGCTGGATGGAACGTAGTTCTCCACGGAAATAGTTGTGCGTGTTGGAGGTCTTTGCGACGGTCGGCCGCCGGGGCTTGCTGGGGCTCGATCGGAAACTAGAGGATCGAGTTCGGCCCCCGGAGACCGGCGTATGAGACCAGTGCGAGGGCGAGCGCGAGCCCGCCCTGGAAGGTGGGCGCGATCGAGAGGTTGCCGATCGACGCCCAGCCCGAGACGAGCGTAAACAGGAGGAACGCGGGCAGGACGATCGCGATCCCGTAGAGCCAGGGCGTGCCGAGCGCGCGGCCGACGGGTCCGGTCCCACGCTGGTATTCCTCGAGCGCGTCACGGCCGACGACCCACCCGGCGAACAGGAGGATCACCAGCAAGCCGAGGGTGAGCAACTGATCGACGACGACGCCCGCGAGCGTATTGAACAGGCTCGGCACGAGCGCGGCGGCGGTCCCCGTCGTCGCGAGCACCACGCTGACCCCGAGGGTGGCCTGCCGCCGTTCGAGCCCGTGTTCGTCGACCAGGTACGAGACGGGGAGTTCGAGGATGCTGATCGAACTCGACAGCGCGGCGAGGGCGACGACGAGGAAGAAGATCGTCGCCAGGACGCTCCCGTAGGGCAACTCGGCGAAAGCGCCGGCCAGGCTCACGAACAGGGCACCCGGCCCGCCGCTCCCGGGTTCGACGCCCATGGAGAACAGGAGCGGGAAGACGACCAGTCCCGCGAGGACGCCGACGATCGTGTTGAGGACGGCGATGGACGCGCCGTCGGCCGGGAGCGATCGCCCCTCGTCGAGGTACGAGGCGTAGGTGATCATCGTCCCCGCGCCGACCGACAGGGTGAACAGGGCCTGGCCGGCGGCGGCCCGGAGGAGCCCCAGTCCGCCCTCCTGGAGCGTCGTGGCGTCGAAGGCGAGGTAGAACTCCAGCCCGTCGCCGGCGCCGGGGAGGGTGATCGCCCAGCCCGCCAGCGCGACGAGAAGGAGGAGGATGAGGGGCATCATCACGGTCGTCGCACGCTCGATGCCGTCGCGAATCCCGCCCGCTACGATGGCGGCGGTGATCCCGAGGAAGAGGAGCTGGAACCCGACTGCCTCGAAGCCGAAGTCGATTCGCCCGAAGTAGGCATCCGGGGCGGCGAAGTAGGCGCCCGTGGCGCTTTCGACCGTGTACCGGAGGATCCACCCGCCGACCACGGTGTAAAACGAGAGGATGGCGACCGAGGTTACCAGAAACAGGAGGCCGACGCCGCGCCAGCGCCGCGATCCGGAGAGGGAATGGAGGGCACCCACCGGATTCCGTTCCGATCGTCGCCCCAGGACGAACGCCCCGAGCAGCCCGGGGACGCCCACGAACAGGACGAGGACGAGATAGACCACGAGGAAGGCGCTACCGCCGTTTTCCGCCGCCATCCAGGGGAACCGCCAGAGGTTCCCGAGTCCGACTGCGCTTCCGACCGCCGCGAGGATGAAGCCGACCCGCGATTGCCACGTTTCTCTGACCATCGGTATCACTACTCAGGCGACGGAGGTGAGATATGCCCTTCGGGTTCATATCGAGGGCTTGAATGTCCCCGCGGATCTGGTGACGACAGGCTTACGAGTCGCCCACGCGATCGGTTATCTCATGACGACGATCGCGTTTCTCTCGGTCGCACCGGTCACCGAGGACAGCATGGCGGACGAAGTGGCCAAGGCCGTGGCCGCGCTCGACGATTTCGACGTCTCCTACGAGACGACGCCGATGGGCACCACGATCGAGGCCGACGACGCGGCGGAGATCTTCGCTGCCGCGCAGGCGGCCCACGAGGCGGTCGACGGCGATCGGGTCTCGACGTTCCTGAAGATCGACGACAAGCGGACCGTCGATCAGCGCGCCGGGGAGAAGGTCGAGGCCGTCGAGCGAG
>DATFIX010000051.1:0-6244 GCA_035269625.1 Natrialbaceae archaeon
TGGAAAGTCGGTCACTCCTCGTCAGAGGTCGATGCTTCCAGATCCTCGGGCTGGGTCCCCACCCCGTCCGGCCACCCGGTCGGCCTGGCGGCGCTGGGTTCGACCTCGCTTCGCTTCAGCACCATGAACGTCCGTTCGAGCGAGAGCACCAGGTCGTCGTCCTGGTTGAGCGCCCGGACCTCGGCCGTGACGATGCCGACGTGCTCCCGGGACTCGCTCTCGCGTTTTGCGAGGATTTCGCTCTCGGCGAAGAGGGTGTCGCCGTGGAACACCGGCGCGTGGTGGCGGACGTCGTCGTAGCCCAGGTTGGCCGTCGCGTTCATCGTCAGGTCGATGACGCTCATCCCCACCGCGAGCGCGATGACGAACAGCCCATCGACCAGGCGCTCGCCGAACTCGGTCGCGGCAGCGTAGGGTTCGTTGAAGTGCATCGGGTTGACGTTCATCGTGATGTTCGTCAGCCAGACGTTGTCGGTCTCGGTGACGGTGCGCCCGAAGGGGTGCTTGTAGACGTCGCCGACGGCGAAGTCCTCGTAGAACCGGCCTTGCCACCCACTCACGAGACGCCGTTCGACTGGTGTCTCGGACATGGGCAGGTGGAGGGCCGACTGGCGGATAAAGCTACGCCGGGCCGGTCCAGTCAATCGTCGTCGGACGGTGCTGGACCCTCGTCGTCTCCGAGAAAGATGCTATCCGCGTCGCCGTGAAAGACGGCCAGGGCGCGGAGGGCGCCGACGTACGAACTGATGGCGATGAACACGAAGAGGAGGAATCCCGGGACGAGGACGCCAAGGATGTCGGACATGCTCGGTCGTTCACTCGAAAGTGGGAAAAGCGTCCCGATACCCGGACCTCGAAAGAAACCGTCAGGAGAGAACGCGGTCGCGCACGATTCGATTGGCGTCCAAGCCGGGGTAGAACGCAAGGTCCGGAGTACTTGTCCCGGCCACCGGATGAGGGCCGGTGTGGTCGAAGGCGAGAGGATAGATTTAACTCCTAGGAGCCGTAATTGTCAGATAATCAAAAGGTTTATTTCCCGTAACCCCTTCTTCGTCGATTGATGTCCGATGACGTCACGCTCGAGGTCGGCGACAGCGCGTATCCGGGACGACTGAACACGCCCGAGGAGCCCTCGGATCGCGGGGTACTGGTGGTACCCGGGGCGGGACACGGCCCGTTCGGCGACGTGTTCCTCCGCTTTTCCCGTGCGGCGGCCGCGGAGGGCCACCACGTCGCCCGGTTCGAGACGTGGATGTCACCCGGCGAACTCGAGGCGAAGACCGACGAGGATTTCCGCACGGAACTGGCGGCAGGCGTCGACTTCCTGCGCTCGCGAGGCTGTTCGACGATCACCGTGGTCGCCAAGAGCTTCGGCGGCCGGGTGGCCCTGGAGCACCTGCCGGAGAGCGTCGATCGACTGGTGCTGTGGGCCCCGGCGGTCCTGGCGGAGGACGCCGAGAACGTCCCCGAGGAAGCGTGGGAGCACCTGCCGTCGGTGACCCCCGGCGAGTTCAGCGTCGACGTCCCCACACGGATCCTCCAGGGCGAGGACGACAACATCCCGGTCGACAGTGCCGAACGGATCGTCGAGGGGTTGCCCCAGGGCGAACTCGTGGTCCTTCCCGACGAGGATCACTCCTTCCTGCGGGATCACGAACGAGTCATCGAAGAGACGGTGGCGTTCCTGCCCGAGTGATCTATTCTGGCGAAAACGGACCATTCTCGGGACCCCCAGCGAGCGTCGGCGAGGCCAAGGGAAAACCCCTTGCCGGCCGCCCGCGCAGGACCGCCAATGACGTTCTTCGACCGACTGGCCGACCGGATCGACCGCGTCGATAGCGTCGTCTCGGTCGGACTGGACCCCGACCCGGATCGAATCCCCGACTTCCTCGCGGATCGCGACCTGCCGCGGTGGGCGTTCAACCGCCGGATCATCGACGCGACCCACGAGCACGCCGCCTGCTTCAAACCCAACGCCGCCTTCTACGAGGACCCCGACGGCTGGCGGGCGCTGGAGGAGACGGTCGCCTACGCCCACGGCAAGGACGTGCCCGTCCTGCTCGACGCCAAGCGGGCCGACATCGGGAACACGACGCGACAGTATTCGAAACTCCTCGACAAAGTGGATGCGATCACGGTCAACCCCTACATGGGCCGGGACTCCCTCCAGCCGTTCGTCGACCGCGAGGACGCCGGCGTGTTCGTCCTCTGTCGGACCTCGAACCCGGGTGGCGCCGACCTCCAGGACCTCGAACTCGAGTCCGGCGAACCGGTCTACCGCCGGGTCGCCGCGCTCGCGGACCTGTGGAACGAACACGGCAACGTCGGCCTCGTCGTGGGCGCGACCGCTCCCGAAGAACTCGAAGAACTCCGAAAAGAGGTCCCCGACCTGCCCTTCCTCGTCCCGGGCGTCGGGGCACAGGGCGGCGACGCCGAGGCCGCCGTCGAGTACGGCCTGACCGACACCGCGACCGACGCCGACGTCGGGGTCGGCCTCGTCAACTCATCGCGAGGCATCATCTTCGCCGGGGAGGACGTCGCGTCGCGAGGTGGGCGCGCCGGGGACGCCTACTTCCGCGCCGCGGGCGACGCCGCGAAACGCCTGAAACGCCGGCTGAACGAGTATCGCTGACGGACCGAATCGATTCCAGCGTCAAAACTTGAAGACATCTTCCGGTTTCCCCTCGCCCCGAACCAGTCGCATACAGTCGGTGCAGTAGCCCGTCGTCTCGTCGAAGTGCTCGTCACAGACGAAGGTCCCGCAGCGATCGCACCGGTGCGTTGCCTCCTCGCGTTCGCAGATTTGACAGAGCCCCCTGACGCTCATGTTGATTGGTAGCAGTTCTGAGTGCAAAGGCGTGACGCCGGCGTGCGGACTCCGGAGGTGCGGAACCCCTGTCAGACGAGCACGCGTTCGAGATCGACCGCCGTACCCGAGTCGGCGTCGGGATCGCCGACCATCGTCCCGAGACACACCGCGGACCCGTCGGGCGTGAAGCAGGCCACGAGGTCGTCCTCGTCGGCTTTGCGGGCGGCGTCGTCGACCGCCACGACGCCGGGCGCGTACACCGGCGCGCCGTTGGCCACCTCGCGGGCCGCACTCTTCGCGATGGTGACCGCGGGGAGGTGCTGGAGGGCTCGCTCGGCCGGCTTGACGACCTCGCGAAGCGACCCCTCGTCGTCGTCCTCGAGCCAGAACCCGAGCGCGTCGGCGAGGTCGTGCAGGGAGACGAGGTCGCGGTCGTCGAAGGGATCGGTGGCCGTCCGCCGGAGATGGCCCATGTGCGCGCCGGTGCCCAGCGCCAGCCCGAGGTCGTGACACAGTTTCCGGACGTAGGTCCCGCTCTCGCACTCGATTCGCAGGAGCGCTTTCCGGTCCCGGGTCTCCAGCACGTCGAGGTCGTACACCTCACGCACCCGGAGGTCGCGCCTGACGGCGCTCTTCTTCGGCGGTTTCTGGTAGATCGGTCCTTCGAACTCGCTCGCCACGGCCGCGAGGTCGTCAGGAACGTCGGCGTGGACCTCCAGCACTGCCACGTACTCCTTGTGGCCCTCGAGGAAAACCTGGGCGAGGCGGGTCGCGTCCCCCAGGAGAACCGGCAGGCAGCCGGTCACCTTCGGATCCAGCGTCCCGGCGTGGGCGGCGTTCTCGATCCCCGGTTCGTCGGCCGTCCCGAGCGCGTCGTCGACCATGTTCCGGACCCAGCCCGAAACCTGGTGGGCGGACGGCCCAGGTGGCTTGTCGAGGTTGACGACGCCGAACCGGAGCAGTTCGGCGGGCGTGCGGTCGTCGGGTGGGGGTCGGAGGGACATCCTGGTTCCTCAGAAGTCGTAGTCGACGCCCGTCACGGCCTGTTTCCCCTCGTCGGCGTCGGGATCGTACTCCTCGATTGCAGCAACGAGCATCTCCAGCACGGCGTCGGGCGCCCACCGGGCCGTGTTGATCGAGATGTCGTAGATCGAGAGGTCCGCGATGTCGATGCCGTAGTACGCCTCGTATCGCTTGGCCTCGCTGTGTTCCCGGGCCCGGGTGTCGTGCTGGGCCTGGTCGTTCTCGCGGTCCTCCCGGTCGGCGATGCGCTCGGCGCGAACCGCCAGCGGAGCGTCCAGCCACAGGCGAAAGTCGGCGTGATCGCCGGCCAGCCATCCCGCCAGCCGGGATTCCAGCACGAGGTCGTCGCGCTCGATCGCGATTTCGCGGAGGCGGCGATCCAGGTCCCGGTCGATTTGATCGTCCTCCTCGGCGAGTTTGTTGAATTCCAGGGGCGTATAGCCCCGTTCCTCGGCGAGCGACCGGAAGATGTCGCCGCCGCTGACGTGATCGAGGTCGAACGCCTCGGCGAGATCCGCGGCCGTCGTGCTCTTCCCGCTACCCGGCGGGCCGGAGACGGTGATCAACATACGCTCACTCGGGGGGTCGGAAAGAAAGGGATTGTGGACTTCGTCGATGGGCTTCCCGCCCTAGCTCGGCGACATCTGGAACCCGATCGCCTTGCGGACCATGTTCGAGAAGGCGATCGAATTGAGGATGTACCAGAAGACCCACGCCGGGAACCACAGCGCCGCCGAACTGTTCCAGTCCACCTCGCCGTAGATCGGCATGACCATCGTGGGGACCTGCTCGAAGTTGCCGATCTGCCAGTAGATCCACAGGAAGATGGGGATCGTCACGAGCATGATCCACACCGTCGGGCGGAAGTTCTCGGCCATCACGCCCATCTGGTCGCTCATCATCGCCATCTGCTCTTCCTGGATGCGCTTGAGTTCCTCGTCGTCGCCGCGCTCCTTGGCGCGTTCGCGGCGTTCCTTGAGTTCCTGGGCCTTCTCCTGGCTCTGGGTCATCTTGCTCTGGTCCATCATCTGCGACTGGGCGATGGTCGAGAGCGCGCCAGTGAGGAGGGCCGCGAGCATGATGACGAGGTAGAACGGCAGCGCACTCTCGATCGGCCCGAACACCAGGTCGACCGTCCCGCCGACGGCGTTCTTGACGACCGGAATGCTGTAGCCGAGGATCATACCGAACGCGCCCAGGGCGGCCAGTTTGTCGATCGTTCGCCAGCCACCCGACTCCTCGTCGTCTTCGTCCTCGTCCGTCGTGGTCGAGGTCGAAACCGTCGATCCGTTGCGCTCCTCGAGGGCGGCTTCCACGTCGTCTTGATCGGCCAGTCTGAACCCGGTCTCGCCGTCCACGAGGACGCCCTTCTCGATCAGTCGGCCCCACTGGCCGCTCGAGAGGTCGTCGCGGACGTCGCCCCACTCGACCTCGCCGTCCCCGTTGGCCGACTGGACGTCGAGGATAGATTCGAGGGCGTCGACCATCGAGGGATCCTCCTCGACGAGGTCGTCGACCTTCGAACGAATGCGTCCCATTTGACGGCCCCTAGGCTACGACCCGTAATCAACCTGTTCGTCTGGATCGACGGTCGCTCGGCTACGCAGTGTCCTCGATAGCCGCTTTGACGTTGTCCCAGACGTCGTCGGGCGCTCCGTTGCCGTCGACGCGGACGAACGCGTCGGTGTCCTCGTAGTGCTCGACCACCGGCGCGGTGTTCTCGTGGTAGACGTCCAGCCGGTTTTTCACGACTTCCTCGGTGTCGTCCTCGCGCTGGACGAGGTCGGCACCGCACTCGTCACAGACGCCCTCCGTCTCGGGCGGTTCGAACTCGACGTGGTAGGTCGCGCCACATTCGGGACACTCCCGGCGGCCGGTCAGCCGTCGGATGAGTTCCTCGCGGTCGACGGTCAGGTAGAGGACGACGTCCAGATCGGTCATACCGTCCAGCGCCTCGACCTGCGTCAGGTTCCGCGGGTAGCCGTCGAGGACGAACCCGTCGGCCTCGTCGAGTTCCTTCTCGACGATCTCGTTCATCACCGGGTCCGGAACGAGTTCGCCTGCGTCCATGTACTCGCGGGGGGTCCCGTGGTCGGTCTCCATGTCCTTGTTCGACCGGAGGATACCCCCGGTCGTGATGTGCTGGACGTCGAATTCCTCGGCGATGCGCTCGCTCTGGGTGCCCTTGCCGGCGCCCGGCGGGCCCAGGATGAGCACGTTCGGTTCGCTCATACTCGGCGCTTGACCGGGGGTGCTTAAAGACCTGATCAAAAGCCGCCGGACCGACCCTTTTTGTTCCCGCCCGCGTACCGCCGGCCATGACCCGATTCGACGCGGCGACGCCGACCGATCGCCGAAAGTTGTTCTCGGAGGCCGTCACGGCCCACCGCGAACGCGGGAGTCCGTTCCTGA
>DATFIX010000052.1:0-2267 GCA_035269625.1 Natrialbaceae archaeon
AAGGCCGGCGTGCTCGCCGCCTGTGCCGCAGCGGACCTGCCGGTGCCGCAGACGACGATGGTCTCGAACCCGGTCGACGATTCGGCCGTCGCCGAGGCGCTCGCAGACTTCGACGCCCCGGTCGTCGTGAAGCCGAACTCCACCACGCGAGGCGTCGGCGTGGTGAAGGTCGCGGACCCGGACTCGGCGCTCGGGGTCACCGACTACCTCGATCTGGTTCACGACTACCGGGCGACCGGCGACAAGTCGTTTCTCCTCCAGGCGTTCCTCCCGGACGCCAGGGACTACCGGGCGATGGTCCTCGACGGCGAGTACGTCGGGGCGGTCGAACGTCGCCTGGGCGATCCGAACGCGAACGCCGAAGGCGACCGCTGGAAACACAACGTCCACCGCGGGGCCGAGGCGACGGGCGTCGACCTCGACGACGACCGCCGGGAACTTGTCGAGCGCGTCGCCGACGTGCTCGGGATCGACTTCCTCGGCGTCGATCTGCTGGTGACCGACGACAGGGTCGTCGTCACCGAGACGAACGCCCGACCGACGATCGACGCGGCCACGAAATACGAACCGGGATTTTACGATCGACTGGCTGCGCTCGTCCGGTCGCGGAAACGGTAAGAGAAACGGGACCGACCGCGACGCGTTTCCTTATTCGATGTCGATGTCCGCCGAGTCCTCGGTCTTCTCCAGCACCACTTCGAGGACGCCGTTGTTGTAGGTCGCGCTGGCGGAGTGTTCGTCGACGGCGGTCGGCAGGGCGACGTGTTCGTCGTAGCTCCGGCGCTCGCTCTCGGCGCGGATCGTCAGCGCCTTCCCGTCGCACTTGAGCGTGATGTCCTCCTTCTCGACGCCCGGGATGTCGGCGACGACGCGGATATCGTCGTCGTACTCCTGGACGTCGACGTGGGTGTCGGTGCTGTAACTGGGGCCGCCCTCGGCCTCCATCTGCACGTCGAAGTCGCCACCCATCATGTCGTTCATCATCCGTTCGATCTCGCGGAAGATGTCGTCGAATGGGTCGTCGCGGTCGTCGCGGCGCATATTCGGGGGTACGGGCGGCGGGATCCAAAACCCTTCCGACGCCCGGATTGGCGAGGACGACACCGACCGGTTCGCAGATTCCCTAATCACGACGGCTCGAATCTATCAGTTCAAATAAGGAACACGACACGCTGGACGGGTATCGAAAACGACGGATGATGTCCCCCGTTCCCCAGGGAGTCTCCCCCCTTCTCCCCCCAAAGAGCAGGCGTGGGATGGGCAGGTGGATCCTAATCTCGCCTGCCTGAACAAACGGACACCCCCAGTACATGCTTCTTGACGTTGTGATGCCAGGGCACTTTTACACGAGTCAGGAACGGCAAACTCCCTGATCGATACACACCCTCCACTTCACGGTGGGTTCATCCGAGCCTCCCCGAAAATACCCGCCTTGTGAATCGTTCGATGACGTCCAGGGACAGCCGACGATCTCGAGAGTCGTTCCGACGATCAGAGCCCGATCCCGAGCGCCTGGTTCGTCGTCTCCATGCTCTCTTTCCGGTCGGCCTGGCCGGTGACCGCCCGGAGGGCGTCGATATTCTCGGGGACGACGTCGGACTCCTGGTGGATGGCCTGGAAGAGATAGAGGTCGTTGCCCTCCATCGAGATCGACTCGCCCCAGATGGCGTTCTCCCAGATGTCGCCGCGCGGGCGGCCCCGGTCCAGCGCGAACTCCTTGAGTTTGCCCGCGCCGTCGACGTCCATGTACTCGGGGACGACGAAGGTGCGCGCCTCGTTTTCGAGGAGTTCGCGGACCTCGTCGGCGCTCGGGGCCGTCTCGAGGGTGACGTTGATCGAGTGCATGTGCATCAGCGTCGCCGGGACTTTCAGCCCGAGCGTGTCGATGTCGAGGTCGGGGAAGATGGTTTTCACGTCCGGGCCGTGGTGGGAGGGCAGGCTGACCGGGTCCGGGAGGATGTCGTTAATCGGCCCGCGACCGGTCTGGGCGGGGTCGCCGCCGCGGCGCACGAGCGTCGCTCGTACCTTGTCGATGCCGTACTCCTCCTCCAGGGGCGCGACGAGTCGCGAGAGGCCCGTCGTGTTACAGGAGACGACGCGGACGAGGTCGGCCTCGCGCGCCTCGTCGTAATTCGAGCGCGCGTTGAAGCTCACGTCGACCACGTCGTGGCTCTCGCCGCCCTGCAACAGCGCGGGCGTGTCGTATTGCTCGTACAGTTCGGTGTTCTCGGCGCCGATCCCCGAGGGGGTGGCGTCGACCATCGCGT
>DATFIX010000053.1:0-15960 GCA_035269625.1 Natrialbaceae archaeon
GCGCTTGCGGACGCCACGGAACGGGCGGGAGCACTGGACGCGGCCCTGGACGACGAATCTTCGGACGACGACGGCGCTGCCGATACTCCGACCCGAATCGCTGCCCCGTCCGCGACCACCTGGATCTGGTTCGGCCGGGAATCGCGGTTCGCCCTCGATTCGATCCGGCGCGAGGTGACGACGACGATGACGGGCCACCACCGGATCAAGGCCGGGAGCGAGACGGCCAGCGGCGCGGTCGACTTCGTCGAGGCGCTGTGTGATCCCGACGACGAGTTCCCGTTCGACGTGGTCACCCGGCAGTTCGGGCCGACCGAGGGCGACGGGTTGCTCATCGCCCACGGCAAGCCCGAGGGGCAGACCATCGTCCTCGGTCGGGGCGAGGTCACCGAACGCGACCCTGGGGGGAAGATCACCCTCCGGCGCGAGGCGTCGGGGTCGGGCACTTACGACGCGCTCGGCACCCCCCGCGAGCGCGGCGACGTCGCGATCACGAAGTTCACCGAGGGGCGCTGGTGGTACCCTACGGTCTACCGCGGCGAGGACGGCGAGCGCAAGGGCACCTACGTCAACATCTGCACGCCAGTGGAGATTTTCCCGGACGAAATCCGGTACGTCGACCTCCACGTCGACGTGGTGAAATACCCCGACGGCTCGACCGAACGCGTGGACGACGACGAACTCGACGAGGCCGTCGAGGAAGGATACGTCCCCGAGGAACTCGCCGAGAAGGCCCGCGAGGTGGCGTCGCGAGTGCAGAAGGCGCTCGGGTAGTCGCGACGGTTCCGCGACGCGATCAACTCGTTTCCAGCATCGCACTCGCCAGCGCGCCCTTCACCACCACGTCCTCGCCCAGCGGCGTCGGACGAATCTCGGGGGTGTTCGTGATCACCAGATCGTCGATCCGGTCGCGAATCGCGTCGATCACCAGCGACTCGTTCTCGAGGGCGACGCTCCCGCCGATCGAGACCAGTTCCGGCGCGTAGGCGTGGGCGACGGTCGCCACGCCCAGCGCGTTCAGGTCGGCGACGCGGTCGACGACCCTGGCGGCGAAGTCGTCATCGGGCGCGTGGGCGAACAGGTCGACGGCGTCGAAGTCCTCGTCCTGGAGCGGCAGGGCAGTCTCGACCGGGTCCTCCTCGTGGAGCAGTCGAGCGAAATCGGACAGGTTCTCGCCCGAGCAGTAGGCCTCCCAGTGGCCGTCCTTGCCACACCCACAGGTCAAGCGCCCTCCGGAATCGACGGTCACGTGCCCGATTTCGCCGGCGTTGCCCTTCCACCCCGAGAGGACCTGGCCGTCGACGCAGACGCCCGCGCCGATCCCGCTGGAGATGGTCAGGTAGACCGCGTTCTCGGGGGTGTCCGGCACCAGCGCGCGCTCGCCGGTGATCGCGGCGATGGTGTCGTTGTGGAAAACGACGCGATCGGTCGACGACAGACCGGTCAGGTCGGCGATCGGATCGACCAGGGGAACGCGCCCGACGTCCGCCGAGAGGTTCGGTGGCCGGACGGCCGCGCCCGCGTCGCGGTCGAGGGGGCCGATGGAGCCGATGCCCACCGCGTCGAGATCGGTCGGTTCGACGCCGGCCCCCGCACAGGCGTTTCGCAAGCAGTCGAGGACGCCCTCGGTCACCGCATCGCCGGTCGGCCCCTGTGGCGTCGACCGCCGAGCCCTGCCGACGACGACCGGGTCGTCCGTCCCGAGTACCTCCCCGGTTTCCATCTGGGCGACGACGGCGCGCACGTGGGTCGCGCCGAGGTCCACTCCCGCGTAGTAGGCCATTACCGTCAAGCGCGAGTCGGCGTGACTTAAGTTCTGACGAGTTCGTTCGGTTCAGATGTTGCCGCCCCGCCCGCCTTTCCGCCCACCGAAGAATCCCCCGACGTCGCCCACGTCGAACTTGACGTTGCCGCTGTTATTCTCGCTGATAGGGAGTTGCGGGACCAGCCACGCGACGAAGGCGTCCTGGCTGCGGGTCTGGAGCCAGACGGTGCCCGACCCCTCGAACTCGCAGACCAGGCCCTCGCCGCTGAACAGCGTGGACTTCAGGCCGCCGACCCTTCGGACGTCCCAGGAAACCCCCTCGTCGAACGCGACGACGTGCCCGGTGTCCACGACGAACGTCTCGCCAGAGGAGAGTTCCCGCTCCTCGACCGCGCCGTAACTCGACATGAACAGCGGGCCGTTCCCGGTGACTTTCAGGAGGAACAGCCCCTCGCCGCCGAAGAACGTCCGGGCACCGCCCCACCTCGTGTCGACGTCCATGTCGTCGTCCGCCGCGATGTAGCCGCCCGACTGGACGTACACCGTCTCGCTATTCAGATGCTTGTGAACGACGTCCCCGGGCAACGGCGGCGCGAGGGTGACGCTCCCGTCCTTGGTCGCCTCGAAGGTGTTCCGGAAGAAGCGCTCGCCGCCGACGGTCGCCCGCTTGAGCGACTTGAGGAACCCACCTTTCCCCCGACTGGTCGTGATCTCGACGCCCTCGGTGTGAGAGACCAGCGCGCCCGCCTCCGCGGTGATCGATTCCCCCTCCTCGAGCATGACGTCCAGCAGTGCGAACGACGGTCGATGTCTGACTTCGTGATCCATGAATCGCGAAGGGGACGAGACGGGATAACGTGTTCGCCGGTCGACAGACCGAACCTGTCAGTACCAGTCGACAGGCGGTGGAAGTTTTGTCCCTTCCCGTCCACTCGGCAGACATGATCGACGTCGACCTCACCGATCGCGTCGTCCTCGTGACGGGCAGCGCGAAGGGTCTCGGGCGGGAAATCCTGCTGGCGGCCGCCGACCGCGGCGCGTCGGTCGCGGTCCAGTACCGCACCAGCGACGAGCGCGCCCGTGAGGTGGCCGAGCGCGCCAGGACGCGAACTGACAGCGACGCCGCGGTGACGACCGTCCAGGCCGACGTGACCGACCCGGAGGACGTGGACGGGTTGTTCGCCGAGATCGAGGGCGAACTCGGGGCCGTGGACGTGCTGGTGAACAACGTCGGCGCGTTCGCCCCCGCCCACTGGAGCCAGTTGTCCTACGACACCTGGAGAACAGTGATGGAGACGAACCTCGACGCCACCTACCTCTGCTCGCGCCGGGCGCTCCCCGAGATGCGCGAGCAGGGATGGGGTCGGATCGTCAACGTCGGGTACGCCTCGGCCGAGAAGGGGCTGGTGTCGCCGAAGAACTTCCCGTACTTCGCGGCGAAGGCCGGCGTCCTGATGTTCACCCGGATGCTCGCCGCCGACACGCAGGACGACGGGATCACCGTCAACGCCGTCTCGCCGTACGTGATCGAGAACTCCGACGAGTTCCCCGAGGACCTCCCGCGCGACCGCCCGGCCGCGTTCGAGGACATTATCCAGGCGATTCTCTTTTTCCTCGACGAGAATTCGGGGTACGTCTCCGGGGAGAACGTGGAGGTCGACGGCGGGTGGTTGCCGGAGACAGTGTGAGTGGGGCTTCACGCCTCGGAGTGCCAGCGTATTTCCTCATCGACGGGGCAGATAGCATCGAATCCTGATAGGTTCGGGATATCGGGACTGGACTCAGCAAACCCCCGGTCGTTTCCAGTTACCTGCGTTGCATCAGTTGGTGGTGGGATTCATCGAACACTGCTGCATCGATTTCGTCCAGTAAGCGTCTCCGTCCTGGTGGACTTCTCGTGCAAGATACACGCCCTGGATTCACCACGGGTGTGATCGGTCATTCCTCGGTCGGTGGTTCGAGATAGGTTCCGAGAGCGTCGACAACGGTCTGGATGAACGATTCTTCGAGGCGTCCCTGCCGTCGAACGATCGCGGCGTGCTTCGGTGACGCGACTACCCACGGCGAGGCGTAGCTCTGTCTGGGCATCCCGCCTCAACCCAGTCGGCGTCTTCGAGGGGAATCCCCTCGTCGTGGGGCGTCGTCGTCAGCGTGACCGTCATGTATTCCTCGTCGCCGAACGGATGGCTGTCGTTGTTGAGGATCAGCCACGGCCGGGGATTCTCACCAGACTTGAACGGATCCGGCCCCCAGACGACATCGCCTCGTTGATAGCTCATTCGGTCTCCTCGTCGTCGACGGCGTGCTCTAGCCACTCGTCCATGTCCTCCTCACCGAACCGGTCGTTTGCAGCGCGCGTGCTCTCGACCATACTCGCGTAGGCGGCCACCTCGTCGGCCTCGCCGAGTGCCCAGTAGGTCCCCTTGTGGCGGACGAGTCCACGATCTTCGAGGCGCGAGAGGACCACGCTAATGCTGCCGGCTTTCACGTCCGTCGCGTCCCGAATCTCGCTCTGCGTGAACGCCTGATCGGGATGCGCAGCGAGGAACCGCATCACGCGGTCGGCGTTCGTCTCTCCGCTGTGCTGGAGTCGGTCTTCAGGAGTGGATTCGAACGTCTCGATGTCGATGGGCATATGTATTTCTTTGTCGGCAACTGTATTAGATGTATCGACGTATTTCCAGGCGATGGCCACTGACTCCATCGGCTGAGAAGCCAGGCTAGCTCTCAACCATCTTATTCCTTGAGGTCGCACGTTCAACCCCACTCGCGTGGGAAATCGCCGGATTTCGCCACGAACGTCTCCGTGATCGAAACCCATCGTCAGAAACGCCGAAAACGACAGCGAGCGTGGAGGGCCGAAGCGTCAGCGGGTCAGTCGGAGATGGAATGCCAGCGTCAGCGGAACGATCGTAGATGGAACACCAGCTCGTCAGCGGGGTCGGCGACGATTACTCGTCGACGACGCGGGCAACGGACACCTCGAGGTCGAGGCGCGGGACCCGGAGACGGGCGGGACCGCGCCAGCGACGGAGGCGTCGGCGGAGGCGTCCCATTGCGGCGACGGCGACGACGCCCGCGCCCAGGCCGAGGGCGACCCCCGGGAACGCGACGGCCAGGAGGGCCGCCAGCGGGAGGGCCGACAGGACGGCCAGGACGGCGAGGGACGCGAGCGGTCGCTCGGAGAGCACCGGCGGGTCGACCCCGGGCGCTCGGTTTCGGTTGGACGGGCTGTGCGACGGATTACCGTGTCGGGATGCTCGGTTCATTGGTGTCTGTGTGATCGCGTTGTAGTCGAATGGCGATGCGGCAGCCACGGCGGGTGCCGTGGGGATCCTGCCGCGGCCCCAGGGTGCGCCCCGCGTGGAAGCCACGCGGCGGGGCGCGACAGGATCAGTCGCGAATGGTTGCGGACTGGGGCATGGCTGTACACCACCCGATGGACGGGGTCATATTAAACTTTCCACAGGTTTGCGCGCTCGTACCATGGGTGGCGTTCGTGCAGTCCCGACGCGACCACCGGCACTCCTGACGGTCAGGTGCCGCCGAGCGCGTGGATTACCTGCCGCTGATGGCGTGGATCACCCACGTCGCGGCGACGACCGCCTCGTGGGGGACGGCGCGGTCGTCGTCGATCCGGACGACGTACCGCGTTCCGACGCCGAACTCGCGTTCGATCGTCCCGACGTGGAGGCCGTCGGCGTCAGCGATCTCGTGGCCGTGCGGCAGCACCCTGAAGGCGATGCCGAGAAACGGCAGGTGCCGGAGAAACGCGGTGGCCTTGCTCCAGTTCCGGATTTCGGCCACCACGGCCTCGGTATCGGGGTCGCGGAGCACCCACCGCTGGGTCAGCATCGAGAAGCGCGGATCGAGAAGAACGAGGGGTTCGTCGGTCGCCGCGTCGACGAGGGTGTAATCGCCAGCCAGATCGAGGACGGCCCCTGCCCGGACGGTCAGGGCCGGCCGTCCCGCGGCGTCGGTGAACGTCGTTTCGTCGTCCATGACGAGTCGCTCCTGGGTCCCTTCGAGGACGACGTTTCCCGCGGCGTCCTCGACGCGATGGGCGTTCCCGATCGCCGGCTGGACGACGACGTACTCGTCGCCCGAGGGGTCGAGCGATCGGTCCTCTTCGGCCCCCGCGTCCGCCATGGCCGGGCCTACGCTCCGCGGCGGGAAAAGGGTGCTCGCGCCCCTCCGCCCGGGTCCCGACCGTCGAGTCATTTCGGTGTCGGTTCCGGCATCGACACGCCCATAATGCCGCGGACGTAGAGCGAGTATAGATGCCGAAGGAGTACATCGAGGTCCGGGGGGCCGAAGAGCACAACCTCAAGGATCTCGACGTCGAGATTCCCCGCGAGGAGTTCAACGTCGTCACCGGGCGCTCGGGGTCGGGCAAGTCCTCGCTCGCCTTCGAGACCGTCTACGCCGAGGGCCAGCGCCGGTACATCGAGAGCCTGTCGGCCTACGCCCGGAACTTCCTGGGGCAGATGGACAAACCGCAGGTCGAGACGGTCGAGGGCCTCTCGCCGGCCATCTCGATCGACCAGAAGAACGCCGCGAACAATCCCCGCTCGACGGTCGGGACCGTCACCGAACTGCACGACTACCTCCGCCTGCTGTACGCCCGCGTCGGGACGCCCCACTGCCCCGAGTGCGGGCGCGAGGTGGGCGAGCAGAGCGCCGATCAGATGGTCTCGCGCATCCTCGAACTCCCGGAGGGAACCCGCGCCAAGATCGCCGCGCCGATCGTGCGCGACCAGAAAGGGGCCTTCGAGGACCGGTTCGACGAACTGGTGAGCGAGGGGTACGCCCGGGTCGAGGTCGACGGCGAACCGTACGACCTCGCGATGGACCGCCCCGACCTGGATGAGAACTACGACCACACGATCGACGTGATCGTCGACCGGATCACCGTCGCGCCCGAGGCGCGCTCGCGGATCACCGACTCCGTCGAGACCGCGCTGGAGGAGGCCGACGGCGTCATCAAGGTGATCGTCCCGGACCCGCCCGAGGGCGTGGAACTCGGCGGGGCGACGGCGCGCTCGACGGGCGACCTCTCGGACGACGATGGCGAGGACGAAGACGACGCGGCCGCCGCGACCGCCGACGACCGCCTCGTCGCCGAGTTCTCGGAGGACCTCGCCTGCGTCCACTGCGGGATCGACATTCCGGAGATCGAGACGCGCAGTTTCTCGTTCAATTCGCCACACGGGGCCTGCCCCGAGTGTGAAGGGATCGGCGAGACGAAGGAGGTCAGCGAGGAGCTGGTGATCGAGGACCCCTCGAAACCCCTGAAGCACGTCTTCGAGCCCTGGAGCTACAACCGGTCGTACTACCGCCGCCGACTGGACTCGGTGGCCGACCACTTCGGGAACGACGTGTCCACGCCCTTCGAGGAACTGGACGAGGGGATCCAGGACGCGTTCCTCTATGGCACCACCGAGGACGTCGTCTTCGAGTGGGAGACCTCGAACGGGACCCGTCACAAGGAGAAACCCTTCGAGGGCGTCGTGCCGAACCTCGAACGCCGCTACGTCGAGACCGACAGCGACGGAACGCGCGACCACATCGAGGAGTACATGTCGGTCACGACCTGCCCGGCCTGCGAGGGGACCCGACTCAAGCCCGCCTCGCGGTCGGTGCTGGTGCAGGGCACGTCGATCACCGAGGTGAACCGGATGAGCATCGGCGACGCGCTCGCACACTTCGAGGGCCTGGAAGCCAATCTCGACGAGCGCCAGACGAAAATCGCCGAAGAGATCCTGAAGGAGATCCGCGCCCGTCTCGGGTTCATGGTCGAGGTCGGCCTCGAATACCTCACGCTCGACCGCGAGGCCTCGACCCTCTCCGGTGGCGAGTCCCAGCGCATCCGTCTCGCCACGCAGATCGGATCGGGGCTCGTCGGCGTCCTCTACGTGCTGGACGAACCCTCGATCGGCCTGCACCAGCGCGACAACGACCGCCTGCTGAACACCCTGGAAGAACTGCGCGACCTCGGCAACACCCTCCTCGTCGTCGAGCACGACGAGGCGACCTGGCGACGGGCCGACACGGTCATCGACATGGGCCCCGGCCCCGGGAAGAAGGGCGGCGACATCGTCGCCAAGGGCGACGTCGATGAGGTACAGCAATCGGAGGGCTCCATCACGGGCGACTACCTCGCGGGGCGAAAGGAGATTCCGGTCCCGGACAAACGCCGCGATCCGGACGGCCACCTGACCATCCGGGGCGCTCGCCAGCACAACCTCGACGACCTCGACGTCGCGATTCCGCTGGGCGAGTTCACGACCATCACCGGCGTCTCTGGCTCCGGGAAGTCCACGCTGATGCACGAGGTGCTGTACAAGGGGCTGGCCCGGCGGATGAACGACAACACTTCGGTCAATCCCGGTGACCACGACGACATCGAGGGGCTCGACGAGATAGAACACGTCCGACTGATCGACCAGTCGCCGATCGGGCGAACGCCCCGCTCCAACCCGGCCACCTACACCAACGTCTTCGACCACGTCCGGGAACTGTTCGCCGAGACCAAACTCGCCAAGCAGCGCGGCTACGAGAAGGGTCGCTTCTCGTTCAACGTCAAGGGCGGGCGCTGCGAGGAGTGTGGCGGCCAGGGCACCGTCAAGATCGAGATGAACTTCCTCTCGGACGTGTACGTCCCCTGCGAGGAGTGCGACGGCGCCCGGTACAACGACGCCACGCTGGACGTGACCTACAAGGACGCGACCATCTCGGACGTGCTGGACATGTCCGTCGACGAGGCTCACGAGTTCTTCGAGGGCCACACCGGCATCCGCCGGCGGCTGAAGCTCCTCAAGGACGTCGGCCTGGGCTACATGCAACTCGGCCAGCCTTCGACCACGCTCTCGGGCGGCGAGGCCCAGCGGATCAAACTGGCCGAGGAACTGGGCAAGAAGGACGCAGGGGACACGCTCTACCTGCTCGACGAACCCACGACCGGCCTCCATCCCCACGACGAGCGCAAACTGATCGACGTGCTCCACCGCCTCGTCGACCGTGGCAACACCGTCGTCGTCATCGAGCACGAACTGGACATGGTGAAAAACGCCGATCACATCGTCGACCTCGGCCCAGAGGGCGGCGAAAACGGTGGCGAGGTGGTAGCCACGGGGACGCCGGAGGCCGTCGCCCGGGACGACGCCTCTCACACCGGCCGTTACCTGCGCGACCTCCTGCCCGACGTGGACCTCCCGGGTCCTCGGAGCGACCGGGAAGTCCCCCGTGCGTCGGCCGACGATTAGTGGAAAATCGGCCGTTACACCGGCCAAAGCGGCGTTTTCGGCGAACGGTTCGAAGGTCGACGCCTATTTGATCGCCCGTTCCCTACCCTCGCGCAACTGGTCTCTCGACCGGCAACGCACATGGCAGCAGACACCGGCCCCACGCTGTTGGTCACGATCGACTCGTTTCGAGCCGACGCCATCGGCTCGCACACGCCGACGCTCCAATCGCTCGCCCGCCGCGGGACCGTCTTCGAGAACGCCTTCGCCCAGGGCAACTGGACGCCCTTCTCGTTCCCGAGCATCCTCGGTGGCCGTCCCGTCTTCTCGGACGGCCCGGACATCGGCGTCGGGAGCGGGCCGACGCTGGCGGAAACCCTCTCGAAGCACGGCGTGGAGACCGCGGGGTTCAACGCCGCGAACGGCTTCCTGACCGAGTTCTGGGGCTACGACCGCGGTTTCGACGAGTTCGAAACGTTCCTCACGCACTCGACGCCGGTCGGCCGGACCCTGGCGGCCCATCCGACGGTGCAGGCGTGGTCGCTCTTTGCCACCCAGCCGTTCCGGTCGGCCTGGCGTCGACTGCGGGGTCGCGAGACCCACCCCGCCGAGAACGCCTCGCGACTGCGGGACCTCGAAGCCCGGGCGACCGACTTCATGGAGTCGGCCGACGACTCGTTTTTCTGCTGGGTGCACTACATGGACACCCACACGCCGTACGTCCCGGCGCCGGCCCACGTCAAGGCGGTCTCCGACGGCGAGATGGGAACGCCGCGGATGTTGCGGGCCCACCTCAAGGTCGGCCTCGGCCGGGCGGTCGACGATCGAACCCTCCAGGACCTGCAGACGCTGTACGCGGGGGCTGCCCGCCAGGTCGACGAGAGCCTCGGCCGTCTGCTCGCGACCCTGGAAGAACGCGGCCTCCGCGACGAGACGACCGTGATCGTCGCCGGCGACCACGGCGAGGAGTTCCAGGAGCACGGCCACCTGGCCCACTACCCGAAGCTCTACGGCGAACTGATCGAGGTGCCCCTGATCGTCGACGCGCCCGGCGACACCGTCGACCGGGTCGAGACCCCCGTGGGCCTCGACGCCGTCCCGGCGACGATCGGTGACGCGATGGACGTCCCTGCGTCACCGGGGGCGACGGGCGAGAGCCTCCTGCCCGCGATCCGGGACGGCGACTCGCTCCGGGACGATCCTGTCGTCTCGGTCACCGTGCGCGGCGACTCGGTCACCCAGCAGCCGATCCCCCGCCACCTCGACGACGGCGAGGTGCTCGCGAGCGCCCGAACGCCCGACTGGACCTACGTCCGCCACGCCGAATCCGGCCGGCGGGAACTCTACGATCGACGGGCGGATCCCGGGGAGCAGGTCGATCGCTGGGACGACGCGACCGACGCCCCGATCGACGCGCTCGACAGCGCGGTCGAGCGACGACTGGAGACGATCGGCGGCGACGGCGCCGCCGACGAGACGCCCGGCGGACGGGACGAAGAGGAGATCGACGAGGAGATCGAGACACGCCTGGACGCGCTCGGATACCGGTAGCGGCGGCCACTCCAGCACGCGGCCGAAGCCGCCCACAACCCTTTCTCCGTATCCACCCTATACCGGTCCATGCCGACCATCTACGCCGCGATGCGCGACCGTCTGCTCGTGGTGACCGGGACGCCCGGTGACTGGCAGGTCGGGACGCGCCTGACCGATCGCGACCTGGAGTGCGTGGCCGTTTCCCCGGACCGACCGGATCGCGTGCTCGTGGGCACCTTCGACGCCGGCCTCCACCGCTCGGACGACGGCGGCGAGACCTTCGAACGAACCGACGACTGGATGGAGACGTCCGTCACGGCGCTGGCCGTGAGTCCTCACGACCCGGACGTGTGGTGGGCGGGCACCGAACCGAGCCGCGTCTATCGGTCGGGCGACGGCGGTCGATCGTGGGCCGAGCGCCCCGGGTTGACTGCGCTCGAGTCGGCGGACGAGTGGTCCTTCCCACCCCGTCCGCACACCCATCACGCCCGGTGGATCGAACCGGACCCGAACGACCCCGACCGACTCTACGTCGGGATCGAGGCCGGGGCGCTCGTCCGCACCGACGACGGGGGCGAGACCTGGCAGGACCGCCCCGAGGACGCTCGCCGGGACAACCACAGTCTGGCGACCCATTCCGACCGCCCGGACGCGGTCTGGGCGGCCGCTGGCGACGGCTACGCCGAGAGCGAGGACGGCGGCGATACCTGGCGGTTCCCACAGTCGGGCCTCGACCACCGCTACTGCTGGAGCGTCGCAGTCGACCCCGGCGATCCCGACACCGTCGTCATGTCGGCCGCCAGCGGGCCGGGATCGGCCCACTCGGCGCCCGGCGAGAGCTACGTCTACCGGCGGGAGGGGGACGAGGCCTGGTCCCGGGTCGAGGACGACGGTCTCCCGACCGGCGAGGGCGTCCTCCGGGCCGTCCTCGCGACCGATGGCCCCGCCGAGTTTTACGCCGTGAACGATCGCGGTCTCTTCCGGTCGAGCGACGGCGGGGAATCGTGGGTCCCGCTCGACGTCGAGTGGCCCGACGACCTCGCCGGGAAAACGGCGAGAGGACTCGCGGTCGTCTGAAGGGGCCCTCAGAGCGCGACGACTCCGGCCCCGTAGATCGCTGCCGTCACGACTGCCGCCGCACCCGCGGCGTAGAGTACGATTTTGACGGCCTGCCTGCGATCCCGCCGGAGTGCCTCCTTCTCGGAGATGGAGCCCGTTCCGCCACCCGATCCCGAGAGGTCGTACCGTGCGAGCGCGGCGAAGGCAACGCAGAACCCGAACCGTGCCTGGAAGTACCCGACGAACCCGCCGAACAGGAAGAGAAACGCCCCGAGGAGGTAGTTCGCCGGGAGACCGAACCCGACGACGGTGGCGACGTGCACGATCGCGACGAGGAATCCCGCCCTGCCGGCCAGTCGGCGCTTTCGTCGCTCGTTCGCCCCGATGTTGCAGACGCCTGGCTGATATTCGGTCATAGGGTCTATGGGTCCCGGTTCCTCAAGAACGCTCGGCCGAATTCGTGTGGTGGACCGAGGTCGGGGTGGGGTCCGCCGAGGTCGACACTGAAAACCGTGCGATGGAGTGACGAGGGCGGGAAAGACCTTTCAACGCCCCCACAGTAGTCCAGGGCGTGATGCGTCGCGCACTGGCGACCCACGGGTCGATCGTGGCCCGTGGACGCGTTCCGATCGGAGCATAGTACCAGCAGCGAGTTCTGCGCGACGCGCCGCGACGATTCCGGTAGCGGCGCGTCCCTCGGCAAAACTGTCCTCGACAACGGCCGCCACGCCGACGGGGGTGATCGCCGTGCGGCGTAGCGACCTGTTCCTGCCTGCCACCCGCGAGGACCGCGGAGCCGGCACCGACGCGACGAAACTCCTCGTCCGGGCAGGACTGATCCGCGAGTTCGGCAGCGGGCGCTGGGGATTCACCCCTGCGGGCCTCCGAGTCCGGGAGAAAATCGCCGACCGGGTCCGCGCCAGCATGGACGCCGTCGGCGGGCAGGCCGTTCACCTCCCCGGCCTCCAGGGAACGGAGCGCTGGGCCGAAAGTGGGCGCTGGGAGGCCTTCGAGGGCGAGATGTTCACCCTGGAGAACCGGGACGGGCAGGAGATGTGCCTGGCCCCCAGTCACGAGGAGGGGATGGTGCACCTCGTGGACGGACTGGTCCGCTCCTACGACGACCTGCCCCTCCTGCTGTACCAGGTCGGCGCGAAGTTCCGCGACGACCACGCCCGTAACGGTCTGATCCGGTGCAAGGAGTTCGCGATGAAGGACGCCTACAGCTTCCACGCCGACGAGTCGGGCCTGGCCGAGACCTACCGGGAGGTGCGCGCGGCCTATGCCCGGATCCTCGCCGACCTCGGCCTTTCGTTCGCGGTCGTCGGGGCCGACAACGCGGTCATGGGCGGGTCGGCCTCCGAGGAGTTCGTCGCCCCCGTCGACCACGGGAGCGACCGCCTGACCTACTGCACCGCCGCCGGGTGCCACTTCGGCGTCACCGACGAACACGAGGAGTTCGACCGCCACGAGGCGGGCGACGGCTGTCCCGACTGTGGCGGCCGACTCGACACCGCGGACGGCATCGAGGTCGGCCACGTGTTCCAACTCGGCACCCGCTACTCGTCGGCCATGGGACTCACGATCGACGACCGCGACGGCCGCGAGCGCGAGGTCGTGATGGGAAGCTACGGGCTCGGGATCGACCGGATCCTCCAGACGGTCGTCCAGCAACACGCCGACCTGGGCGGGGACGACGATGCCACCGCTGACGGCCTCCACTTCCCCGTCACCGACTGGGGATGCGTGGCACCTTACCGCGCCGCCATCGTCCCCGTCGGCTACGAGGGCGAGGTTCGCGAGGTCGCCGACCGCATGCACGCGGACCTGGGTCGGGCGGACGTCCTCCTGTTCGACGACCGCGACCGGTCGGTCGGCGAGCGCTTCGCCGAGAGCGACCTGCTGGGCATCCCCGCGAAAATCGTCGTCGGGAACCGGTACCGCGAGACCGGGCTGGTGGATCTGGAGACCAGTGACGGAGAGACCAGGGCGATGGGGCCCGAGGAAGTCGGAGACGTCGTGGCGGCGTTCGGGACAGAACCGAGTCTCGGCTGAGAGTCCGGCGCGTCCACGAACGCCGGAAACCTATTGGAGGCCCGGACTGAACGTCGGACCATGTACGAGAACGTCCTGGTTCCGACGGACGGGAGCGACCCGGCGGCGGCGGCCGTCGAACACGCCATCGACGTCGCGAAGACGTACGGGGCAACGCTCCACGCCCTCTACGTCGGGCGGGTCGGGGACGCTCCGCCCGGCCTGATCGACAGCGAAGTCGCGGAGGATCCCGGGGGGACGGTGGGGTCCGAGGCGCTCGATCTGGTGGGCGACCCCGCCGAGGCGGCCGGCGTGGAGTACGTCGAACGGTACGTCGCGGAAGGGCCCGTCGCGGACGCGATCCTGGCCTATATCGAGGACAACGACGTCGACCTGGTCGTGATGGGGACCCACGGACGAAGCGGAATCGACCGGTTCATCGTGGGGAGCGTCGCAGAGCAGGTGGTTCGCGAGTCCCCCGTGCCGGTCATGACCGTCCGGCCCGAGGCAGAAGTGGACGACTGACGCGGGCGGATTACTCCTCGACGCCGCTTCCCGTCCCCGATCCCGAGCGTGACGTCGGTTGCCGACTTTCCCGGCGAATCCGGCGACGGACGTACCGGTAGATCGGGAAGAAGCGGTCCTCGAGCCAGCCCTTCACGCTCGCCTTGCCGGCGAACACGAGGACGGGCACGTCGGCGTCTTCGGCGAGTTCGACCACCCGGTCGGGCGTGCTGCCGAACACCCACTGCCGGAGGCGGCGGGTTCGCGACGCGCCCATGATCAGGACCCCGCCGTTCTCCGCGGCCGTGTCGACGAGTCCTTCGGCGACGCTGTCGGCAGTGACGTTGTGGACGTGGGTCGTCACGTCGCCAGTGAGCGCTTCGAGGGTTTCGCCCGGCGGTTCGGGTGACCCTTCGACGCCGATCGGGCGGACATTAATGAGGTGAATCTCAGAGCCGCCTTCCCCGAGGGCGTTCACGATCGGGAGGACGCCCTTGTGGTGTGGCCCGCCGCCGGCACCGACGTTGACGCGGTCCACCGTGGTGTCTTCGTCCATCCCACTCACGAAGAACACGTCGCATGGGGCCTCGTACTCGACGTGTTCGGCGACGTCCTCGTGTTCCTCGGGATAGCCCATGAGGATCAGGTCGGCCTCGTCGTCCCTGGCGGTCTGGGTGATGTCGAACCCGACGTCGCGGCAGATGTGGCCCTCGACGGCGTACTCGACGTTCAGGTCGGCCTCCTCCAGGGCTTCCCGGATCGCCTCGGTGTTGTCGGTGGCGTCCTCCACGGCGACCTCGCTCGGCGTCTGTTCGGGGATTTCGGTGACGTTGAGCACCTGGACGACCGGGTCCTCGCCGCGCGCGCTGGCGATGGTGGACGCGAGTCTGACGTAGTTCGCTGCCCGGTCCGGGCGAGCGATCGGAACCAGCACCTTGTACCCGCCGTTGGGGATGGCGGCCCCCTCGGTCGCCGGCGGGACGACCTCCTCGAACAGTTCCTCGACTTCGGGAGCGCCGCCCCAGAGGAGGAACGCGGCGATTACGCCGAGAGTCACCAGGATCCCCACGCCCACGCCGGCCGCGGGAAGGGTGGCGATGAGCCCGATGTTCGCCAGGATGCCGAGGATCGGGAGGAACGGGACGAAGGGCACCCGGAAGGGGCGCTCCATGTCGGGATAGATCCGCCTGGAGAAGATCAGCGCCAGGTTGACCGCCGAGAGCGGGAGCAGGAGGTTGAACGTCGCGAACCCGGTGAGGGTCGTGAGGCCCAGTTCGAGGTGGAGGACGAAGGTGTCGAGGTGCGGTTCGAGCAGCGGGAAGTCGATCGTCGGGACCTGGAAGGTGAACGCCGCCGTCGGGAGCAGCCCACCCTCCGGCGAGAGCAGGGTGACGAAAAGCAGGATCATGGCGACGATCGTGCCGGTCGCGCTCGCCACGCTCCAGAACGGCGTCCCGTATTTGCGGTGAATTCGGGAGAACCGCCGCGGGGCGTGACCCTGCCGCCCCATCAGCGACCCGATGCCGCTGGCGGCCAGCACGCTCGCGTTCGAGGCGCTGACCATGCTGAAAATGGCGCCCGCGACGATGAGGTTCATCCCGATCGACCCGAGGAAGTCGGACGCGACCTTCCCCATCGCGGTCTCGCCCTGCTCGGCGATCACGGCGGCCGGCGTCGGCGAGTTCATCATCGAGATGATGACGAACGTGTAGAGGATCGTGACGGTGACGATGCTGGCCGCGATGGCCTTGGGGACCGTCTTCCGGGGGTCGATGATTTCGCCCGCGCTGGCGGCGATGGCGGAGAAGCCGAAGAAGGTGA
>DATFIX010000054.1:0-35986 GCA_035269625.1 Natrialbaceae archaeon
GTCGATCCATGAGGAAGTCCGCCGATGGTCCCCCCAGATTCGATAGACGAAACGTGCTCCGAGCCCTCGCTGCAGCGAGTCTGGCTGCCCTGGCCGGCTGTGGCGGTGACGGTGGCGACGAGACCACGACTGCTCCCACGACGACCGGGAAGTCGCCCACGACCACCGAACCACAACCGACGTCCACCGTCCGGCCGACGACCGAGTCGCCCGAGACGACGACCGCACCACCGACGCCGTCGCTCGACGACCTTCGAAACGACGCCATTGCGACCGTTCACGACCTCGACGAGGGGCGATACGATGCGATTTTCGAGCGCGTCACCGACGAGGTCGCGAACCAGATCACGGCCGACGAACTGGGATCGATCTGGGAACAGCAGACCGACGGATTCGGGACGCTCCAGGCCGTTACGGTCGATCAACAGGGGACGAGCGGGGAGTACGAGGTCTTCGTCCTGCGGGCCACGTTCGAGTCCGGCGCGATCCGGGTCGCGCTCACGTTCACCAGGGCCGGGCGGATCGCGGGCATTCAGTTCGCCCCGCCGGAGGGATCGTACGCCCCGCCGGACTACGCCGACACGGCCGCGTTCTCCGAGACGACGCTGACGCTCGATACCGCGTGCGGGTTGCCCGCCACGCTGTCGATGCCCAACGGCGACGGGACGGTTCCGGGCGTGGTCCTGGTTCACGGGTCCGGGCCGAACGACCGCGACGAGACGATCGGCCCCAACAAGCCGTTCAAGGACCTCGCCTGGGGACTGGCGAGTCGAGGGATCGCCGTCCTCCGGTACGAAAAGCGATCCTACGCCTGCGACGTCTCCGGGCCGATCACGCTCGACGAACTCGTGGTAAACGATGCGCTGGCCGCACTCGACCGACTCGAGGCTCACGACCGGATCGGTCCCAGAGTGGTCGTCGGCCACAGCATGGGCGGCATGGCCGCACCCCGGATCGCCGCCCAGGCTGGCGATCTCTCGGGGGTCGTCATGCTGGCGGCGAACGCCAGACCGTTGCCCGAACTCGTCGTCGCCCAGACGGAGTACCTGGTGAATCTGGACGGGACAGTTACGGAGGCCGAGCAGCAGGTCCTCGACGAGCGCCGGGCGGCCGTGGACCGGATCGAGTCGGGGGAAGTTGCTCCGGACGAGACGGTGCTCGGCGCGCCGGGGGCGTTCTGGACCAGCCTGGCCGAGTACGACCAGGTGGCGACTGCCGAATCGCTCCCGATTCCCCTGTACGTCCTCCAGGGCGGGCGCGACTACCAGGTGACGCCGGAGGGAGACTTCGAGCGATGGCAGGTCGCACTCGGCGACGAGGACAACGTCTCGTTTTCCCTGTACGACGGACTGAATCACCTGTTCATGCCTGGATCGGGGCCGCCGAATCCCGGGGAATACACGCAACCGGGGAACGTCGCCCGGCCGGTCGTCGAGGACGTCGCCGAGTGGACGAAGGGGCTGGCCTGACTGCCGAGAACCAACACCCGTTTCCGGGGGGCCGACGTAGCTCGGAATGGACATGGACGAAGCGGAGCGGGAAGAACTCCTGGAGCGGATCAGTTCCAAGAGCGCCACGGTCGGCCATCGGCTCCCGGAACGGATCACCGTGCAGGGAACCGAGATGAACCTCAAGGAGTTCGTCTTCGAGACCGAGTCCCTGGATCACCTCCCGCCGGGAGAGCGCGAGCGCATCGAGTCGGTCCGCCAGCAACTCCACGAGGAGCGCGACGCGTGCAAGCGACGACTCGAAACCGACGAGTCGCTCACCCGCGAGGAGGGCGAGGAACTCGCGGGGAAGATCATCGGCCTCGACCGGGCGCTCAACGCGCTCCGGAACCTCCACCGCCAGGGCGAGTTCGCGAAGACGGCTCGCCGGGCGGAAGTCGAGGACGCCGAACGGTGGATCTCCTTCATCGACCGTCTAACCGGCGGGTGAGAGCCCGCCTTTGCGTGACGCCCACGATTTCTCGGACGAAAAACGTCTTGCCGGCCCGGGTGGATGTGGGAGACACGACCGATGACGGGAACCAGACAGCGACGGATGCGCATCGTGGACGCGTTCACCGACGAACCGCTGGCCGGGAACGCGGCGGGCGTCGTCCCCGACGGCGAGGGATTGCACGACGAGGCAATGCAGGCGATCGCGCGCGAACTCGCCGTCAGCGAGACGGCCTTCCTGTTGCCGAGCGACCGGGCGGATCGCCGGGTGCGGTACTTCACGCCGACCCAGGAGATCGACCTCTGTGGCCACGCCACGATCGCCTCGCACGTTCACCTCTTCGAGGACGGCGTGGTGGACGCCGGAACCCATAGCCTGGAGACGAACGTGGGCGTCCTCGAGATCGAAATCGAGGAGGACGGCACGGTCTGGATGACCCAGGACGACCCGGAGATCCGTCGGGTTGACCTCGATTACGAGCGCGTGGCCGGCGCGCTCGGCGTGGACCTGGCGGGCCTGACGGAACTCGAAGACGAACTGTCGATGGCGGTCTCCTCGACCGGCGTTCCGTTCCTGCTGGTCCCGGCGGCGTACCTCGAAAACGTCGGCGAGGCCGATCCCGACGTGGCGGCCGTCGAGGAACTCTGCGAGGCCGTCGAGGCGACGGGGGTCTACCTCTACACCTTCGACGCGCTCGAAGCCGATTCGACGCTCCACGGGCGCGCGTTCGTCCCGCTCGCTGGCGTCCCCGAGGACCCCGTCACGGGGACGGCCAGCGGTGCGGTCGCCGCATATCTCGACCACGTCGGTGCGTTCGATCGGGACTTCCCGGACGAACTCGTGCTCGAACAGGGCCACTTCGTCGACCGACCGGGCCGGGTCAGGGTGCGCGTCGAGGACGAGGTTCGCGTCGGCGGTCGCGGTGCCGTCGCCGTGGACGGGACCCTCTCCGTCCCGGACATCGAGGGCGACGACATCATCGAGGCCTGAGGGCGATCCAGGTGAAACGGCCGGCGCGCGAGCGCAGACGAGCGACCCGGAACCTTCTTTAGACGTTCGGTAGGACACCCACCCGATGGCAGTACTCTGGCTCGACGACATCGGGGCCGACGACCTCGACGAGGTCGGCGGGAAAGGGGCCTCCCTCGGCGAACTCGCCGGGGCCGGGCTCCCCGTCCCGCCCGCGTTCGTGGTCACCGCAGGGACGTATCGGCGATTCATCGAGGCGGCGGAAATCGACGAGGAACTGTTCGAGGCGGTCGACGTCGACGTGGAGGATTCGAGCGCCCTCGCCGAGGCAGCACAGCACGCACAGGACCTCATCCTGAATACCGAGTTCCCGGACCCGCTCCGCGAGGAGATCCTGGGAGCGTACGAAAATCTCGACGATGGCGAGGCTTTCGTCGCCGTCCGATCCTCGGCGACGGCCGAGGACCTTCCCGACGCGAGTTTCGCTGGCCAGCAGGAGACGTTCCTCAACGTCACGAGCGAGCGCCTGCTGGAACGCGTCCGCGAGTGCTGGGCGTCGCTGTTCACCCAGCGCGCGATCTACTACCGCCAGCAGCAGGGGTTCGACCACTCGGCGGTCAACATCGCGGTCGTCGTCCAGGAGATGGTCGACGCCGAGAAGAGCGGCGTGATGTTCACCAGCCACCCCTCGACGGGCGCGCCGAAGGTCATCATCGAGGCCGCGTGGGGGCTGGGCGAAGCGGTGGTGTCCGGCGCCGTCTCCCCGGACAACTACGTCGTGGATCGCGAGTCCGGTTCGGTCGAGGAGGTGACGATCGCCGAGAAGAAGGTGATGCACGAGAAGGACCGGGAGACCGGCAACACCGTCGAGCGCGAGGTGCCGGAGGATCGCCGCGAGGCACGGGTCCTGAGCGACGACGAACTCGGCCGCCTGGTCGAACTCGGCGAGCGCGTCGAGGACCACTACGACACGCCCCAGGACGTGGAGTGGGCGATCGTGGGCGGCGAGGTGTACATGCTCCAGTCGCGCCCGATCACGACCATCGCCGATGATGGTGAGTCCGAAGCGGAAGCCGCGGGCGAACAGGCTGACGTGAGGGCCGGTGACGGGAACGGTGCTGCCGACGCCGGCGGCAACGGTGACGACGAGGGGCTCGTCCAGGGCCTGGGTGCCAGCCCGGGCAAGGCGACCGGGAACGTCCGGATCATCGAGAAACTCGACCAACTCGACAAGGTCGGTGACGGCGACATCATCGTCACGAAGATGACGACGCCGGACATGGTGCCGGCCATGAAGCGCGCCGGCGGCATCGTCACCGACGAGGGGGGCATGACCTCCCACGCCGCCATCGTCTCGCGCGAACTCGGCGTCCCGGCCGTCGTCGGAACCGGCGACGCGACGACCGTCCTGTCGGACGGTCAGCAGATCACGCTCGACGGCGACATGGGGAGCGTCGTCGAAGGGCGCGAACCCACCGGCGAGGAGCGCGAACCCGTCGAGGAGGTCCGCCCGCAAGCGCCGGTCAAGCCCATGACCGCGACCGAGGTCAAGGTCAACGTCTCCATCCCCGAGGCGGCCGAGCGTGCCGCCGCGACCGGTGCCGACGGCGTCGGTCTCCTCCGTGTGGAGCACATGGTCCTCTCGCTCGGCCAGACCCCGAGCAAGTTCATCGCCGAGAACGGTGAAGGGCCGTACGTCGACGAACTGGTCGACGGCATCCGTGGGGTAGCCGAGGAGTTCTACCCGCGCCCGGTTCGAGTTCGCACGCTGGACGCCCCGACCGACGAGTTCCGGCAACTCGAGGGCGGCGACGACGAACCCGACGAACACAACCCGATGCTGGGCTACCGCGGGATCCGCCGGAGCCTCGACACGCCCGCCGAGTTCAAACGCGAACTCGAGGCGTTCCGTCGCCTGTACTCCATGGGCTACGACAACGTCGAGATCATGTTCCCGCTGGTCAACGACGCCGAGGACGTCATCCGGGCCAAACAGGTCATGGAGGAGGTCGGGATCGACCCCGAGAAGCGTTCCTGGGGCGTCATGATCGAGACGCCCGCCTCGGCGCTCATGGTCGACGAGATGGCCGAGGTCGGCATCGACTTCGCCTCCTTCGGCACGAACGACCTGACCCAGTACACGCTGGCGGTCGACCGCAACAACGAGAACGTCGCCGATCTCTTCGACGAACTCCATCCGGCCGTCCTCAAACTGATCGCGGAGACCATCCAGACCTGTCGCGAGCACGACGTCAACACGAGCATCTGCGGCCAGGCCGGATCCAAGCCCGAGATGGTCCGGTTCCTCGTCAACGAGGGCATCTCCTCCATCTCGGCGAACATCGACGCCGTCCGCGACGTGCAACACGAGGTCAAGCGCGTCGAGCAGAAACTCGTCCTGGACTCGATTCGATAATCGAGAATACCGGGAGTTTATTCAGGAACCTGGATCGAAAGAAAACAAATGAGCCGTCGGACTGTTATCGCGATCGGCATCGTCGCCGTCGTCGTGCTGGCAGGCTGTGGCGGCGCGACGAGCGGGATCACTGAGACTCCCACCGACGACTCCTCGCTGACGACCGCCGCGACGCCGTCCCCTCAACCGACGACGGACGGCGGGACGACGGTCGAGGGGACCACCGCGTCGGGATCGGCCCCAACCGCGACACCGGCGGCGGGCCTGGAAAACGAGTCGTTACCGCCGGGGATGTCCACGACGGGCGTCACGAACGCCAGTGCGCTGGTCGAGGCCCACGACCATCGAGTCCGGTCGCAGGGGTACGCAGCGAGGACGAACCTGTCGATGCGGGGCATCGGAGCGAACGTGACGACCACGACGGAGCAACGCTGGGGTCGGGACGGAACCTTTCTGATCGAGTCGTCCAGTCGGTCGTCGATGGGTGACAGCACCGGGGCGTTCTACGCCAACGGAACCACGACGTTCGTGCGGCGGGCGGTCGACGACCGGACGACCTACAGCGCCGTGGATCGCGGGTTCTACGCCTCGCAGTGGAACGATTCGACGACACTGGCGGCGTTCGTCTCGCTCGGCACGTTCGACGTTACCAAGTCGAGAACGAGCGACGGGACGACGCTCGTCACCCTCGACGCGGCGGGGCCCAGGAACACGTCTGCGGTCGACCTGCACACCACGGAAATGAGCCTCCCATCGTCCGATCGGATCTCGGCGCTCGACGCGAGGATGGTCGTCGACCTCGACGGCCGAATCCACTCGCTGACCATGAACTACAACCTCTCGGCGGAGGGGTCTTCCGACGAGGTCCGGTTTTCGGTTCGCTATCGGCTGGACGACACCGGCCTGACGAGCGTCGAAGCACCTTCGTGGATCGAGACGGCCCGAGAGCAGGTGACGATGGCCGACGTAACGGTCGACGTTCGTGACGACGTCGTCGCGATCACGCACCGGGGTGGCGACGCGATTCCCGCCAATGCGTCGGTGTCGCTGGTCGGCATCGGAAACCGATCGGGCGACACGACGATGGTCACGGCCAGGCTGGAATCATCGCTCGAACCGGGCGAGACGGCCTACTTCTACCGACCAGAAGGGGCGAGCGGGTTCGAGGGGCGGATAGTCGTGGGCGACAGGCCGACTGGGGCGGTGGCTCCGCTGCCGGACGCGTTCAGGCTGACGATCGGTCGTCAGGGCGAAGTCATCGCCGCAACGGTCGTCCAGGGTATCGCGACAGCGTAGTCCGGTCGGCCGATCGGACGGTGCGAACCCGGCCCCACGTTCCGCAACCGATAAACTTCGTCCGCCGAACCCTCAGGTATGCGCGAGGAGCCCCAGGACTTCCGGCGGGTCCTGTCGTCGATGTGTACCGAACCCCACCCGGTCGCCAGGGCGGCCGCCGAACGGTTTCTCGCCACCAATCCTGGCGATCCGGGGACGTATCCGACGGTCGCTGCCCTCGAAGACCGGGCGATCGAGGCCTTCGGCGACGTCGTCGGACTGGACGACCCGGCTGGCTACGTCACCAGCGGCGGGACGGAGGCCAACATCCAGGCGGTCAGGATCGCCCGCAATCGGGCCGTCGAGGGAACGCCGAACGTCGTCGTCCCGGACAGCGCCCACTTCAGTTTCCAGAAGGCGGCCGACATTCTCGGGATCGAGCTTCGCCGGGTGCCGGTGGACGAGGACCGCCGGGCGGACCTGGCGGCGACGCGCCGGTTCACCGACGACGACACCGTGATGATCGTCGGTGTGGCGGGGACGACCGAGTACGGTCGGGTGGATCCGATCCCGGAGCTTGGCGAGATCGCCGATGAACACGACGCGCTCCTGCACGTCGACGCCGCCTGGGGCGGCTTTTTGCTCCCGTTCACCGACTTCGAGTGGAACTTCGCCCACGCGCCGGTCGACACGCTGACGATCGACCCGCACAAGGTCGGCCAGGCGGCCATCCCGGCCGGCGGGCTGGTGGTGCGCGACGAGACGCTGCTCGACGCCCTGGCGGTGGACACTCCCTATCTGGAATCGACCGGGCAGGCCACCCTGACCGGGACCCGGAGTGGGGGCGGCGTCGCCTCGACGGTTGCCGCCATCGAGGAACTCTGGCCGGAGGGGTACCGCGAGAACTACGAGCGTGCCCAGGCGAACGCGCGGTGGCTGGCCGACGCGCTCGACGAAAGCGGCTTCGAGGTCGTCGACCCGGTGCTCCCGCTCGTGGCCGCCGGCGTCCCGATCGACCTATTCGAGGCCCTTCGCGAGGAAGGGTGGCGGATCGCCCGGACTGCGGCCGGCGAACTCCGGATCGTCTGCATGCCCCACGTGACCCGCGACATGCTGGAATCGTTCGTCGCAGACGTGGACCGACTCCGACAATCCGAGAACGAACACCTTTAGACCCCTCTCCCACTACGTACCCCTGTGCCCGTTCCGTTCCCGATGGTCCCCCTCGGAATATTCGACTTCCCCTGGCTCGAGTCGGCGGTCCGACACGCGACAGGGCCGTGGGGACTCATGATCATCGGGGTCTACTCGTTTCTGATCGCGTTCATCCTGCCGCTGCCGAGCGAGATCGTGCTGATACCGGTCGAGACCGGCACGTTCGCGCTGGGGCTGCCAAACGTCTTCGAGTACGCGCTGGTCATGCTCGCGAGCGCCACCGGCAAGGCCGGCGGCAGCGTCTTCGCGTTCCATATCGGCCAGGAGGCCAAGGAAAGCGGGCCGATCGTCAGGTTCCTTCGCCAGTCGCGGTTCGACCTGGTCGAGTGGTCCGAACGCCAGACCGTCGAACTCGCACGCAAGTACGGCTACGTCGGCCTCGCGCTGGCCCTCTCGGTTCCCTTCTTCCCGGACACGCTCTCGATTTACGCGTTCGCGGTCCTCGAACGCGATTACGTCAAGTTCGCGGCCGCGACCTTCGCCGGGAGTCTCGGGCGGTTGCTCGTGACGATCGGCATCTTCGGCGGGTTCTCGATCGCGCTCGCCCCCTGACGGGGGTGATGGGGCCCGATCGGCCGGGGCGGCCCGTGCTACCGTCAATCTGCATAGAGTTATCGTCTATCCCGTCGTATATCCTTCATGAACGTCACGCGTATTTCCGGCCGAACGGTCACCGGCGGACTGATCCTGCTCGTCGGCCTGCTGCTGTTGCTGAGCACGACGAACACCTACGACACGGGGGATCTCTGGCGGTTCTTCCCGAGCGTGTTCGTCGTCATCGCGCTCTGGTCGCTGGTCCAGAGCGGGTTCCGGAACCTCACGTGGCCGCTGATCGTCCTGATCGTCGCGGTCGTCTGGCAGTTGGCCGTCCTGGACGTCGTGACCGACGCCATGATCGAGACCTGGTGGCCGCTGCTCGTCGTCGCCATCGGCATCGCCATCATCCTCGGTCGGACCGTCCACCGCGTTCCCGCCTCGGCGGGCGATACCTTCGATCTGTTCGCCGCGTTCGGCGGCGTCGAGCGTCGGGTCACCTCGCCGGCGTTCCGGAAGGGCGAGGTCACGGCGATGTTTGGCGGCGCGGACATCGACCTCCGGGATGCAGGCATCGAGGACCGCCCGGCCACGATCAACGTCCTCACCGCCTTCGGCGGGACCGACATCCGGGTGCCCGACGACTGGGTCGTCCAGCTGGACGTGCTCCCGATCCTGGGTGCGACCGAAGACGAACGCCCGCGTCGCGGCGGCCCCAGGGCCGGCGAACCCGACCTGATCGTCACGGGCGCAGTCGCCTTCGGCGGCGTCGCGATCAAGGACTAGGTTTTTCTTTTCCGGCCGCCTCACCGACGTTCGTGAACCGAACGGTCGCACTCGGTGACGCTCGTCGTCGCCGGCCTCGCCGTCGCCACGCTCGTTCTATGCGTCCGTAGCCCTGCGACCGCCGGGCGGAGCGTCCCGACTGGCCGGGTCATGCCGGTGACGCGGGACGTGAAACCGGGGAATTCGATCGTACCGCCGTGGAATCGGTCGCCGATCGTCCACGGCGACCGACCCGAAGGACGACTCGACACCCGGAATAATCCGGAAAATGACACGAAGGATCGAGGGGTTTTACACCAACCCCGACAGGAGCACATAGCAACGATGACCCACGAGGACTTCCCGACCGACGAGCCGGCGGTCGTGACTTGCGGCCTGCCGTATGCAAACGGTGACCTGCACATCGGACACCTGCGGGGCTACGTCGGTGCCGACGTCTACACCCGGGCGTTGCGCCGACTCGGCCAGCAGGTGGCCTACACCTGCGGGTCCGACATGCACGGCACGCCGGTCGCGGTCAACGCCGAGAAGGAGGGCGTCTCCCCCCGGGAGTTCGCGCTCCAGTACCACGAACAGTACCAGGAGACGTTCCCGAAGTTCAACGTCGATTTCGACAACTACGGCCACACCGACGACGAGACGAACACCGAACTGACCCAGGAGATCGTTCGCGCGCTCGACGAAGGGGGCCACATCTACGAGGACGACATGAAGGTCGCCTGGGACCCCGAGATCGACCAGCCCCTGCCCGACCGGTACGTCGAGGGGACCTGCCCGTACTGCGGGGAACACGCTCGCGGCGACGAGTGCGACGAGGGCTGTGGCCGCCACCTCGAACCGGGCGAGATCGAGGACCCCGTGAGCGTCGTCACCGGCGAACCGGCCGAGTATCGCACCCGGACACACAAGTTCTTCCGCCTCTCGGACTTCCGGGAGTACCTCCAGTCGTTCATCGACCGCCTGGAGGGGACCGCGAACGCGAAAAATCAACCCCGCGAGTGGATCGAGGGCGAACTGCGGGACTGGTGTATCACCCGCGACATGGACTGGGGGATCGACTACCCCGGCGACGACGAGACCGCCGAGGAGCTCGTCCTGTACGTGTGGGTGGACGCGCCGGTCGAGTACGTCTCCTCGACGAAACAGTTCAGCGAGCGCGTCGGTCCCGACCAGTACGACTGGGAGGAGGTCTGGAAGGACGACGGCGAGATCGTCCACGTCATCGGTCGGGACATCATCCAGCACCACACGGTCTTCTGGCCGTCGATGCTACACGGCGCCGACTACAACGAGCCCCGAGCCATCGTCGCCCACGGCCACATGACCCTGGAGGGCAAGGGCTTCTCGACCAGCCGGAACCGCGCCGTCTGGGCCCAGGAGTACCTCGACGAGGGGCTCCACCCGGACCTCCTGCGATACTACCTGGCGGTCAGCGGCGGCATCCAGCAGGACATCGACTTCACCTGGGAGCGCTTCGGCGACCGGGTCAACAGCGACCTCGTCGGCGCGCTGGGCAACTTCGCCTACCGGAGCCTGCTGTTCGCGCATCGCAACTACGAGGGGACGCCCGACCTGGAAGCCTCGGAGGAGATCCAGGTGCGCATCGAGGAGGCCATCGACGACTTCCAGCAGGCGGTCAACGACTATTCGCTCCGGCAGGTCGCCGAGGTCGGCGTCGAACTGGCCCGCTTCGGCAACGAGTACATCCAGCGCAACGAGCCCTGGAAGCTCACCGACGAGGACCCCGAGCAGGCCGCCCAGGTCATCCGCGACTGCGTGCAACTCGTGAAGGCCATCGCGGTACTGTTCCAGCCCGTCGCCCCGGACAAGGCCGCGATGCTGTGGGACCAGCTCGAGGAAGAGGGATCGGTCGCGAACGTCAACCTCGAGCACGCCCTCGAGGACACGCCCTCGACGTTCGGCGAGCCGAGCGAACTCTTCGAGAAGGTCGAGGACGACCGGATCGAGGACCTCGAAGCGGCCCTCTCGGAGAAGATCGAGGCGGCAACGGAGACCGAGACCGAAACCACCGAGGGCGAGGCCGACGAGGGAGCACACGAAATGGAACTCGAACCAGTCGCCGACGAGCGGATCAGTTTCGAGGACTTCAAGGAACTCGACATCCGAGTCGGCCGGATCGAGACGGCCGAACCGATCGAGGACTCGGACAAACTCGTGCGTCTCGAGGTCGACATCGGCGTCGAGACCCGGCAGGTGATCGCCGGGATCAAGCAACTCCACGACGTCGAGGGGTTGCCCGGCCAGAAGGTCGTCCTGCTGGCGAACCTCGAGAAGGCCGAACTGTTCGGCTACGAGTCCGACGGCATGATCCTCGCCGCCGGCGACGAGGCCGACCTGCTGACGACCCACGGCGACGCGGTGCCGGGCGAACGGATCGAATAACGGCGTTCGGTTTTCTCGGTTTCGTCGCTCGGATCGGTTCTAGTGGTGGTGGCCGTGTGCCCCGGCCGGTTCGCCGGGATAGTCCTTCTCGCCGGCCTCGACGCGGACGTCCAGCCAATTCGCCATCGGGATCAGCGGGCACTCGTAGGCCGCGTTGTAGGCACAGGTCGGGTTGTACGCCTGGTTCAGGTCGAGGACCCACTTGCCCTCGGGCGTCTGGTGTTCGTCGGGTTCGAGATCGAGGTACCGTCCCGCGCCGTAGGTCTCCTCGTCGTTGGTCTCGTCGCGGAAGGGGACCCAGAACCGCTCCTCCCCGCCGATGGGACGGTACGCTTGCAAGGTGTGTTCCTCGCCGTCGATCTCGAAGGCGAACTCGCCGTACCTGAGGTAGTGCTGTTCGCCGTCGGCCGTCGTCTCGACGGTGATCTCCTCCTTCTCGTCGTGTTCCTTCAGGTCGAGTTCGAACCGGAGGTCCGGGTCGACGTCGAAGTACTCCAGGCCCGGGAACTGCTCGCCCTGCTGGTCCTGTGGGATCGGGGAGTGGGGATGTTCGCGGAAGTAGTCGCCCTTGCGCTGCCTGATCTCTCGGAGTTCATCGATCCAGTCTTCGGACATGTGTAGTAGTGAATCGCGCGGACAAATAGGGCTATTCGTTGCGGAGGGATTCTCCATCGACGCCGTCGCCGACTCGCCCAGCGTGGCGAAGGCGTCGTCGATCATGTCCTCCAGTTGTGCCACGAGGGCAGTCCAGGTCTCGGTGTCCGGTGCGAGGCCCGTCTCACGGGCCAGCAGCATCGTGTTCAGGTGGTAGACGTGCTGGAATCCCGGTTCGGCCTCCCAGACGACGATGCGACAGGGAAACAGCGCACCGATTCGACGCCCTGCGGCGTCGAGCGCGTGGGCGGCGGCGGCCGGGAGACCCAGCCCCAATACGGCGGGACTGTTCCCAAGTGTTGCGCGTCGATTCGGTCGGACGGCGAGAACTGGACGGGAACGTCGAATCCCTGTTCCACCACGGCGTCGCGGACGTGTTCGACTGCCCGGTCGTGGTTCATCGACAGCACGACGTGACGCTGGCCGAACCGGTCGCTTGGCACACCCGGTGGCCCGTCGGACGGATGCATACGTATGAGTATTGTGCCAAACGAGCAAAATTGCCTCGTCCGGCTTGGCGTCTGCCGGGGCGGGGAGTTGCGTAGGCCTGCCGGTGGCGTCCGTCCCGACCCGGGGCCGAATCGGTCGCGTTAACTTTGGCATGAGTTGTGGTAGACGGCGAAGGCTTCGAGCCACTCTTCAGCCGTCTCGAGCGCGACGTGGCTAAAACTATTTGCGAACGATGAGGTTCGCCGTTCTACTTCCCAGAAGACACGTTCGATGGCGTTCCGATTTCCATGTGAGATAATCCGAAATCGGTGGCGGGTTTCGGCAAGCACTGATCCGAGGTAATCTGCGTCGTCGACGAGAAACAGCACGTCGTCGAGGTCGTATCGGCGGTGAAGCTCGGCGAGAAACCACCGCGTCGTCTGTTTCGTTGCTGTCGGAAACAGGCTGACGTGCAAGATATCGTTCGTTTTCGGATCGACTGCGCCGTACAGCCAGTACGCTCGTCCGTGGAGGCGGATCATCTTCTCGTCGACCGCGAGTTGATCCGCAGTCACCGTCGAGATCGGCTGTAGGTCGGCCTTGTGCACCCACTCGTGGATCGCCACGTGACTCCGGTCGACTCCCAATTCATCGAGAAACTGACTAGCATCCCGTAATGACATACCTGCCAAGTGACATCGGATGCCCACTTGAATCGCCCACTCGGGAGTCCGCCGACGCTCCACAAACGACAAGTCGATCCACGCGGTACTCTCGCTGAGGCGTTCGATTTTGGGCATAGAGCACTCGAACATCGAACGCCTCATCCTCTAACTTAACGCGACCGCCGAATCGTCCCTCGATTTTTTGCCGGTACCCTCGTTACGGAAAGGCATGCGCAACGCGAAGATCGTCTGCACGCTGGGGCCCGCCTCGGACTCCCGGGCGGCCGTTCGCCAACTCGCCGAGGCCGGGATGAGCGTGGCCAGGCTCAACGCCAGTCACGGCACGCGCGAGGACCGGGCCGCCCTCCTCGAGCGTATCGACGCCGTCGATGCGATGACGGACGCCCCGCTGGCGAGCATGGTGGACCTCGCGGGCCCGGAGGTCCGAACGGCCCCGATCGAGGGGACCGTCGAAATCGAGGGCGGAACGACCGTCCAGTTCGTCCCCGGTGAGGACGCGACACCGGAGCGCATCGGCGTCTCGCACTCGCTCGCGGCCGCGAGTCCAGGCGACCGGATCCTGCTGGACGACGGCCGGATCGAGACCGCGGTCGAGCGCGTGGAGGGCGAGACCGTCGTCGCCCGGGTCGAGAGCGGGGGCGATCTCGGCGGGCGCAAAGGGGTGAACGTGCCGGGGGTCGATCTGAATCTGGAATTTCCGACCGAGGCCGACCTGCGGGAGATCGAGATGGCCGTGGAGGGCGACGCCGACTTCGTCGCCGCGAGTTTCGTCCGTGACGCCGATGACGTGTTTGCGGTCGGCGAGGCGATCGAGCGCCACGGCGCGGACGTCCCGATCGTGGCCAAGATCGAACGCGGCGTGGCGGTCGAAAACCTCGAGGAGATCATCGATGCGGCCTACGGCGTGATGGTCGCCCGGGGCGACCTGGGCGTCGAGTGCCCGATGGAGGAGGTGCCGGTCATTCAAAAGCGGATCATCCGCCGCTGTCACGAGGAGGGCGTCCCGGTCATCACGGCGACGGAGATGCTGGACTCGATGATCCACGAGCGCCGGCCGACGCGCGCGGAGGCCTCGGACGTGGCCAACGCCGTCCTCGACGGCACCGACGCGGTGATGCTCTCGGGCGAGACGGCCGTGGGCGATCACCCGGTCCGGACCGTGGAGGCGATGGATCGGATCGTCCGCGAGGTCGAATCGAGCGCCGAGTACGCCGAACTTCGCGAGCAGCGCGTCCCGCCGGCCGACGACGCCCAGACCGACGCCCTGGCGCGGTCGGCGCGCTTTCTCGCCCGAGACGTCGGCGCGAGCGCGGTCGTCGCGGCCTCCGAGTCCGGCTACACCGCGCTGAAGACGGCGAAGTACCGGCCCGGCGTGCCGGTCGTCGCCGCGACGCCGAACGACGACATTCGCCGGCAACTGGCGCTCTCGTGGGGCGTGACGGCCCAGCACGTTCCGGTCCACGACGACGGCGTGGATGCGCTTCTCGACGACGCCGTGCAGTCGGCGCTCGACGCGGGCGTGGCCGAGAGCGGCGACACCGTGGTCGTCCTCTCGGGGATGATGACCGACTTCGAGGGAACGCCGCCGACGGACATGCTCAAGGTGCACGTGGCCGCCGAGACGCTGGCCTCGGGCCGGGGCGTCGTCTCGGGACGGGTTACCGGCCGGATCGCCCGGCTTACGGACGGCGATCTCTCGGACGTGCCCGAGGGGGCCATCGTCACGCTCCCGATGGGGTTCGAGGGCGAGTTCGAGGGCGACGTCCACCGACTCGCGGGCATCGTCGCCGCCGAACCCGGCATGACGGGCTACGCCGCCATGATCGCCCGCGAACTGGAAATTCCGATGGTCAGCGGCGCACCGCTTCCGGGCGTCGAGGACGGGGCGATCGTGACGGTCGACGGCGAACGCGGGATCGTCTACGAAGGCGACGTCCGGTCCGGGCGCGAAGCGGAGACTTGAGACGCCGGTCGCTCTCGCGATCCGCTCACGTACTATAATCCGTTTTCGGTTATACCAAACCAGGGATGAACGAAACGGATATGTCGCCGTGGTCGTAATCCCGGGCAGATGACTGCACGCCCCAGCACGCCCGGGGAGTCCCCATCGGAGGGAGACCGATGAACGGGGACCGGATCCCGTCGGCACTGATCGAGCACCGTCGGATCGTGATCGTCGTCCTCCTGGTCGCCACGGCGGTCGTCGGCAGCGCGGCTGGCCAGGTCGAGATGACCTCCTCGACCGGCGACTTCCGGTCGAGTTCCCAGGCCGCCGAGGATCTCGAGTACGTCGAGGACAACTTCCGGATCGAAGGCGAGAACCGGACGGTCGTCCAGGTCGTGGTTCGAGGCGAGAACGTCCTCACCAAGGAATCGCTGCTCGAGTCCCTGCGACTCCAGCAAGCGATCCGGGACGACGAAACCGCCGGGCCGACGCTCGTCGGTGACGGCCCGGCCTTCCAGGGCATCGCGAACGTCGTCGCCTTCGTCGCCATGCAGCGGGAGGCGACGGGCGGTGGCCCGGGCGGGCCACCGGCCGGAAACGACACGCACGACGGGTCGGACGGCCCGCCGACCGGTGACGGCGCGTCCGGGAGCCAGCCCGCGATGAACACGTCGATCGAAGCCCAGATCGCCCAACTCGAATCGATGGACCAGGCCGAGATCGAGACGATCGTTGGCCGGCTCCTCTCGACGGGCCAGAACGGCGGCACGAACCCGGCGCTCCAGTTCATGCCGACCGACTACGAACCGGGATCGACGACCGCGACGGCCCGCGTCATGCTCGTCTTCCAGGAATCGGGCGGGAGCGTCGAGTTCAACGACGCCGACGGGAGGATCGTCGATTCACAGGTGGCGATGCGCGATATCGTGACCGACCGGTACGGCGAGAACGGTTTCGTCTTCGGCCTGGGCGTCGTCCAGGACGAAACCGGGCAGGCGATCGGCGATAGCTTCACGCTGATCGGGCCGCTGGCCCTGCTTCTCGTGTTGATCACGCTGGTCATCGCCTACCGCGACCCGATCGACATCGTCCTCGGGATGGTGGGCATCGGCCTGGTGCTGACCTGGACCTGGGGGTTCATGGGCTGGGTCGGCATCGAGTTCAACACCATCCTCATCGCGGTCCCGATCCTCCTGATCGGGCTGGCCATCGACTACGCGATCCACGTCTTCATGCGCCACCGCGAGGCCCGCGAAGACGATCCCGACCGGTCCGTCAGCGAGGGCATGATTGCCGGGCTTGCCGGCGTCGGGGTCGCCCTTGTCTGGGTGACCGTCACGACCTCCATCGGGTTCCTCTCGAACGTCGTCAGTCCGCTGGGGCCGCTCAAGGAGTTCGGCCTCGCGAGTGCCGCCGGCATCGTCGCGGCCCTGATCGTCTTCGGCGGGCTGATCCCTGCCATCAAGGTGGAAATCGACGGATTCCTCGAGTCCCGGGGATTCGACCGCCGGAACCGGTCGCTCGGAAAGGCCGGCGGGACCTTGACGACCATCCTGTCGGCCGGCATCGCGGCGGCCAGGCGCGCGCCCCTGGCGATCATCGTCGTCGCGCTGCTGCTCAGCACCGCCGGCGCGTACGGCGCGACGCAGGTCGATACCAGTTTCGACCGGTCGGACTTCCTCACGCGAAGCCCGCCGGACTGGATGACGAAACTCCCGGAGCCGTTCGCGCCCGCGGACTACACGATCCGCAAGCGCGCCGAGTTCATCAACGAGCGCTTCCTCGTCCAGCGCCAGGAGTCACAGGCCGAACTGCTGATACGCGGCGACGTGACCGGCGACGGCACCCTCGACCGACTCGCCGACGTGCGCGATAGCGCCGCGGAGAAGGAGGTGACGGTCGAACTGTCGGACGGACGACCCAGGATCGACGACCCGATATCCGTGATTCGGCAGGTCGCCGCCGCCAACGAGTCCGTTAACGCCACCGTCGCGGCGGCCGACACCGATGGCGACGGGATTCCCGACCGGAACCTGGAGGCGGTCTACGACGAACTGTATCGCGTCGCGCCGGAGCAAGCCGAGAGCGTCGTCGCGAAGGGCGAGGACGGCGACTACGTCGCGCTCCGCATGACGGTCTTCGTCCGTGGCGACGCCCTCGCGGACGACGTCAAGAAACAGATGCGCGACGCCGTAACGGTGGCCGACGGCGACGGTCTCGAGGCGACGGCCACGGGACGGCCCGTCCTCACGTCGGTCACGCAGACACAGCTCCTGGATTCGGTGATCGTCACGCTCGTCGTCACGACCCTTGCCGTGCTGATCGTCCTGATAATCGGCTACCGGTTCCTCGAGGGGAGCGCGTCGCTGGGCGCGATCACCCTCGTCCCGGTCCTGCTCGCGCTGGCCTGGGTGCTCGGATCGATGTGGCTGCTCGACATCTCGTTCAACGCCCAGACCGCCCTGATCACCAGCCTCGGCATCGGGCTGGGCGTGGACTACAGCATCCACGTGAGCGAGCGCTTCAAGCGCGAACTCGACGCCCGGGGTGCCGTCGAACCCTCGCTCATCGCCACGGTCCGGGGCACTGGCGGGGCCCTGCTCGGGAGCGCCATCACGACCACGAGCGGGTTCGCGGTGCTGGCCGTCTCCATCGTCCCCTCGCTCCAGCGGTTCGGGATCGTCATCGCGCTCGCGATCGTCTACGCGTTCGTGGCCGCCGTGCTCGTCCTCCCGAGCATCCTCGTGCTCTGGGCGCGGTTCTTCGGTCTCGATCAGGCCGAGGACGAGTCGTCAGCAGACTCGTCGAGCCCGATGTCAGGCCCGATGTGAACCCGGACGCGATCGTCGGCCAGCCACTCGAGGTCGCCGTCCATGAACTCTGCGACTCTGGCGACGAAGGACTCCTCTTCCAGTCCCAGGTCCGCCACGCCGAGCTGAAGAACCACGCTTTCGACCTCTTCGAGCACGTCGGTGTCGCCGGCCATGACCGAGAAGAACTCGCCGGGCGTCACCGCCTCGTCCTCGCGAATCCTTTCGGCGACCGTTTCCAGGGTCGTCCCGGCCTCGACGGACACGTCGAAGGTGACGTCCACGTCCACCGTGCTGTTCAGGCGCTCGGCGACGTACACCTCCTCGGCGCGGCGGATCGCGGGTTCGACGAGGTGCTCGAAGTCCATCCCGCTCTCCTTGGTGCCCATGTACGCGAAGGTGAGCATGCCGACGAGGCCGTAGCGGAACGCGGTCTCGTCCAGGTGCTTGTCGAATACCTGGCGACGATCCTTCTGTTTGAGCCGCCGCGCGACGAGGTAGAAGTCCTCGATCCCGTTCGCGATTCGCTCGCGGATCCGGGCCTCGGCGTTCCGTCGCGACTGCTCGTGTTCCATCTCGGTCAGTCCGAGCAGGTACCGGCGGTCGGCCTTGGAAAGTACTCCCCGCGGCCGGTCCGGGTCGAACTCCATAACCGACTATGGATTATGGAAGGGTGAAAAGGGTGGCGCTGGAGTCGCCAAGACTGATGTCGGACCCGGGAATACTCCCGGGCATGTCCCTCGAGTGTTCGCTTTCGGTGACCGTCAGCGAGGACGGGGTCGGGTTCACCTACGACGTGACGAACGCGGGCGACGAACCGATCGAACTCCAGTTCTCGGACGCCCAGGAGACCGATCTGGTCGTCGAAGACGCCCACGGAACCGAGGTCTGGCGCTGGTCGGCCGGCCGGATGTTCGCCCAGATGCTCCAGCAGAAGGAACTCGGGCCCGCCGAGACGGCGACCTACGAGTTCGAGTGGGACGACCCGGAACCGGGCGAGTACGAGGCGACCGCCACGCTGGCGGCGACGAACGCAGACTGCGGCGCGTCGGCAGCCTTCGAAGTCTGAATCACTCGCGTCTCCGTATCAGTCGCGCTCGTCGAGCAGTTCCCGCGTCGCCCGCCGGATCGCGTCGTCGCTCGAATCCGCCGGCTTCCAGCCGAGCGCGGCCAGTTTCTCGATCGAGAGTCGCATCCGGGGCACGTCGCCGGTCCAGCCGCGGTCGCCGCCGGTGTACTCGTATTCGGGATCCAGTCCCATCTCCTCGCTGACCACGTCCGCGATGGTTTTCACCGAGGTCGTGGTGCGGGTTCCGAGGTTGTAGACATTGAACGCGTCGTCGGCGTTCTCGATCACGTGACACATCGCCTCGACGCACTCGTCGATGTGCAGGTAGGACTTCTCCTGGCGGCCGTCGCCGAGGATGGTCAGGGTTTCGGGGTCGTTTTCCAGTTTCTCGATGAAGTCGGGGACGACGGCCCCGAGCTGGAGCCGGGGCCCGACGATGTTGGCGAACCGGAACACCCAGGCCGTGAAGTCGTGGCTGTGGGCGTACACCGAGAGCAGGCTCTCCTCGGAGAGTTTGGCTGCGCCATAGATGCTGATCGGTTCGAGCGGGGCGTAATCCTCCGGCGTCGGCCGCGGGGCCTCGCCGTACACCGTCGAGGAGGACGTGAACGCGATGTTCTCGACGCCGACCTCTTCCATGCGTTCGACGACGTTCTCGGTCATCCGGTTGTTCTCGCGGAACTGTTCAATCTCCCCGCGGTCGACCGCCTTGTCGGCCGCGAAGTGGAAGACGACGTCGACGTCCTCGGTGATGACCTCCTCGGCCACGACCGGGTCCGTCAGGTCACCCACGATCAGGTCGGCCTCGTCGGGCACCCACGCTTCCTTCCCGTTCGAGAGGTCGTCCACGACGATTACGTCGTTGTCGGCGACGAGACGATCCGAGAGGTGCGACCCGACGAACCCGGCGCCCCCGGTCACCAGGACGCGCTTGTCGGTAAGCTGCATGGGTGGGGACGGGAGGGCGGGCGACAAGTGCGTTCTGATCGCTGTCGATCCTCGTGCTGTTCGTATCGATGTCGGCCCTCTCGTGCATCGGGAATGCGAATCGGAAGTAGCGTTATATGGGGCCGAGTCCTCGGAAGAGCCGTGCCACTCGGGATCGATTTCGGCCTGTTCCTGGCGGTACTTGCCATCGTGTTCGTCGGGGGCCTGGTCAAGGGCCTCGCGGGGTTCGGTTACGCCATCGCGAGCACCGCCATCCTCGCGACCGTGCTGGACCCGGCGACGGCCGTCGTGATCATGATCGTCCCGATGCTCGTCGCGAACCTGGCGCTGGTCCGCGAACTCGACCGGGAGGGCCTCCGGTCGTGCATCCGGCGGTTCTGGCCGTACGTCCTCGCCGCCCTCGTCGGGACGCTCGCGGGGATGGGTACGCTGGATTTTATTCCAGCCCGCCCCCTGACCGTCGGTCTCGGCCTGTTCACGCTCGGGTACGTCCTGGCGACCCAACGCCGGATTCCGATCCCGGGACGGAACCGGTTCGTCCGGGCCTGTTTCCGGCCGGGCACGTCCGTCACGGTCGCGGTCGGGTTCGTTTCCGGGGGCATCTTCGGCGCGAGCAACGTCGCCGTCCAGATCGTCGCCTACCTGGACGGCCTGTCGCTCGATCGATCGACGTTCGTCGGCGTCCTCTCGATGATCCTCGTCGGCGTCTCGACCGTCCGCCTCGGGGCAGCCTGGTACCTGGGACTGTTCGACGCCTCGGGGCTCGTCGCCCTGTCGGTCCTCGCCTCGGTCCCCGGCCTGATCGGCGTCGCCGTCGGCGGTCGTCTCCGCCAGCGCCTGCCCGACCCCCTTCTCGCCGTCGGCGTCCTCGTCCTCCTGACCGTCATCGCCCTGCGCCTGCTGAGCAAGGGATTGCTCGGCGTGTGACCCGTGGCGGCCGGCGCGGCGTTTCGAGCCCGCATCCGACCGGCGAAACGAAACCGCCTAACCGCTCGGCCCCGACCCTCGATCCATGCAGGACGAGCAGGACGTCGTCGTCCTCCGACTCGGCCATCGACCCGGGCGGGACGACCGCATGACCACCCACGTCGGCCTGACCGCGCGGGCGCTCGGTGCCGACCGCGTGATCTTCGAGACGGCCGCGAGCGACGCCGTGGCGACCGCGCGCGACGTCACCGACCGGTTCGGCGGTCCCTTCGGGGTCGAGACGACCGATTCGCCGAAGGCTCGACTCCGCGACTTCGACGGGCAGGTGATCCACCTGACGATGTACGGCGAGCGAGTCCAGGACGTCGAGGACGAGATTCGGACGGCGCACGCCGACGACCCGATCATGATCGTCGTCGGTGCCGAGAAGGTCCCCTTCGAGGTGTACGAGCGGGCCGACTGGAACGTCGCCGTCACGAACCAGCCACATTCCGAAATCGCGGGGCTCGCTGTGTTTCTCGACCGTCTCTTCGAGGGTCGCGAACTCGACCGGGAGTGGGTCGACGCCGACCGGCGGGTCGTTCCGAAAGCGCTGGGCAAGCAGGTCGAACCCGTCGACGACGGTGATACCGGGGACGATCAGTCGTAGCGCTCTTCCGCGTCGTCGAGTGGTAACTCCAGGTCGGTCTCCTCGATCGACTCGGCGCGGGCGGTCACCTTGAGTGCCTGCTCACACTCGGGGCACGGCAGGGCGATGCTGAAATGGAGCGTATCGTCCCGCTCGAAGATGTCGAGGAGTTCGGCGTCGGACGGGTAGAGGTACTCCGGGTCGAGGTCGTGATCACAGGTCATGATCGGGGAATCGACCGGAACAAGGCGGTCGCTACATTTTAACCCATTGGACAGTTCGGTCTCGCAAGGCGATGGTCGGTCCCAGTACGAGTCGATGCCGACTGACGGCGCACCGCGAGCGGTACTTTTAAACTGGCGAAACTCCGGGATTATGGTAATGGCTTTTGAGGACCTGCTCGAGGACCCCGTCATCCAGAAATACCTCCACGAGCTCGTCGGTCCGAAGGGAATGCCGGTGGCCGCGGCGCCGCCGGACGGCGAAGTGACCGACGAGGAACTCGCGGAGGAACTGGATCTGGAGCTCAACGACGTACGGCGCGCGCTGTTCATCCTCTACGAGAACGATCTGGCGTCGTATCGCCGGGTGCGCGACGAGGACTCGGGATGGCTGACCTACCTCTGGACCTTCCAGTACCAGAACATCCCCGAGAACCTCGAAGAGGAGATGTATCGCCTGCTCGACGCCCTCGAGGAGCGTCGCGAGTACGAACTCGATCACGAGTTCTACCTCTGTGAGACCTGCTCGGTCCGCTTCGAGTTCGCCGAGGCGATGGAGTTCGGCTTCGCGTGCCCCGAGTGTGGCTCCCAGCTCGAGTCGCTCGACAACGACATGCTGGTCACTGCGATGGACGACCGGGTCGCGGAACTCGAGGACGAACTCAACGTCGAACTCGAACGGGACGCATAATGGTCGTACTCGCGACGAAGGTCTACGTCGAGGGCGAGGCTCGCGAGCGGGCGCTGGACTCGCTCCGGTCGCTCGTCGGCAACGCACTCGGCGACCTGGACGCCGAGTTCGACGTCGGCCTGCGACACGACGAGTTCCCGAGCGTGACCGTCGAAGGGGCGGACGCGACCGTCGCCCGGAACGTCCTCCGTGAGGAGTGGGGTGAAATCCCGTCACATCTCGAGGATGGCGAGACCTACGTGGGCACGTTCGAGGCCTGGAGCGACGAGGGGTTCGTCCTCGACGCCGGCGAGGACGTCCTGATCCCGGCCGACGAACTCGGACTGGGGCCGGGCACGCCGGAACAGATCCGCGAGCGCTTCGGGCTGGTCCAGCACCTCCCCATGCGGTTCGTCTACGGCGATCCGCCGCGTCTCGCCGACGAGGAGCGGGACCGTCTCTACGAGTGGACGCGAGGGCCCGGCCGGGTCAACGTCAACAGTTCGACCCGGGCCGAAGTTCGGGCGACGGTCAACCGGGCCGGCCACGCCCAGGACATCGTGACCGTCGAGCGCCTCGGCCTCCTCGAACAGAGCGTCGTCTGTGGTGAGGGCACCGACCCGCCGGGGCTGCTCGCGAGCATCGGGGAGTACCTCCCCGCCGAACTCCGCGCCGTCGTTCCATGAACCGCCGACTGGTCCTCGCGGGCGTGGCCGTCGCGCTCCTGGCGGTCACCGCCGGCTGTACGATGCCCTTCTTCGGCAACGATTCGTTCTCCGACGAGCAACTCGACAAGGAACCGCCGGGTGGCGACTACGCCTGGAACGAGACCGAGACCAGGGTCACCATCTGGGTCCGGGGCGACCGGTTCAAGGCCATCTACGACATGAACGGGACCTCGAAACTGAAGCTCTTTCGGCGGGACTTCCGGAGCAAGTATCCCCTGGGCATCCGCGCGGTTCGCTACCGGTATCCCAACGGCACCGTGGTCACGGGGTCGCAGCTCTCGATCAAGAAGGGCGACGAAAACGCCGTCATCGAGGTCCCGGACCCGAACGGGAGCGTGGCGCTGACCGCCGGGGCGGAGTCGAAGCACTTCCAGTTGCCGACCTATATCGACGGCTCCTACGAGGTCGTCCTCCCGGAGGGCATGCGGACCGGGATCCCGATTTTCGGCGACGTGTCGCCGGGCGGGGCCGACCGGTTCCGGGACGACCAGGGTCGCGTCCACGTCCGATGGAACGACATCGGTGGGCACATCTCGATCCGGTATTACCTCCAGCGGGACCTCTACATCTTCGGGGGCGCGGTCATGCTGATCCTGCTGGTCGGCGGTGGCGGGGCGTTCTACTACTATCGACAGATCCAGTCGCTCCGTGAGGTCCGCGAGGAACTCGGACTGGACGTGGACACCGACGACGACGAGTTCGATCGCGGGCCGCCGCCGGGGATGCAGTGACGGTTTCGCAATCCCCTGCCGCCAACTGAAGGTTCATACGGCTCTGGTGCACACGACACCCCATGGAGGTCGCGGTGGTATCCGTCGGTGACGAACTCCTCTCGGGAGACACGGTCAACACGAACGCGACGTGGCTCTGCGGGCAACTGGACGCCCGTGGCGTCGACGTCCAGCGCGTGACCGTCGTGCCCGACAGGGTGGCCGACGTCGCACGCGTGGTCAACGAATATCGGGCCGAGTACGACGCGGTGATCGTTACCGGCGGGATCGGCCCCACCCACGACGACGTGACGATGGAGGGCGTCGCGGCGGCGTTCGGACGCGACCTGGAGCAAAACGAGGTGGTCCTCGAATGGCTGATCGAAGAGGGCGGCTACGCCCGCGAGGACCTCGTCGAGGGGACCGCCCACATCCCGGCCGGGGCTCGACCGCTGCACAACGAGGTCGGCGTCGCGCCGGGGGCCGTGATCGACGGAGTGTACGTCCTCCCGGGCGTGCCAGAAGAGATGAAGGCGATGTTCGGAGCGGTCGTCGAGGCGTTCGTCGGATCGCTCCGCCACCGGGAAACCGTCCACGCCGGCGAACCGGAAAGCGCGCTCATGAGTCGAATCGAGACGCTCAGGAAGCGATATCCCGTGTCGGTCGGGAGTTACCCCGGCGATCACGTCCGGGTCCGGATCCAGGGAGAGGACCCCGACACCGTCGTCGAGGCGGCCGCCTGGTTGCGGGATCGGGTCAAACCGCCGGAAGACGACGAGTGACAGGGACTACCGATACAGGTACCAGAGCCAGGCGAGCGTGACGACGATCGCGGCGATCAGGATCCCGTACCCCACCAGGTCCATCGGGAGCGTCGGTCCCTCCGTGGCGAGTGGTACTGACATGTACTCCCGTTTCCCTCCCGGCCCCTTAACTGTTTAGCGATTTCGGCGATTATGGAGCCGGGGATTCGGGCGCCACGAGGTATCGCGGCGGCCGCCCTTCCTCTTCCGACAGCATCGCCCGCGAACGCGGCGCTTTTCCCGGGGACGGCCGTAGGCCCGCACATGCGAATCGGGTTCGTGGTCAACCCCATCGCCGGCATGGGTGGTCGGGTCGGCCTCAAGGGAACCGACGACAAACTCGCAGCGGCGCTGGACCGAGGCGCGGAACCCAAGGCCCCCGAACGGGCGCGACGGGCGCTGGAGGCCTTCGCCAACCGGGCGCCAGATGCCGAAGTGCTCGTCGCCGGCGGGGTGATGGGCGAACGCGAGGCCGAGACGGCCGACGTTGACGCCAGGGTCGTCACGAACGCCTCGGACGACGTGACCGAGACGAGTGCCGAGGACACTCGCGCCGCAGTTCGCGCGTTTCTCGAGGCGGACGTCGACCTGATCCTGTTCGTCGGCGGCGACGGCACCGCCGTCGACGTGGCGGAGGCTCTCCAGGAGTTCGAGGCCGACACGCCGATGCTCGGCGTTCCGGCCGGCGTGAAAGTCTACTCGGGCGTGTTCGGCGTCTCGCCGGAGGACGCGGGCCGGATCGCCGCCGGGTTCGACCGGCTCGAGCAGCGCGAGGTCAACGACATCGACGAGGACGCCTTCCGCGGCGGCGAGGTCCACACCGAACTGAAAGCCGTCGTCAACGTGCCCGTCTCGGACGGCGAACTACAGGCGAGCAAGCAACTGAGCGGTGGCAGCGTCCAGACGCTGGCGGAGGGCTTCGCCGCCGACGCCGATCCCGACGTCACCTACGTCCTCGGCCCGGGGAGCACCGTCGGCACGGTCAAGCGCGAACTCGGGTTCGAACCGTCGCCCCTCGGCGTGGACGTCTGGCGCGACGGCGAGGTGCTGGTCTCCGACGCCGCCGAGGCCGACATCCTGGAGCACCTGGGCGAGCACAACGTGATCGTCGTCTCCCCCATCGGCGGCCAGGGGTTCATCTTCGGGCGCGGGAACGACCAGATCTCGCCCGACGTCATCCGCCAGTGCGAGGTCCAGGTCGTCGCCTCGCGGGACAAACTCGACGGCGTCGGGGTCCTCCGCGTGGACACCGACGACGAGGATCTCAACGAGGAACTCGGGGGCTGGATGAAGGTCCGGACCGGCCGGTTCGAACACCGATTGATGAAAGTCGAATGACCGAGCCTGGGCTAGGGGACTAAGGGCATATAGATTGATTTAAGGCCGCGTACCACTTCGCTCCGGCCATGGAGACGCGCAAGGTACAGCGGCTGGGACCGTCGACGCTGGCCATGACGTTGCCGGCCGAGTGGGCCAGCGAACACGGGGTGGAAAAGGGCGACGAGGTGAGCCTCCGGATGGGCGGCAAGGGCACGTTGACGGTGATGCCCGAGTCCGCCAGCGGCGGGGAGACGGAGGCGATCATCCACGCCGACGACCTCGACGCCGACGCCGTCGAACGGGCCATCGTCGCCCAGTACGTCCTGGGTCGGCGGGTCATCCGCGTCGAGCGCTCGGAGGGCGCTCTCGACAGCGAGCACATCAACGCGGTGTACCGGGCCGAGACCCAGCTCATGGGCCTGGGCGTCATCGAGGAGACGCCGGACAACATCTCGATCCGCTGTTCGGTCGATCCCGAGGACTTCACCCTCGACAACCTCATCGAGCGCCTCGAAAGCACGGGCTCGACGATGCGGAGCGAGGCGATCAAGGCCCTGGCTCACGGGAATCCCGATCTCGCCCAGCGGGCGCTCAACCGGGAGCGCCAGGCGAACAAGATCTTCGTCCTGATGCTCCGCTTGATCTTCACGGCCTACCAGAACCCAAGCCTGGCGCGGGCGATCGGCCTGAGCGACGGGTTCCCGCTCATCGGCTACCGGTCGATCGCGAAGAACCTCGAACTCACGGCCGACAACGCCCAGGACATCGCCGAAATCGTCCTCGACGCCGACGAGAGCACGATCAACGTCGAGGGGTCGGTCGTCCGTCGCATTCGCGAACTCACCGACGCCGTCGACGAGATCACCGCCCTGGCCGTCGAGGCCGCCGTGGAGCGCGATTACGACAAGACGATCGAGGTGCGGCGGAAGTTCCACGAGATCACCGAGGAGGAGCAGCGAATCCTCGAAGAGCTTCCGGAGATGCCCAACGAAGACCTGCTGCGGATCCGCGAGGTGCTCGTCGGACTCCAGCAGACGGCCCAGTACGCCATGCGCAACGGCGAAATCGCGGCCAACCTCGCGCTGAACGAGGAATCCGAACACACGACGATCAAGTGACGGGGGTTGCTGGCGATCGTTTTTTCCTCAGCACCGGCCGACGGCCACCCGTGTGCACTCCGTGGAGACGAACGCGCTGGGTCCTCACGAAAATATTTGGGAATCGATGACGTTTAACGGACGATGGGGGACCAGGGAACGCGTCGACAGTTCCTCGCCGGAGTGGCTTCGGGGATCGGAACGACACTGCTCGTCGCCAGGGATGCACGGGCCAGTCGTCCGGAAGACGGCGAGGAGTTCACTCCCGTCAAAGACGGCTTTGGGTTCCGAAACTGGGCGGCCGACAACCTGTACTTCGACCCGCCGCCGGCACCCACGCCCTCGTCGGTCCAGGAGCGGGTCCGATCGGGCTGGCGTGAATCGGCGGCCGCGGTACTCGGGCTCGACACCGAGCGTCTCTCCGACCGGTTGATCGAGGGGATTGCGTCACAGGTTCGACTCGGACTCGTCCAGCGGGCGGGGACGAACGGCCACTGTTACGGCATGGCGTTAACCGCCCAGCAGTACTTCGAAGCGCCCGATACGATCCCGATCGGCCGCGCCACCGCCAGCGATATCGAGCATCCGACTGCTCCACTGGAGAAACCGGACGCGCCAGTGTACGACGAGATCGTGAGGCGACAGGCGGCGCAGTTTCTGAAATTCCGGGCCTGGCTGGGTCGGCGAGCGATGCTCTATCCGGAACGGCTCGATACGGAACGGATCCTCCGTGACGTCCTGGCAGTCGTCGATCGGTTCGGGACCGCGACGCTGTCGCTGTTCGACGATTCCCTGTTCGGCCATCAGGTACTCGCCCACGCCTTCGAAGAACGGGCCGACGGCGTCACCATTTCCGTGTACGATCCGAACCGTACGGCCGCGTGGCACGGCACCGGAACAAAGACGCTGCGGTTCCGTCGTGAGGACGACATGTTCCGGATGCTGCCGTATGGGCGATACACCAACCTGCTTTTCAACCGATACGATCAGATCGAACGGGCGACGGGTCGCGGGCTGGCCAGTCCGATCGACCACCTGTCCGTCGAGCGATCGACTGTTCACGAGTCGCTCTTCCCGTTCGTCCTGGTGCGGATGGACTCGCCGGCCGTAAACCTCACCGTGGTCGATCCCGACGGGAACCCGCTCCGTCGACTGCGGGGCAATTACACGACCCGGGACCGAGGTGGAGCAGCCCGAGTACGCTCGCTCTACGGTGCGAGTCCGGGGACGTACGACCTCGGCGTGGTCGGCACTACTTCGACGGACTACGAATTGACCACCCTCGTTGCCGAACCGGAAGGGGCGACGGTGGACGAAGTTCGATCGGAAACCATCGAGCCCGGGGAGTATCACGAGTATGCGCTGGACGTCTCCCAGGGAACCGACGGCTCGCTGACTCGCGACGGCGGACCGAACCCACCACTGGGCCTCGTCGCCGGGGGCGGAGCTGTCGCCGGTGCGACGGTGGGCATTCTCGGCTACGAAGCGGCGCGAGAGAGCGGGGTTCTTGGAGAGTCAGAGGAAAGCTGATCCGCCGTCGCTCTCGTTCAGGACCCAGGATCGATCCCCCCGTCGAGTTCCGGGGCTTTCCGGACCGTCAGCGGACTCCGTTTGACGACCTCGCAGTCGAACGCGGGGTGTTCGCCGACGTGTCGGACCACCATGTGCCGTCGAGATCCGGTGATCCCCTCGCCACCGACGTCCTCGGCCGTGAATTCTTCCGGCAGACGCTCGAACAGTCGTTCCAGGGCCTCGAAGGACTCGAAGACCTTCGCGTTGCCGTCCGAATCGGCACCCCGCCTGGCCACGACGTAGGTCCCGTCCGCCCGGTGGCGGCCCGTGGTTCGGACGAACGTCTCCGTCCGGGTCACGGCGTCGCCGATGGCCTCGCGGAGTTCGATAGCCTCGCGTCTGGACACCTGGACCTGCCGGTTGCCGATTCGAATCTCGACCCCGGTACCGTCAGATCTCGTCGATATCGACCGCTCGTCGTCGGAGAAGAACCCGATCAGGAGCCTCGATGCTCCGTGTCATCGTCAGCCGATAGCCCGCTCCGGCACTTAGAGCTGTCGGCGCGATCGCGGGGCGGACGCCACGGTGCCATTTTTCGGGATTGCATGGAACTAAGTTCCCCGGCGGGCGAACTGTGGGTATGGCAACTCGCGAGAGTACGACGGACCTGGGTATCGGACTCACCCTCGCTTTCGGTGCGCTGGCGGTGGTCGGCGCACTGGTGATGGTCGTCGGGGCACCGGCCAAGACCGCCGGCGTCGGGTTCGCCGTCGCGATGGCGTTCGCCGCGCTCGCGGTCGTGGCGGTCCACGGATACGACCCGGCACCGAACGAATAGCGGAAAAGGGTTAAGAGAGGCAATCCCTTACGCCCGACTGAGATGACCGAGTACACCGAAGAGGAACGGCGCATTCTCGCCTACCTCCACGAGAGCGTTTCTCGGGGCGAGCGCTATTTCCGCGCCAAGAACATCGCGAGCGCCCTGGGCCTGAGCGCGAAACAGGTCGGCGTCCGGCTCCCGCGACTCGCCGAGAAGTCGGACGACGTGGACATCGAGAAGTGGGGCCGAGCGCGGTCGACCACCTGGAAAGTCACCCTGAGCTAGGCCCTTGCGGTGCTTTTTCGGACCCTTGCGGTGCTTTTTGTTCCTCCGGTTCCAAACCCGCCCATGACCGTCCGGGTTGAACGGACAATCGAGTTGCCCGCTGACCCCCATCGAGTCTGGGAGTTCATTTCCGACCCGTCGAACAGAGCACGGGCGATCAGCGTCGTCTCTGACTTCTCGGTCGACGGCGTCGAAGACAACGCCGTGACATGGCACATCGACCTTCCGATCCCGATGATGAACCGAACGGTGGCAGTACAAACGCGCGACGTCGAGGTGGATCCCCCCGAGTTCGTCAAGTTCGAGGGGCGCTCGAAGGTCCTGAACGTCACCGGCGAACACTTCATCTCGCCCAGCGACGGCGGCAGTCGGCTTCGCAATAGCTTCGTCGTCGAGGGCCGACTCCCGGGCGTCGAACGGTTCTTCCGGAAGAACCTTGACGAAGAGTTGAAAAACCTCGAACGAACGCTCCGGGAGGATCTCGAACTGGACCAATGAAACTCGCACTCGCCCAACTCGACATCGAAGCCGACGACGTGGCGGGGAACGTCGACCGGGCCCGGTCGGCCATCGCCGCGGCGGCCGAGGACGGGGCCAACCTCGTCGCGCTCCCCGAAATCTTCAACGTCGGGTACTTCGCCTTCGACCGGTATCGCGACCGAGCAGAACCGCTTTCCGGCCCGACGCTGTCCGCGATGGCCGACGCTGCGCGGGACAATGGCGTCGCCGTACTCGCCGGCACCATCGTGGAGGACCTGGCCGCGACCGACGGGCCGACGCCCGCAGACGAGGGACTGGCCAACGCCGCGGTCCTGTTCGACGACCGTGGCGAGCGGCAACTCGTCTATCGCAAGCACCACCTCTTCGGCTACGAGTCGGCCGAGGCCGAACTGCTCGTCCCCGGCGAACGCCTCGAAACCGCCGACGTCGGCGGGTTCACCGTCGGCGTGACGACCTGTTACGACCTCCGGTTCCCCGAACTCTACCGCGACCTCGCCGAGCAAGGAGCGTCCCTGGTGCTGGTACCGAGCGCGTGGCCGTATCCACGCGTCGAACACTGGCAGGTCCTCTCGCGGGCCCGCGCCATCGAGAACCAGTTCTTCCTGGGGACGATCAACGGCAGCGGAACCTTCGACGGGACGACGCTCCTCGGGCGCTCGACGGTCTACGATCCGTGGGGGAACCTCCTGGCGAGTACCGGCGACGAACCGGCAATCGTGACTGCCACGATCGACCCCGACCGGGTCGGGGCGGTGCGCGAGGAGTTCCCGGCCTGGCACGATCGACGTCGCTGATCGATCGACGTCGGACGCGATTTTCCCGCGTCGATAGCTGCTCCGTCAACGGGGTTTATGGGGCCGGAGTTCGTACCGGTGGATGCCGGATTCGGCGCTTTTCACGTCGAACCGGCGACACCGTCACACGTCGGCCACACCAACCGGCCCGTCCGTCACGGCGCGTACCCGGGACCCGTCGTTCGGACCGCTCCGGCGGCCACCTCGGCCCGCACCTCGCCCTCGTCCGCTTCGACCTGCGCTTCACTTGCCCGTCACTCCCGGTCGTCCGCCGCCTTCTCGATCTCGCCTTTCAACAGCGCCCCGTCGAAGTCGTGATCCGGGCGCAGGTTCACGAAGTCCAGGAACTCCCGTGCCGCCAGGAGATCGTCGATCGAGTACCGCTCCCGGGCGGTCGCGACCGTCCGTCGGGCACCAATGTGGGGTTCGAGCGTCGCGAGGGCACACGCCAGGTCGTAGGCCCGGGCGTCGTCGATGCCCTCGCCCTCCTTGACTGTCGTCGCGTCGACGAAGAAGAGTTCGTCGTCGTGGAGCAACACGTTCTCGCCCCGGAGGTCCCCGTGGACGAGGTGGTTGTCGTGGAGTCGGGCCAGGGACTCGATCAGGGACGGGGCGAATCGACCGACGGTTTCGTCGTCGACGTCCTCGAACGTCCGGAATCCGTCCAGGTACTCCAGCACGAGCACGCCGAGTCCTTCGACCTCGAAGGCCTCGATCGGTTCCGGGGCGTTGACCCCGACGCCCCGCATCCGTTCGGTCGCGGCCAGTTCCCGTTCGGCGAGTTCGATCGGGCTCCCGACGTGCTCGAAAAACCCCAGCGTCCCGCTGGAGAACGCGCCGAGGTTCCGCCCCGTCGTGAACAGGGCGTGGACGACGGAGTTCTGCGGGGAGATGACCTTGACGAACCACTCGTCGTCGACCGAACAGGGCGTCGACAGCCAGTTGTCCGCCTCCAGGAACTCGACGCGGACTTCCTCGCGGTCGTACCGGCGGGCGAGTTCGCGGACGACGGCCTCGAGACGGGGCCACTCGATCCGTCCTCGCACGACGTCCCGGAGGGGCATACTCTGGGCTGACGCCGGCCACGACTAAAACCCTTGAGTTACCGGTGGGCGGCAGCACTTTCGATCGGCGGAGTTTTTATTCCGTAAGTGGGCCACTGTGGGGGCATGGACTTCAGCCTGCCCGACGAACACCGGATGATCCGGGACGAGGTCCGTCGCTTCGCCGAGGAGGAAATCGAACCGGTGGCCCAGGAAATCGAGTCGGAGGGGCGGTTCCCGGCGGAACTCTTCGAGGACCTGGCCGACCTCGACGTCATGGGGGTTCCGATCGACGGGGATTTCGGGGGTCTCGGTGGCGATCAACTCATGTACGCCCTGGTGTGCGAGGAACTGGGTCGCGTTTCGGGGTCGATCGGCCTGTCCTACGCCGCACACGTCTCGCTGGCCTCCAAGCCGATCGAACTGTTCGGTACCGAGGAACAGAAAGAGCGCTGGCTCCGACCCCTCGCCGAGGGCGAGTACCTGGGCGCCTGGGCGCTGACCGAACCGGAGAGCGGGTCCGACGCTCGCCACATGAACACCCGTGCCAGGAGGGACGGCGACGAGTGGGTGCTCGACGGCACCAAGCAGTTCATCACCAACGCCAGCGTCGCGGGGTCGCTCCTCGTCAAGGCCGTCACCGACCCCGACGAGGGATACGGGGGCATCTCCACCTTTATCGTTGACCCCCGGAACGACGACGGCGTCGAGATCACCAACGTCTGGAAGAAGATGGGCCTGAACGCCTCGCCCACCTGCGAGGTGCAACTCGACGAGGTTCGACTGCCCGAGGACCGCCTGCTCGGCGAGGAAGGCGAGGGCTGGACCCAGACCAAGAAGACCCTCGACGGTGGGCGGATTTCGATCGCCGCGCTCGCGACCGGGTTGGCCCAGGGTGCCTACGAGCACGCCCGGGAATACGCCACGGAACGGGAGCAGTTCGGCAAGCCCATCGGGAAACACGACGCCGTCCGCAACGCCATCGTCGAGATGGATCGAAAAGTCGAGCGCGCCCGGCTGCTCACCCACAAGGCGGCGACGAAGTACGACGCGGGCGAGGACGTCACGAAGGCCTCCTCGCTCGCCAAGTGGGACGCCAGCGAGGCGGCCCGCGAGGTAGCCGAGGACGCCGTCCAGGTGTTCGGCGGCTACGGCTACACCGAGGACTTCGCGCCCCAGCGGTTCTTCCGGGACGCGAAGCTCATGGAGATCGGCGAAGGGACCAGCGAGATTCAGCAACTCGTCGTCGGTCGCGAGTTGGGGCTGTGAGTCGCGGCGAGTCCTCGAGACGCCGGCGGTCGTCGAGCCCTCACTCCTCTGCCAGTTCCTCTTCTTCGGCCTCGGCGTCTTCCTCGGTCCGGCGGCTGACGTCCACCTGGTAGTTCTCGAGGATGTCGCGACCGAGGAGCACCGGGTAGTCCATGTGGTTGCGATCCTCGATACTCGCGGTGACGGTGTGCTGGGTGCCGCCGATGCCGACGACCACGTCGACCACCGGGCGACTCTTGCCGCCCTTGAGGCTGCCGGACTTCACCCGGGTGATCGACTTGATCGGGCCCGCGCCGATGTCGGCGGCCAGGCGCGTGTCGATGCTCGTCCGGGTCGCGCCCGTGTCCGACTTCGCGAGGACCGTCTTCGACCCGGCGGTCCCGGCCACGACGACTTCCTCCGTGTAGCCGATGACGACCGGTTCGGACGCTCGCTGGCGAGAGACGCGCGGCTTGCACGACGGAGTGGAGTCGTCGAGCGTCGCGGCCAGTTCTCGCACGCGCTGGTCGTCGACCTCGCCGCCCACGCTCTCGATGGCGAGTTTGGCGATGTGCGGCGCGGGGCTGCGGTCCGTCGCCTCGTAGAGGCCCTTGAAGCCCGCAGTGGGATTGACTTCAAGCACGAACCAGCCGTCGTCCCCCTCGACGATGTCGACGCCGGCGTAGTCGAGGCCGATCACCGAGGCCGCCTTCGTCGCGATGTTGCGGACCTCGTCGGGGATGTCGTCGGTGGCGTCCTCGACGGAGCCGCCGAGGGCGACGTTCGTCCGCCAGTCGTGATCGGGGGCGTACCGATACATGGCGCCGACGACGTTGTCGCCGACGACGTAAACCCGGATGTCGCGGTGGCGCTGATTATCGCGCTCGATGAGGTCCTGCAGGAAGGCATAGCGGCTCCCGACCTTGACGTTCAGGGGTTCCTCGCGGTCGACCTTCCACGTCCCGCCACCGTGCGTGCCGATCGCGGTCTTGTAAACGGCCTCGTCGCCGAACCGCTCGCGTTCCTGGTTGAGTCGCTCGTTCGAGAGCGCCAGCAGCGCGTCCGGGACCTGCACGCCCTCGCTGGCGAGCGCGGAGGCCGTCGCAACCTTGTGAATCGCGACGAGGGTGGCCTGCGGCTCGTTGAGCGTCGGCCGAATCCGGGAGACGGTGTTGGCGAGCCCCAGTTCCTCGCAGGGCTGTTCCGTGTTCGAGAGGAGCAGCCGATTGGCGACCACGTCGACGTCCGGTTCGAGATCCACCGACGCTCCGTTCGTCGAGACGGTGGTGTTCTCCGCTCGAAGCCACTCGGGCTGGTGGCCGAGTTCCTCGACCGCGTTCAAAATCGCCTTCGTTTCTTTGCTGTTGTGAAGGCTCAGTACTCCAACACGAACGTTGTCGCTGGTCGCCATTACTCTCATATCACACGGGGGCCCGAAAAACGTTGCCGGACACGAACTGCCACGCGAGGGGGGATAGAACGTCGCGTGGGACGGCACAACACGGTGGGCGACCGGGAACACATGGTATTTTTATCATTTCTTCGTAATTGGGCGGGAACTGGACGGAGACGCAAGTTCGGGTTCAGTCCTCGCACCGCCATCCCGGAAGGGCCCACTGGACAACGTTTTGTACCCCGCCGACGGAGAACGCGTATGGCCGACGACATCGAGGCGGACGCCGCATCTGACGGCGAACCCGAGGTCTTCACCTACCACGGCGGCCGCGTCGAACCGGGCGAGTCGGAGAACCTCAGGTACCGGATCAGTCAAACGTACCTGGGGGACCCGATCCGCGTCCCGGTCACGATCATCAACGGCGAGCTTCCGGGCCCGACCGTCTTCCTCACCGCCGCCACTCACGGCGACGAACTCAACGGCATCGAGGTCGTCCGCACGGTGGCCCACGAGTGGGACCTCTCGAACCTGCACGGCACCCTCGTTTGTCTTCCCGTCCTGAACGTCCCCGGGTTCCTCGCCCAGCAACGCTACCTCCCCATCTACGACCGCGACCTCAACCGGTCGTTCCCGGGTAACGACGAGAGCACGAGCGCCAAGCGCATGGCCCATCGGATCTACTCGAACTTTATCGAACCGTGCGACCTCGGTTTGGACTTTCACACCTCCACCCGCGGCCGGACGAACATGCTCCACGTCCGGGGAGACATGCGCGACGAGTCGGTCGAGCGCCTGGCGAAGGCCTTCGCGACAAACGTGATCATCGATAGCAAGGGCCCGTCCGGGACGTTGCGCGGCGAGGCGACCCGCGACGGCATCCCCACCATCACCATCGAGATGGGCGAAGCCCACCGCTTCCAGCGGAGCCTCATCGACAAGGCCCTGGACGGCGTCGTGAGCGTCCTCGCCGAGTTCGGCCTCTTCCCCGACGACCCCGTCGACTGGCCGGGATGGCGGACCGTCATCGACAGCGACGACGAGAAGACCTGGCTCCGCGCGGACACCGGCGGCATGGTCGACATGCACCACGACCGCGGCTCGCTCGTCCAGGCCGACGACCGGATCTGCACGATCACGAACCCGTTCAAGGCCGAGAGCGACGTGGTCGAGGCCCCGTTCACCGGCCTGCTGGTGGGCGTCCTC
>DATFIX010000055.1:0-4849 GCA_035269625.1 Natrialbaceae archaeon
GATACGACCCCGAAATCCTCGTGAACTATGCTCGTCGGATCGGGAACGGGGCCGCGGTCAAACGGGTGGTCTATCTCATGGATCACTACGACGTTCCCGTCCCGGACCGCGAGTCGGTAGAGGATGCGTTCACGACGGGGACCTCCCCACTCGATCCCACGAGGTCCAAACGGGGTACCTACGCGCCGGAGTATCGCCTGTACGTCAATATCCCGGACGAGGAGTTGCCTTAGGGATGCTGGACGAAACCGGGATCCGGCAATTGGCCCGCGAGCTCGGAGTGCGGACCGACTACGCCGAGAAGGACTACGTCAACTCGTGGGTACTGTACGGCATCTATTCGACCGACTTCGGCGACGATCTGCTCTTCAAGGGTGGGACTGCCCTCAGCAAACTGTACTTCCCGGAAACCTGGCGTTTCTCAGAGGACCTGGATTTCACCGTCGATGGCCGTTTCACCGGCACGGAAGCGGAACTTCGCCATGCGCTGAATGTGACATCGCGTCGGTCAGGCATCGAATTCTCGCTCGACGAGTACTACGAGAGCGACGACGGCGGATATCCCACTCACTACGTCGAGGCGTCTATCCAGTACCGGGCGATGTTCGACCACAAGAACACGACCGAACTGAACGTCATGGGCGACGAGGTCGTGGCCGGAAGGCCGGTAGAACGGACACACGACGTCCACGACGTCACCCCGTTCTCGCTCCGGGCGTATTCGCTGGCCGAGATTTTCGCCGAGAAACTGCGCACGATATACCAGCGGTCTCGTGGGCGGGACTACTACGATCTGTACCGGATCGTCGCCGGTGACGCGACACCACCGACGGAAACCATAGCGTCGATTTTCGAGGCGAAGCGAGCACACGCACCGGCGGAATCGTACCATTCGTCACCGGATCCGAACCAGGGGCTCCCCGACGCGGTACAGGATCGGATCGCGGACGACTGGGAAACGACCGTGCCGGAACTCGTGGCGGACCCGCCGTCGCTCGAAACGGTCCGGGAGCGACTCGACGCGTATCTTATCGAAACGCTGTCGCCGAGGGTCGAGGGGAGCAGCCGAAAGAAACCAGTGCGGGGTCTCGACCGAATCGAGACGACCAAAGATCCACATACATAACTTCCCGGGCCGTCTGGTTCCGCGTAATGTTCGACGAGATCATGGAGAAGTTCGAGGGCTCGCCGAGCCAGCAGGAGGTCATCCGCCTGTTGCTGGAGCGGGGCTTCTCCGTCAACGACGAGGGCCGGGTGGTCTCGGGCGGGATCGAGATCCCGAACACGGGGATCGCCCGCGAGATCGGCGTCGACCGCCGGGTCGTCGATTCGACGACCGACGCCATCCTCGACGACGAGGAACTGCGGCGCATCTTCCAGAACATCTCCCAGGTGCCGAGCCTGATGGACCTCGCGCCCGTGCTGGACCTGACGGTCCTGACGATCGAGGTGACCGACGCGGACGAACCGGGCATCGTCGCACGGATCACCACGATGCTCGCCGACGAGGGCATCTCGATCCGACAGACCATCAGCGAGGACCCCGAGTTCACCGACGACCCGCGCCTGTACGTCATCACCGACGAGACCCTGCCCGGCGGCCTCATCAACGACATCCGGGCGCTCGATTTCGTCCGGAAGATCGAACTGCAGTGATGCCGTCGGACGTCTACCGCACCGCCGGCCGCGGCGAGAGCCGGTTCGTCATCCAGGGCTCGGAGTTCATCGGCCACGTCGCCCCCGCCGAGACCGTCGACGACGCCGAGGCCTTCGTCGAGGCGATCCGGGCGGAGTACGACGACGCCACCCACAACGTGCCCGCCTACCGGGTCCGGGCCGACCCGCTCCGGGAGTATTCCAACGACGACGGCGAACCCTCGGGATCGGCGGGCAAACCGATGCTCAACGTCCTCCAGGGCGAGGACGTCGAGAACGTCGTGACCGTCGTCACGCGCTACTACGGCGGGACCAACCTGGGCGTCGGCGGCCTGGTCCGGGCCTACTCCCGGGCCGTCAAGGAAGCCATCGCCGACGCCGAAACGATCGAGGAACGCCCGCACGAACGACTCCACCTTGCCCTCGAATACGACGACTCGGGGACCGTCCGCGGGATTCTCGAGAGCGAGGACCTCGAATTCGAGGCCGACTACGGCGAGGCCGTCGGCTTCGACGTCCGGGTGCCCGTTGAAGACGCCGAAGCGCTGAAGGACCGCCTCCGGAGCGCGACCAGCGGGCGGGTCGATATCGGGTAAGCTTTCGATCCGAAACACCCTTCTCCCCGGCGTCCGAGTGGCCGGTATGGACACGGTCAGTGCCAACGATTTTCACGATATTGTTCAGGTCGAGGACCCGCAGATCGCCCCCGGCGGCGACCGGGTCGCGTTCGTCCGGAAGGTCCCCAAGGACGACGAGGAATACGAGGCGACGGTTCACGTCGTCGCCACTGGCGGCGGCGAACCGCAGCGGTACACCATCGAGGAAGGCGCGGATAACGAACCGCGCTGGAGCCCCTCCGGCGACCGGATCGCGTTCGTCTCGACGCGCGGTGCCGACGACGACCGCCCGCAACTGTGGATCGTCCCCACCGACGGCGGCGAGGCGCGCCAGGTCACGAACGTGGCCGGCGGTGTCGGGTCTATCGAGTGGAGCCCCGACGGAACGCGGATCGCGTTCGTCCAGCAGGCCAGCGAAGAGGACCGCGAGGAGGAGCGGGACGTCGAAGTGCCCGAGGACTTCGAACCCGAGGAACCCGACCCGCGAGTGATCGACCGGACGGTCTATCGCTCCCAGGAGCGCTACTTCGACGGCAAGCGCTCGCACGTCTACGTCGTCGACCTGGACGGCGACGAGGTGGAGCGACTGACGGACGGCGACGCCGACTTCGCCGGGCCGTCGTGGGGCGACGACGAGACGCTGTATTACGCCGAGAGCGTGGGCGACGACCCCGACGACTCGGTCGAATACGAGATCATCGCTCACGACCTCGCTGACGACGAGACCGACGTGCTCCACCGGACCACCGGCTGGGCGATGGAACTGGCCGCGACCGAGGACGGCCGGATCGCCCACGTCTACCAGGAGGAAGAGCAGGTCTCGATCCAGCCGGCCGAGGTCAAGGTGTACGACCGCCGGACGGGCGACGTGACCCACCCGACGGCCGACCTCGACCGGACGCTCGGGCTGCACGGCAGCGTCCAGTGGGGCCCCGACGAGGAACTGCTGTACTTCGCGACGCCCGACGAGGGCGCGACGGCCTTCTGGGAGGTTGCCTGGGACGACACTGACCCCGACATGGTGCTCCGGGAGGACTGGAGTTCGATCGACGGCGCGGACGTCGGCGAGGACGCCGTCGCCTTCGTCCGGAGCGAGTGGGACCATCCCGGCGACCTGTTCGTCGCGACCCGCGGCGGTGCCCAGGAGCGCCGACTCACCCGCGTGAACGACGACTACTTCGAGGACCGCGCCGTCGGGCGACCCGAGGAACTGAACTACGAGAGCGACCAGGGCGAGGTCCAGGGCTGGGTGCTCCGGCCCCCTGAATTCGACGAGGACGAACAGTACCCCATGGTGGTCGAGATTCACGGCGGGCCACACGCCATGTGGACCACCAGCGGGACGATGTGGCACGAGTTCCAGACGCTCGCCGCCCGGGGTTACGTCGTCTTCTGGTCGAACCCGCGTGGCTCGACCGGCTACGGCGAGGCGTACTCGAAGGCCATCGAGCGCGACTGGGGCGACGTCACCAAGACCGACGTGATGGCTGGGGTCGAAGAGGTCGCCAACCGCGACTACGTCGACGACACCAACGTCTTCCTCACCGGCGGCTCGTTCGGCGGGTTCATGACCGGGTGGATCGTCGGCCAGAGCGACTACTTCCGCGCAGCCGTCTCCCAGCGCGGCGTCTACGATCACACCGGCTTCTACGGGTCGACCGACGGCGCGTACAAACTGATCGAGGGCGACTTCGACACGACGCCGTGGGAGGAACCCGAGTTCCTCTGGGAGCAGTCACCCACCGGCCACGCCCACGAGGTCGACACCCCGACGCTGCTCATCCACAGCGACGACGACTTCCGGACGCCCGCCTCGACGGCGGAACTGTTCCACCGCATCCTCCGCAAGCACGACGTCGAGACCCGCATGGTTCGCTATCCCAACGAGGGCCACGAACTCTCCCGATCCGGCCAGCCCGGTCACATCGTCGACCGCATCGAGCGCATCGCCCGCTGGTTCGACGGCTACTCCGAGTACCACGAGGCCCCGCGAGCCCTGGACCGGGCCGATGACGCCGACCTGACGGCCGGTGAAGACGACGAGGACGAGAACGCATAAGCGATCGCCGCCCGGGACCCGGTGGCTGGGGCCGAGCCCGGTGGCTGGGGCCGGATCCGGTGGCTTGAGCCGGGTCCGGCAACTCTCAGTTCGAAGAGCGAGGTGCGTTCGTGGCGTCGGGGTCGACCGATGGATCGAACTGCGGTCGGGATCGAGACGACGGTCGAAACTGCGTGGCACGACCGTCGTCCCGTGGAGAGCGGTGGGGGCGTTCGCGTCGATCCTCGCGCGTTCCGACGCCGGTCGTACCTGGGAGTGTTTTCGATATAAATTATACGAAACGAATCGTTGGTTATTGAAAGTTCATCGTCGATCATAGCCAGTCGGGGTCGCCACGAGACGATCGACCGCCAGAGGACCAGCGGGCGCTCGCGATAGAATCGAAAGAACGGGCTCGTCGCGTCCGTCAGTCGACGATGATGTCGTCGTCGCCGTCCGGAATCGTCGTCGGTTCCGACTCCGACCCCTGCATTTCCGTCCGGTAGCGTTCGATCCAGTCGGCGAAACAGGCCGGACA
>DATFIX010000056.1:0-4829 GCA_035269625.1 Natrialbaceae archaeon
ACCGGATGCTCGACGCGGTGGGAGCCGACCGACAAGACGTCCGATTCGAACGGCTGATGATTCGGCACGGGGACTCCACCACGGTCCCCGAACGGTTCGACGAGGAGTTGATGTACCTGCTGGGACTGGTGTTCGGCGACGGCGATATCTCGCTCGACCGCCGGAACGGAAACCGGGGAATGGTCCGCATTTCGAACGGTGACGAGGAGTTGCTCGAACGTGCGGCCGACATCTTCGCCGAGAAGTTCGACAAGCGCCCGGAAATCGAACGCCAGGAGGACAAGGTCCCCTGTATCCGGGTCAACAGCGTCACGATCGCCCGCCTGTTCGCGAACGCAGGAATGACGACGCCGAAAGACGACCTCGCGCTGGCCCCGGAATTGACGGTTGCGAAGCACGCGGACGCGTTCCTCCGGGGACTCATGGACGCCGACGGGGCCGTTTCGGCCAGGGACGACGGCGGATCGAGCGTCCTGCTCTCGACGATCAGCGAGGACCTCGCCCGGCAGGTGCAGTTGCTGCTCGAAACGTACGGCGTCCGAGCGCGCACTCGGGAGCGTGATCGGCGGGGCACGTACGAACTCACAGATGGCCGAACCATCGAGACGAAGCGCGTCCAGCACTTCGTCGAGATCTACGGGAAGGACGTCGATCGCTACGCCGAGGCGATCGGGTTCGAGGTGGGCGAGAAGCAGGCGGCACTGGAGGGAATCGTCGGCGATGTGCCGCGTCGCGACGAGCGAATTCCGGTCGGCGGTGCACTGGCGACGGTCGACGGGCAGAGCGGGCAGTATTACATGAACCTCAACCGCGGGGACCATCCCGGTCGAGGACGGGGGCCATCGATGCTGGAGGACCTCGATCTGGGATCGGCGGAACCGCTCGTCCGCGAGGCGGTCGAAGCGGACCTCCGGTGGGACGAGGTCGTCGAGGCTGAGAACACGGGCGAGAAGGAACTGTTCGACCTCACGGTGCCGGGAACGCACAACTTCGTCGGGAACGGGATCGTCACCCACAACACGGCGGCGGCGGTTCGCGACGACTTCGGCGACGGCCAGCAGTGGACGCTGGAGGCCGGCGCGCTGGTGCTCGCGGATCGCGGGATCGCGGCCATCGACGAACTCGACAAGATGGACTCCTCGGACCGGAGCGCAATGCACGAAGGACTCGAGCAGCAAGAAATTAGTGTCAGTAAGGCCGGAATAAATGCCACACTCAAATCCAGATGTTCGCTGCTGGGCGCGGCCAACCCCAAGTACGGCCGGTTCGACGAGTACGAACCGATCGCGGAACAGATCGACCTCGAACCGGCGCTGATCTCGCGGTTCGACCTGATCTTCACTGTCACGGACAAACCCGACGAGGAGGAGGACAAGCGCCTGGCCGAGCACATCCTCACGACCAACTACGCGGGCGAGTTGAACACCCAGCGCGTGGAAATGGCCTCGCCGGACGTCACCCAGGAGGAGGTCGACGCCGTTACCGAGGAGGTCGAACCGGCCATCGAGGCCGAACTCCTGCGGAAGTACGTCGCCTACGCGAAGCAGAATTGCCACCCCCGGATGACCGAGGATGCCCAGGAGGCGATCCGGGACTTCTACGTGGACCTCCGCGCCCAGGGCGAGGGCGAGGACTCGCCGGTGCCGGTGACGGCCCGCAAACTGGAGGCGCTGGTCCGCCTCGCGGAAGCGAGCGCCCGGGTTCGCCTCTCGGACACCGTCGAGGAGGAAGACGCCGAGCGCGTCATCGAGATCGTCCAGTCGTCGCTGCAGGACATCGGCGTCGACCCCGAGACGGGCGAACTCGACGCCGACTTCGTTGAGACGGGCACCACGAAATCCCAGCGCGACCGGATCAAGAACCTCAAGGGGCTCATCCGCGAGGTCGAAGAGGAGTACGACAACGGGGCACCCGTCGACGTGGTGTTCGAACGCGCCGACGAGATCGGCATGGACGATTCCAAGGTCGAACACGAGATCGAGAAGATGAAACAGAAGGGCGAACTCTACGAGCCACAGAACGGGACGTTGCGACTGACCTGAGGGGTGCGGTCGACGCGCCCCGCTCCGACAGTAATTTTCGATAGAAAAATCTATAAATTGAGGGGGCGAAATACGCGCCGTGCTGTTGGTCGTCACGTATTCGAAAGCGGCGCGCGGGTCGCTCCGGAACGCCTGCCGGACGCACGAGGAGGCCGTCGTGCGGCGGTTCGGTCGGGCCGTGCTGTTCGAGGAAACCGAACTCGGGGCGTTTCTCGCCATCCGTCTCCGGGAGAAGCATCCCGGGGACGTGGCGGTCGAACGGACCGGACCGCTCGATCCGGCGGCCGTTCCGGAGCGTGTGAGCGACGCGGCCAGGGCGTACGAGGATCGTTCGAACCCGAACACGTCCTACGCCGCGTTCGCGGCCGGGTCAGATCATCCGTCCATCGAGGCGATGCGGAACCGACGGCTATGACTGGCGGAGGCATTTCGGTTCGCTGGAACGGGACGCGTTATCGGGGACGGGCGATCGACCTCGACGGGGACGTGGATCCCGAGGCGGTGGTCGAAAGCGTCGCCGGTGACGGTCCCATCGACGTGTGCTGTCCGTCGCCCGGGCCGGTCCACGAGCACGTCGGTTTCGTGAGTGAGTCGTGCTCGATCCGTCTTCGGAGCGCGCTGGCGGCCGCGGCCCGGTCGCGCGGCCTGACGGCACCGATGGACGACGAGGTCGCCGCGGTCGATCGGCGTCTGTCCGGGATCGAGACGACCGACGATCCGACGACCGAAATCGCCGACGCACAGCGACGAGTCACCAGCGCCAGGGAGCGGGAGCGAACGCTCCGGGAGCGAGTCCAGACGCTCCACGGGCGGCTTCGTGGACTGCGCGAGCGCGACGAACCCGTCGAGAACACCGAGGCAGCGCTGGCGGCGGCGACCGAAGCCCTCGCTGAAGTCGAAACCGAGCGCATCGCAGCGGAGGAAAAACTGCAACAACACCGGCAGCGTGCTCGGGAATACCGGGATCGACGCGAGCGACGACTGCGGCTGCAGGACAAACGCGACAACCTGGAGAGAGCGGCGAGACGGTACCTCGCCGAGGCGGTGTACGACGATTTTGCCGCCGCCGTGGCGTCGGTCCCTGGCGACGCGCAGGCGGGTGACGCCCCTGGCGAATACGAGGGCGGTTCGACGACGGCCGCGCTGGCGGTGGCCCGTCTGGCCGACGTTCGGGCACCGCTCGTCGTTTCGTGTGGACGATTTCGGAACGCAGATAGGGCCGTCAACTGTCTCGGCGCGCCCGTCATCAGGATCGCCCGTGAACCGGAAGGTGCCGACTCGATCAGTCGTCCGCTGGAGCGACCTCCGTGATGACGACGTCCCAAGTCGTATCCTCGACACCGTCAGTGGACCAGCCCCCCTCGATCGGAACGTCGTTGGCGACAGCAGCGGCGAGGAGAGTTTCGAGCGTCTCCTCGAAGTCGTCGGCCGTCGTCACAGTGTCGGTGAAGTCGTTCGTCATGGCAGGAACCCCCACGCTTGTGGCAGGTTGTATGCGACAATGTCACGAGGCAGCCCACAAAAGTTCACCGGATTCACCTGTTATACCATGCATCGGCGGGGGGCATCGGCCGTCCCATTCGACGCGCCTCGGTTAGTCGTCGGCCTCCGGGACGACCCGCGTGATGACGACGTCCCATGACGTGTCGTCGTGTCCATTGCACTCCCAACCGCCTTCGATCCGAACGTCGTTCGTTTCGGCGGCGGCGAGGAGGTCTTCGAGCGTGGCTTCGAATGCATCGTCCGTCGTGATGGTGTCGGTGAAGGATGTGTCCATTACCTATCGGCCGTGTGATCGAACGGAGACAATTACAGCCAACGAAGTCACTATCGGGGGGTGCTTAAATATAGTTCCGGTTAGCATGGTATACAAAGCCTAGAAGCCAACTGTTTGGGTATTCTACTGACCTCCATGAGCGTCATCGTCGAGTTCGACGTCCGCGCGACGGACTTCGAGTTGGGGCGTGTTCTGGCGGTTCCGGGCCGCGGTCGAATCAAACTCCAGGAGATGATCCCCCTGGGGGACCAGGTGATTCCCCTCATCTGGCTCTACGAGACCGATTCGGACGACTTCGTCGACACCGTCCGGTCCCACGAGGGTGTGGAGCGACTGACGGAGTTCGACGAAACCGGCGACCGGATCCTCTATGCGCTTTACTGGGACATGTCCCAGGACGAACTGCTGTCCGCAATCTCCGATCGAAGCGGGTACCTGCTGAAAGGCTCCGGTTCGGGTGGGACCTGGTCGCTCCAGGTCCGGTTCCCCGATCACGATTCGCTATCGGCGTTCGACGACGCCTGTCGGGAGAATGGCATCTCGCTGACGATCACAGCCGTGTACAATCCGACGCCGCCCGACGCCAGCGAGTGGTACGGCCTGAGTACGCCCCAGCGCGAGACGCTCCTGTTGGCCCTGGGGGAGGGCTATTATGAAATCCCTCGCCAGATCTCGACGAAGGAACTCGGTGACGCGCTGGGTATCTCCGACCAGGCCGTGACCGAACGCTTGCGCCGGGCGATCCGTACTCTGTCCCAGAACACCATTCTCTCCGAGGAGCGGATAGAGTCCTCGACGCGCGACTGAACGCGGTGGCTTTCGTTCGGTATTGCGACGATGATTCGGTTCAAACCGAGCGGTATATACGACGCTTGGTACGCAAGGGCGAGACGTTATCATTGGACACGAAGTCATACAGGACGGGGGAGCAACGGGGGGACCGGTGGACGCTGCACGGGGGCGCCAGGGGGCTGCACTGCAGGTCCGGGGGGACGATTGAGGCGGCCGCG
>DATFIX010000057.1:0-17499 GCA_035269625.1 Natrialbaceae archaeon
TACCGATCATGGAAGTCGACGCGGCGGACGTCGATGCGCAACCAGGACACGGAGCCATCCGCCAACTTCGGTGATTCTCACACATGGCGAGCACGATTCACGAGCACGACGTACTGATCGTCGGCGGTGGCGGCGCGGGCCTGCGGGCCGCCATCGCCGCGGACGAGGAAGGCGCGGACGTGGCCATCGTCTCGAAACTCCACCCCGTCCGGAGCCACACGGGCGCGGCCGAGGGTGGGATCAACGCGGTCCTCGACGAGGACGACTCCATCGAGGACCACGCCTACGAGACGATGAAGGGCTCGGACTACCTGGCCGACGCGCCGGCCGCCGAGACCCTGTGCACGGAGAGCCCAAAGGAAACGATCCAACTCGAACACTGGGGCATGGGCTTCTCGCGCGACGACGACGGGACCATCTCTCAGCGCCCCTTCGGCGGGATGGAGTTCCCGCGCACCGCCTACGCCGGCGCGGAGACGGGCCACCACATGCTGCACACGCTCTACCAGCAGGTGGTCAAGCGCGGCGTCGAGGTCTACGACGAGTGGTACGTGACCCGCCTGGCCGTGACCGACCACGACGACCCCGACGAACGAGCGTGTCACGGGTTCGTCGCGATGGACATCCGGAGCGGGGAGTTGGCCGGGTTCCAGGCCCGCCAGGGCGTGATCCTCGCGACCGGCGGCGCGGGGCAGGTCTACGAGCACACCACCAACGCCATCGCGAACACCGGCGACGGGCACGCGATGGCCTACCGCGCCGGGGTTCCGCTGGAGGACATGGAGTTCATCCAGTTCCACCCCACCACGCTCGCCTCGACGGGCGTGCTCGTCACCGAGGGCGTCCGCGGGGAGGGCGGCATCCTCTGGAACGCCGATGGGGAGCGCTTCATGTTCGAGCGCGGCTACGCCACCACCTTCGGCGAACTGGCCTCGCGAGACGTGGTCTCCAGAGCCGAACTCACGGAAGTCAACGAGGGCCGGGGTGTCAAGGACGACCACGTCTATCTCGACATGCGCCACCTGGGCGAGGAGCGTATCCTCGACCGCCTGGAGAACATCGTCCACCTCGCGGAGGACTTCGAGGGCGCGAACGCGCTCGAAGAACCCATGCCGGTCAAGCCGGGCGCACACTTCACCATGGGCGGCATCGAGACCAACGAGAAGGGCGAAACCGCCATCGACGGCCTCTACGCCGCCGGCGAGTGCGCGTGCGCGAGTACCCACGGCGCGAACCGCCTGGGCGGCAACTCCCTGCCCGTCACCCTCGTTTACGGCAAGATTGCCGGGCGCAACGCCGCCGGCGGCGACGTGGGCGAACCGGGCGTCGAGGTGGGTTACACCGACGACGTCGAGGAGGGGACCGTCGAGACCCCGGTCGGCCTGGGCGAAACCGATTCGGCGGGCGACGCCGCCGCGGACGGCGCGGCCGTGGACACCCAGGAGACGGTCGAGGGCGCGCTCGAGGCCGAGCAGCGCCGGATCGAGACGCTCATGGAGCGCGATGACGGCGTCCACAACTCGACGATCCGCGAGGAACTCCAGGAGACCATGAGCCAGCACGTCTCCGTGTTCCGCGAGGAGGACGGCCTGAAACAGGCGCTGAAGGGCATCCGTGAGGCCCGCGAGCAGTACCGGAACGTGGTCGTCGAGGACCCCTCCAGCACGTACAATACCGACCTGATCCACACCATCGAGACCCGGAACCTGCTGGACATGGCGGAGGCGATCACCGCCGGCGCGCTCGTCCGGACCGAGTCCCGGGGCGCCCACTGGCGGAAGGCCCACCAGGAGCGCGACGACGAGAACTGGCTCAAGCACACGCTGGTCGCCTGGAACGACGGCGATCCCGAGATCTACTTCAAGCCCGTCGTCCTCGAGGGCGAGTTCGGCGAGTACGAGCCGAAAGCGCGCTCGTACTGACCGAGACGTACTTCTCCCGCTCCACGGCGTCGACGTCGCTGAAATTGCCCTTTGACCTTGAGGAAGGCCCTTTTCCCGAGACGACGTACGAGTGCCCATGAATCGACGAGACGTGCTCGCGCTGTCCGGAGCCCTGGCCGCCGCGGCCCTCGCGGGGTGTGCCGGAGGGGACGGATCGCCGGCGGGGACGGAAACGGGCGAACCGACGACGGGGACGACCACCGAGCCACCCACCGAAACGCCGACGAATCCCCCCACGGAAACGCCCGGGTCCGGCGAACCGAACGTCGACGAGGAGCGACTGGCCGAACTCGCCGCCGACAACGCCGCGTTCGCGCTGGACCTGCACGCCCACCTGGCGGCGGAGACGGGCGGGAACCAGTTCCTGTCGCCGTACAGCATCTCGGTGGCGCTGGCGATGACCGTCGCCGGTGCCCGCGGGAAGACCCGCGAACAGATGCGCGAGACGCTGCACTACGCGCTCGGCGAGGACGTTCACCCGGCGTTCGCCGACCTGGAAGCAGTCCTGGAGAGTCGGGAGACGGTCACCGACCCGGTCGAGGGGAACGAAGTCGACGCTTTCCAGCTAAACCTGGCGAACGCGGTGTGGGGCAAGGAGGGGTACTCCTTCGCCCAGGAGTACCTCGCGCTGCTGGACGAGCACTACGGGGCGGGACTGCGTCGGGCTGATTTCGCTGGCCAGCCCGACGCCGAACGCGAGCGCATCAACGAGTGGGTGGCCGACGCGACGGAGAACCGGATCGAGAACCTGCTCCCCTCGGGATCGATCAGTCCGGACACGGTCCTCGTGCTCACGAACACCATCTACTTCATGGCCTCGTGGCTCCACGAGTTCGACCCCGAGGACACCGAGCAGGGCACCTTCACGGCGCTCGACGGCGCCGAGTCGCAGGTCCCGTTCATGCACCAGACTCTCGAGACGGCCTACGCGTCGGTCGGGGGAGCCGAGGCCGTCGAACTCCCGTACGTCGGCGAGGACGTATCGATGGTGCTGATCCTGCCCGACGAAGGAACGTTCGAGGCGTTCGAACGGGAACTGGACGCCGACCGACTGTTCGAGATATTCGACGCCCTGGGCCGTGCAAAGGGCGACCTCGCGTTTCCGAAGTTCGAGTTCGGGTCGAAAGTGCGATTGAGGGACGCCCTGTCGGCGCTGGGTATGCCGGTTGCGTTCGGCGGCGGGGCGGACTTCAGCGGTATGGTCGAGGGAGACAATGCGGGTCTCTGGATCGACGACGTGTTCCACGAATCTTTCGTCTCGGTCGACGAGGAAGGGACGGAAGCGTCGGCGGCGACGGCCGTGCTCATGGAGGAATCCATCCCGCCGGAGTGGGGCGAACTCCGGTTCGACCGCCCGTTCCTGTTCTGCATCCGCGACCGCCCCACGAACGCCGTGCTGTTCCTGGGACGGGTCGTCGACGCCGGAGCGGCGCAAGGGTAAGCATCGGTCAGAGTCGGGTAGCGATCGGCGGCCAACGGCTCTCCCAATCGATCGACCCGTGCGCAAGTTCTTTATGCATACGATAATATTATCGTGTGCATAACGATGCTCGTCGACCGAGAGGCGGAACGGGAGTGGTTGCGTTCGCACCTCACCAGGGACGATCGACAGCTGCTGGTGCTCTATGGCAGACGACGCGTCGGCAAGACGACGCTCGTCACGCACGTCCTCGATCGACTCGACGTCCCGTCGATCTACTACCTCTGTGACCAACAGGGGACGGCGAGCAACGCACGCCGATTCGCCGAGCGGAGTGCCGACGCCTTCGACGACGTTCCGCCCGCCGTCGACGGGTTCGACGACGCGTTCGAGTATCTCGCGGGGCGAGTTGACGGACGGCTGGTCGTCGCCCTCGACGAGTTCTCGTATCTCGTCGAGGAGGACGAGAGCGTCCCGTCGGTCTTCCAGGGAATCGTCGACGAAACGCTCGACGGGACCGACGTCTCGCTGGTCCTCCTGGGATCGTCGATTTCGATGATGGAGGAAGGCGTCCTGAGTTACGAGAGCCCCCTGTACGGGCGACGAACCGGACAGTGGCGGCTCGAACCGATGACTGTCGGCGATGCCGCGGGCTTCTTCCCCGAGTACGATCCGATCGAGACGATTCGCGCGTACAGCGTGGTCGGCGGAATACCGGCCTATCTCGAGCAGTTCGATTCCGAGGAGGACCTGGAGACGAACATCGAACGGGAGATCCTCTCGAAAGGGGCGTTCCTGTACGAGGAGCCGGAATTCCTTCTCCGCCAGGAACTCCGCGAGCCGGCGACGTACATGGCGATTCTGGAGGCGATCGCGAACGGGGCGACCCGCGTGACCGAGATCGCAAACGACGCTAGCAGGGATCCGAGCAGCATCTCGCGGTACCTGCAGAACCTCGAACGACTGGCGCTGATCGAGAAGGAGACGCCGGTGACGGATCCCGACGGCCGAAGCGTCTACCGGATCGGTGACCAGTTCGTCCGATTCTGGTTCCGGTACGTCATGCCGAACCGGGCCACGCTGGAACAGGGGCACACGGCACCGGTCCGGGAATCGATCGCCGAGACGCTCCCGACGCACGTCAGCTGGACGTTCGAAGACGTCTGTCGGCAGGCCGTCCGGACGCCCGCGTTCCCGCTCCAGTGCTCTCGCGTCGGTCGCTGGTGGTATGACGGCATGGAAGTCGACGTGGCCGGCGTGAACGACGGCACGGAAACGCTCCTCCTGGGCGAGTGCAAGTGGACCGACGACCCGGTCGGTCAGTCCTTGCTTCGGGACCTCGAACGGACAGAACCGGAAGTCCGCTGGCGCGGGGACGATCGGTCGGTCACGTATGCGCTGTTCTCGAAATCCGGGTTCACGTCGGAACTGGAGGCCGAAACGTCCAAACGGGACGACGTGCTGCTGTTTTCCCCCGAGGACCTTTTCCAGCTGTTTGAAGGCACACAGTAACGACGAAACGCGACCAAAACCTACCCTGTCCGCCAGATTAAGTAGCGAGGGGGCCGGAGACGGTACCTATGCACGAGCACGACGTCATCGTGGTCGGGGGCGGTGGCGCGGGCCTCCGGGCCGCGATCGCTGCCCACGAGGCCGGCGCGGACGCGGCGATCGTTACCAAGCTCCACCCGGTGCGGAGCCACACGGGCGCGGCCGAGGGCGGCATCAACGCCGCGCTCCAGGAGGGCGACTCCTGGGAGGACCACGCGTACGACACGATGAAGGGGTCGGACTACCTGGGCGACGCCCCCGCCATCGAGACGTTCACCAAGGACGCCCCGGAGGACGTCATCCAGCTCGAACACTGGGGCATGCCCTTCTCGCGCGAGGACGACGGGACGGTCTCCCAGCGCCCGTTCGGTGGGCTGTCGTTCCCGCGAACGACCTACGCCGGCGCGGAGACGGGGCATCACCTGCTGCACACGATGTACCAGCAGGTGGTCAAGCGTGGGATCGAGGTCTACGACGAGTGGTTCGTCTCGCGACTGGCCGTGAGCGATCACGACGACCCCGAGGACCGGGAGTGTCACGGCGTGGTCGCCATCGAGGTCAAGACCGGGAACGTCGAGGCCTTCCGTGCCCGCCAGGGCGTGATCCTCGCAACCGGCGGGGACGGGCAGGTCTACGAGCACACCACGAACGCAGTCGCGAACACCGGCGACGGCCAGGCCATGGCCTACCGCGCCGGCGTCCCGCTGGAGGACATGGAGATGGTGCAGTTCCACCCGACCTCGTTGCCCTCGACGGGCGTGCTCATCTCCGAGGCCGTCCGGGGGGAAGGGGGCATCCTCTACAACGAGGACGGCGAGCGCTTCATGTTCGAGCACGGGTACGCCAACAACGAGGGCGAACTGGCGTCCCGTGACGTCGTCTCGCGGTCGGAACTGACCGAGGTCAACGAGGGCCGGGGCATCGAGGACGAATACGTCCACCTCGACATGCGCCACCTCGGCGAGGAGCGCATCCTCGACCGCCTGGAGAACATCGTCCACCTCGCCGAGGACTTCGAGGGCGTCGACGCCCTGGAGGAACCGATGCCCGTCAAACCCGGGCAGCACTACGAGATGGGCGGGATCGAGACCGACGAGAACGGCGAGACCGTGATCGACGGCCTCTACGCCGCCGGCGAGTGTGCCTGCGTGTCCGTCCACGGGGCCAACCGCCTGGGTGGGAACGCCCTGCCCGAACTGTTCGTGTTCGGCAAGCGCGCGGGTCGCCACGCCGCCGGGGATTCGATGGGCGAGGCCGAGATTCCGGTCGGGCACACCGAGGATTCGAACCCCGGCGAGATCGATTCGCCGGTCGAACTCGGGGCGGTCGGAGAACCGGGCGGCCACGAGGAGTCCGACGTCGCCGCCGACGGCAGCGGCGGCGCGGTCGCCGACCCCGAAACGGTCGTGCAGGACGCTCTGGAAGCCGAACGCGACCGCGTCGAGCGGCTCATGGACGCCGAAGAGGGCATCCACCAGGCCGAAATCCGGGAGGAACTCCAGAACGCGATGACGGAGTACGTCAACGTCTTCCGCAACGAGGACGGCCTCAAGCAGGCCCTCGAAGCGATCCGGGACGTCCGGGAGCGATACCAGGACGTGTACGTCGAGGACCCCTCCAGCACGTACAACACCGACCTGACCCAGACCATCGAGATGCGGAACCTGATCGACCTCGCGGAGGCCATCACCGTCGGCGCGCTGGCCCGCGACGAGTTCCGCGGCGCCCACTGGCGCCAGCAACACCAGGAGCGCAAGGACGACGAGTGGCTCAAGCACACGATGCTCTCCTGGAACGACGGCGACCCCGAACTCTGGTACAAACCGGTCATCCTCGAGGGCGAGTCCGGCACGTACGAGCCGAAAGAACGCAGTTACTGACGACGTTCTCCTGTCGTCGCCCTTCTCTTTGCCCCAGTCGAAAAACGACGGGATATTGGTGGTCCGGCGATTAGCCCGGATTCGGCAGGAATTCGACAGTGTCTATGCTGCTCACAGGAACCGTCGTCGTCGATTCCACGACCGTCATCGACGACGGAGCCGTCGTCGTGGCGGACGATCGCATCGAACGGGTGGGCGACCGCCAGACGCTGATCGACGCCTATCCGGACCACGAGCGCCGGGAGTTCGACCTCGTCGCCCCCGGAATGGTCGGTGCACACGTCCACTCCGTGCAGAGCCTCGGCCGGGGCATCGCCGACGACACCGAACTGCTGGACTGGCTGTTCGATCACGTCCTCCCGATGGAGGCCAGCCTCGACGCCGAGGCGATGCGGGCCGCCGCCGAACTCGGCTACCTCGAACTGCTCCAGAGCGGGACGACCACCGTGATCGACCACCTCTCGGTCCACCACGCCGAGGGAGCCTTCGAGGCGGCCGGCGAACTGGGTATCCGGGGCGTCCTCGGCAAGGTCCTGGTCGATCGCGACGCCGTGGAGGGGCTGGTTCAGGACACGCAGGCGGGCCTGGACGAGAGCGAACGCCTCCTCCGGCAGTACCACGGTGCCTTCGATGACCGGATTCGGTACGCGGTCACGCCCCGCTTCGCCATCTCCTGCAGCGAGGAGTGCCTTCGCGGTGCCCGCGACCTGGCCGACCGGCACGAGGGCGTCCGGATCCACACCCACGCCAGCGAGAACCGGGACGAGGTGGCCCGGATCGAGGACGAGACGGGAACCCGGAACATCCACTGGCTGGACGAGGTCGGCCTCACGGGCGAGGACGTCGTGATCGCCCACGGAGTCTGGACCGACGAGTCCGAACGCGAAGTCCTGGCCGAGACCGGCACCCACGTCGCCCACTGCCCGTCGGCGAACATGAAACTCGCCAGCGGCGTGGCCCCGATCCCCGACTACCTCGACCGCGGCGTCAACGTCGCCCTCGGCAACGACGGCCCGCCCTGCAACAACACGCTCGATCCGTTCACCGAGATGCGACAGGCGAGCCTCCTCGGGAAGGTCGACCGCCTCGACGCGACGGCGCTCCCCGCGTCGACGGTCTTCGAAATGGCAACGGTCAACGGCGCCCGGGCCGCCGGGTTCGACGAGGTTGGCGCGCTTCGGAAAGGCTGGAAAGCGGACGTGATCGGCCTGAAGACCGACGCCGCCCGGTCGGTGCCGGTCCACGACGCCCTCTCGCATCTCGTGTTCGCCGCCCACGGCGACGACGTGGCGCTCACGATGGTCGACGGCGAGGTGCTCGTGGACGACGGGGACCTCGTGGTGCCGGGCGTCGACAGCGAGGCGATACGCAACCGGGCCGTGGAAATCGCCGAGGGGTTCGAGTTCAGTGAGGCCGGCGGGGACGAGGACGGTTAACTCCGATCAGTCGCTCGCCGTCGCGTTCAGGGCGTTCTCCGGTGCGGGTTCCGACCGGTAGAGCACCAGGAAAATCGCCGACGAGAGCACGAGGAACCCGGCGGCCGTCCAGAACGCGCCGAACACCGAGGTCTGGTCCCAGATGAACCCGACGGCGACGGGGCCGGATACCTGGCCGATCTTCCAGGCGATCGACCGGAGCGACATGCTGCCGGCCACGGCGTCGTAATACTCGCCCTCTTCGACGAAGAGGGTCATGCTCGCCGGGAGTCGGAAGCTATCGCCCACGCCGAGGACGCCGTAGGCCAGAAACAGCGAGAAGAAGGCCGGCGGGAGCGTCATCGCGGCGCCGAACGCGCCCAGGGTCACCGAGGGGAAGACGAGGTGAGCGAACTCGGCGAGTGGGATGAGAGCCGTCCCCACTCCGTAGATCAGCGCGCCGACGAAGATGAACCGGTGATAGGTGCCGTACTGGTCGGTGATGTCGCCCACCTTGCCCTGAAGGATCGACTTCGTGAGTTTGCCGCCCGCCAGGATGCCGCCGATGGCGAAGGGGTTGATCCCGAACTCGGTGCGGGCGTAGATGGGAAGGAAGATGATGACCGCCATCTTCCCGACGGAGAACGCCAGCCGAAAGACCACCAGGGCCCGGATGGCCGCCCGATCGAGGAGGTTCTTGAACGTCTCCATCCCGGTCGCCTCGTCTGGATCGGCCTGGCCGCCGGGGTTGTCCCGGAGGTTGAGGAACACCATGAACGTCGCGAACGTCGTGACGACGATCAGCACGGCGTAGGTGACCTGGAACCCGTAGACGTACAGCAGGAGGCCGCCGAAGACGTCGCCCGCCAGGCTGGAGAACGCCCCGACCTGGTTGTAGGTCCCGAGCCACAGGCCCCTGGAGTCGTCCGGGCTGATCTCGCCGACGACGGCCGAGCCGGTGATCCAGAGGATGCTCGCGCCGACCCCCTGGACGACCCGCATGAAGATGACGTGCTCGACCGTCCCGACCAGCGAAAAGCCGAAGAAGACGACGACGTTCAGGATCAGGCCGAGCAGGAGGAAGCGCTTGGAGTTGTTCAGGTCGATCCACCGACCCATGGGGAGGACGATGATCAACTGGATCGCGGCGAAGGCGGTGCCGAACAGCCCCTCGACCGTCCCCGTCGTGTCGAACATGTCGGCGTACAGCGCCAGGGCGATCAGGATCGTCGAGTAGGCCTGGGCCCGCGCGAAGGCGGTGCTCGCGAGGGCGAGGAACTCGCGGTCGCGAAACAGGTGGAGCGACCCACCGCTCGAACCGGTTGACACTATTGCGATTCGAAACGGTCGGGGATATTAAATCGCGCGGCACCGGCAGTCACGAATCCTTTCGAATCCGCGTTAACGCGGCCCACTTTCCACAATTCGAGTCCGCACGAGTCTCCTCGACTCCGAACGGTCTTACCGGGGCGTCTCGTGGCCCCACTTCTCGATGGCGGCGGCGAGGTCTGGCGATTTGTCGGCCGCCTCCTCCAGCGGGACGCCGTCGGTTGCGGCCTCCACGGCGGCCCGGAGTGCGCGAGCGCCGGCCTCGGTGCCGTCGGGGTGCCCGTGGACGCCGCCGCCGGCCTGCACCGCGATGTCGGTCCCGAGTCGGTCGATCAGCGTGGGCACGAGTCCGGGGTGGAGCCCGCCAGATGCGACTGGCAGCACGTCGTTCAGGCCGTAGAGGTCGCCCGTGAGCCACGCGTTGATCCCGGCGGTGTCCTCGTTTTCGAGTTTCCCGAGGTTCGCCGTGCCGGTGTGGATGTGATCGACGCCGCAGAGGCGCGAGAACTGGGCGAGACAGCGCATCGAGACGCCGTGGTGGTCGAGGCGGTCGAAGGCGGCGTGCATCGCGCGGTGGGCGTGGATCGCCAGGTCGAGGTCGCCCGTGCGCTCGCGGACGGTCTGGAGCCCGGCCCACCCTGCCGTGATGATGTCGACCATGACGAACCCGCCGCCCTGTTCGGCGACGTACTCGGCGCGGCGGATCATCTCCTCGGTGTCGGCGGTAATGTTGACGAGGTAGTCCTTGCGCTCGCCGGTTTCCTCCTGGACCTGGTCGCGCACCTCGAAGGCCCTGGTGACGCGGTCCTCGAAGCGATTGAAGTCCTGGTCGGTGAGGTTCTCGTCGTCCTTCAGGAGGTCGAGGCCGCCCCGCCAGGCCTGGCGACCGATCTCGACGTGGGCTTTCGTCGAGAGGCCGACCTTGGGCTTGGGAACGGTCGCGAGGATCGGCCGTTCGCCCGCGTCGAGTTTCTCGGTCGCGACCGAGGACCCGTAGGCCGGGCCGGGGAAGGACTCGACGATGGCCTCGGGCCAGTCACAGTCCAGCAGTCGAATGGCGTCGACGGCCTTCATGCCCATGATGTTGCCCGCGATACACGAGAGGATCTGGGGCATGCTGCCGTCCTCGAACAGGGCGTTCGGGTAGGCGATGGCGACCGTGGCGGCGTCGCCGGTGTCGTCGATATCGAACGCCACCGCGCCGAGGTCGGTGAACTCCGATTCGTCCACGTGGAGTGCGGCCCAGGTCCCGTTGGAACTCTCGGACGCGACGCGGCTGGCGGCCGCCTCGACGGACATGTCCGCGGCCGGTTCGATGCGGAAGTGCGCCACGAGGTCCGATTCTCGCGGCTCGTACTCCGGGTCGAGAAAGTCGTCGTATTCGATGCCGGTCATGGCCCCAAGGAGTTCGACCCCCTGTCACAAAGACGTTGCGTCGTCCAGCGCGTCGCCGACGTCGGCCAGCGAGTCGAGGACGTGGGTGGGTCGGTACTCCGCGTCCGCAACGTCGTCCCGACCGTCGACCCCCGTGAGCACGAGCGCGCTCTTCATGTCGTCGCCGGCGAGTGCGACGTCGGTGTCCAGGCGGTCCCCCACCACGAGCGTCCGGGCAGGGTCCGTCCCCAGGCGTTCGAGCGCTGCCCGACGGGCGATCCCGGAGGGCTTGCCGAGCATGGCGTCGGGTTCTCGCTCGGCCACGCCGGCCATCGCCGCGACGATGGCGCCCGACCCCGGAATCGGGCGCCCGTCGGTCGGCACGGTTCGATCCGGGTCCGTTCCCAGGAACGCGTCGGCACCCTCGAGCGCCCAGAGGGATTCGGCGAGGCGGTCGTAGTGGAACTCCCGATCGAACGACCCGAGAACGACCGTCGCCGCGTCCGGATCGTCGGTCACGGAGAGGCCGCGGTCCCGGAGCGTCTCCCGCAGGACGGGGGATCCGACGACGAAGAGCGGATCGTCGGGGCGTTCGTCGGCGAGGAAATCGGCGGTCACGATGGCCGACGTGAGCACCTGGTCCTCCGTGACCTCGATTCCGAGCGTTGCCAGTCTCTCGACGTGTTCGGCCCGGCGACGCGTCGGGTTGTTCGAGAACAGCAGTACCTCGACGCCGGCGGATTCGAGCCGTCGCCACCCGTCGAGCGCTCCCGGAGCGAGTCGGTCGCCACGGACGAGCGTCCCGTCGAGATCGAGCACGACGCCGTCGATCGCGGTCATCGACTCCCAGGTCGGCGTCCACGATCATCAATCGTGCGGGAGGATTCGATACTTGGAAGTCCCCTCGATTCTTTGGTGCAGGTATGCCAGCGGGGTTTCTCGCCGCGCTCTCGATCGCGGTCATCGTCGCGGCGGTACTCGTTCCGCTTGCCGTTCACTTCCTCCTGGAGACGCCTCCCGAAGGACAGTACGACGGGGACGGCGGGTCGGCGACCGGCGTCGCCGGCGATCCCTGGGCCGGCGTGACGGAACGGGATCCGGGTTCTCGATCCAGCGTCGGCGACCCGGACGCCGGAACCTGTAGCGAGTGTGGCGCAGACGTGGACCTCGACCTCTCGTTTTGCTGGCGCTGTGCTGCACCGATGGACGATTCGAACGAGTAGGGCGGTCAGTTCTCGACCGGGACGGACTCGCCGGCCCGGGCACTCTCGTAGAATGCGTCGATGACGGCCATGTTCCGGGCCGCTTCCTCCGCGTCGGTGCGGGGCGTTCGCCCCGTCGCCACGCTCTCCGCGAAGTGTTCGACTTCGAGACGATACTGGTCGACCGGATCGAACTCCTCGACGACGTGGCGGTCGCCGATCGCGTACTCGATACTGACGCCGTCGTCCCCGCGTGGAACGAAGGCCGGGTCGACCTCCAGCCAGCCGTTGGTCGCCTCGACGCGGTAGCGCTGGGTGTCCTGGGTGTCGAAACTGGCCGAGACCTGGGCCGTGACCTCGTCGTCGTATTCGAGGAGGCCGGTTACGTGGGTATCCACTCCGCTGTCGCGCGTGTCGGCGGTCCGGGCGTACACCGCGTCGGGTTCGCCCAGGAGGAGTCGGGTCGCGTTGACCGCGTAACAACCTACGTCCATCAGACTTCCGCCGGCGAGGTCGGGGTTCAGTCGGACGTCGTCCGGTCGACCGCGAAGCGGGAACTGGAAGGTCGCCTGCAGGCCCCTGATCTCGTCCAGTTCTTCCGCGACGATTTCTGCGACGCGCTCGGTCCGCGGGTGGTAGCGATACATGAACGCCTCCATCAGGGTCACGCCGCGCTCCTCGCAGTAGGCCCCCATCTCGCGGGCCTCGGTCGCGTCCACGCCCAGCGGCTTCTCGCAGAGCACGTCCAGGCCCGCGTCCGCCGCGCGTTTCGTCCACTCCGCGTGGAGGCTGTTGGGCAACGGGTTGTACACCGCGTCGAGGTCGTCGTCCGCGAGGAGCGCTTCGTAGGATCCATAAGCCCGAGGAACGTCGAATTCCTCGGCCACCGAGGCCGCCCGGTCCTGGTCTCGGGACGCGATCGCGAGGACTCGATGGTCGCTCTTTCCGATCGCCGGGAGGAGCGCACCGCGGGCGATGTTGGCCGTGCCGATGACGCCGAAATTCATGTCGACTCGACAAACGAACGGGGCGCAAATAAAGGTCGGTTTCCGGAAAACCGCGCCATCCGGGGATCGAACCGGTCCGACGGTTGATCGCAGATATTGTCAAAATGGAAATAACGGCAACCTTTAACCCCCGCCGTGAGAGATTTCCGAAACGAATCTGGCAATGAGCGAAAGCGTGCCTAACGGGTGGGACGAGGAGGCCGACGAGGCGGACGACCTCACGGCAGGGGACGTGTTCGACCGTCTCAGGAGTGCCGAAACGGCGACGAGCGCCGACAGCGAATCGGTGTACAGCGAACTGGTAGACGCGGAACCGGAGGAACTCGTCGCGGCCGCCGACGAACCGACCGACGAACCGACTCCCGAAGACGACGACATCCTCGCCGACGACGACGCGCTCGACTCCCTTCTGCTCTCCGACCGGACCGAGGCGGACGGCTTTCTCTGGGTGGACGCCGAACCAGACGGCGACACGGACGACGGCGTCGACGACGAGACGGACGAGGCCCCCTCGATCGTCGACGACTGGATGATCGATTTCGCGATCGAATCCGACGACGACACCGATTCGGTGGACCAGGACGCCGAAGCGGCGACGCCGGATGCCACCGAAGAGACGGGGGAGGCAGCCCTGCCAATCGTCGACGAAGAACCCGAGGCGATCGCTCTCTCGAACGATTCGGACGAGTCGGCCGATTCGAACCAGGGGATTGCCGGTCGTCTCATCGGACGCGTCAAACGACTCGTTCGCGGTCTGTTCTGATTGCCCCCGGACCCCACCCGACCTACAAGCTTTACAAGCGGGACGATCGAACTCAGTCTGATGTCCGATCGCGACGAGAATCTCAGGGACTATCTCGTTTTACTGCGACGCTTCGGGGTCTCGAAGGGGGAACTGGCACGACTCCACTGGTCGGACCCCTTGGAGCCACCGGACGTTCCGGCCGAACGAATCGTCGCCCACGAGATCGACGACAAGGAGCGGACGATCGACGCGCTCTACCCGCGACTCCACCGCCTGCTGGCGGAATCGAGCATCGGGATGGACCTGTCGCCGACGGCCGCTGCGAGTCAGTACGAAACGGCCCTCCAGGGCCCGTTCGAATCGCACGACGTGCGCATCGAGATCGAACCGGTCGCCGATCCCGACCTCGACGGCGTTCACGACGGGGACCCCATCGACGTCGTTCTGACCGATCGACACGGAAATTCGCGATCGACGACCGACGCGTATCCTGGCCCGGACGAACTCCCAGAACTGGTCGGCGTCGTCGAACACGAGTTGCTCGACGACGTCGACGTGACCTTCGTCCGCCTCGACCCCGAGGACGATGCGGTCAGGGTGCTCCTCCTGAGCACCCTCCGCCTCGAAGCCCTCCGGGAAACGTACGGCGATCGGATCGCGTTCGGGGACCGGCCACTGCTGGCCGAGCGTCACCCGACGGACTTCGTCTCGACGCCTGCGCTGGAGACCGAAGACGTAGCCGATGAGGCCCTCGACGGTGACGACGAGACCGGTGACGGGGACGAGGAGATGAACTGGCTGAGCGACGACGACGTCGACCTGGCCGACGTCGGATTCGAACCCGCGACCGCGGCGTCGAACCAGGCCGAATCCACCGACGAGTCGGACCACGTCGACGAGGTCGACATCGACCGGGCGTTCGCCGAAATCGAGTCGGCAGCCTCGGAAATGGACTGGGACGAGTCGACGGTCGAGGAAGAACCCCGACCCGCCTCGGGACAGGAAACGCCAGAACCGGGTCCCGAACCGGCGTTCTCCGACGAGGTGCTCGACGACGTTCCCGAACCCTCCACGGTCGACGTGCCCGCGGCGGACGACACCGAACCGGATCTGGACCTGGACCTGGACGACGCGGCGACCGCGGACAGCGACGGTGCGTCCGCCGATCTGGGTGCCGGTGAGGCGTCGGCCCCGTGGATCACGCCGGGCGAGGATCCGACGCGTGCAGTCGCTCCCATTCGAACCACGCCCGCCGAGGACCCGGAGTCTGCGACGACCAGGGCATCCCCGGCGACCGACGATTCGCCGACGGCCGAACCTGCCGAGCGGCCGCGCCCGACACCGAACGAGACCTCCGTCGGCCCTGGCGACGACCCGATTCCCGCGATCGAGCGACGGGCCGACCGTCCAGCAGACGAACCCACTACCCCGCCAGCCTCCGCTGTCGATCGGGTCGGCGTGACTCCGGGGGACGCCACCGATCCGACCGTCGATCGGATCGCCACGACCCCCGGAACGGAGACCGAAACCGCCGTCACGGCCATCGACGTGCGCCCCGGAACGGAGGTCGCTCCGGCAGTCCTCCCGCGGTCGGATTCTCCGCCAACCGTGACGCCGACCGAATCCCCTCGGCCTGCGGTGTCCAGAATCGAGACCCGTCCGGACGCGTCTGCAACCCCCGCGACGTCGCCCATTGCGGTGACGCCCGCTCCGGATCCCGAACCGGCGGTTTACGAACGCGAGACGGATCTCGCCGTCGCTCCTGGTGAGGACCCGCTACCGGCCATTCACCGGACGTCGCCGATCGCTGACGTCGATCCGGATCCAGAACCCGAACCGGAACCCGAACCCGAATCTGAATTCGAACCCGGGACCGAGCCCGAATCTGAATTCGAACCGGAGACAGAACCCGAAACTGCGACCGAACCGGAAGTCGAATCGGAACCGGCACCGGAACCAGAATCCGGGTCCGGCTCCGCGACGGCGTCCGAGACGCCGGCAGACGTGGAGTCGTCCTCCTCGGAATCGCCAGGTTCGGACGCCGAACCGGAAATCACGCCCGGCGAATCGCCCACCAGCGCCGTCCACCGGATCGAGGTCACGCCCGGTGACGATCCGACCGAGGCCGTCCTCTGGGCACCCTTCGTGTACTCTCCGAGACGACCGCCGAGTACGCCCGAGACCGACGAGGACGACGACGAGACGACGACCGAGGACGAATCGAAGGGCGTCGTCGACCGACTCACCGGGTGGATCGGAAACCGCCTGTAACCGGCCGACGGTCGGCAGTTGTCTCCGGACGCGGCCGGCAACGGAGCGAGTGGCGTCGAGCAATATTGTGTCTACTTTGAACAACCTTATGCCCCTCCAGCCCGGACGTCACGCCCATGGACTCGGACGAACTCGAGGAGATCAGACAGCGAAAACTGGAACAGCTCCAGAACCAGGGCACGACCGGTGGTGACGAGGCGAGCGGCGCGTCGGGCGTCCCGGACGAACCGATCCACGTCGAGGGGCCGGATCACTTCCAGTCGGTCGTGAACGATCACGACGTCGTCGTCGTGGACTTCTACGCGGACTGGTGTGGGCCGTGCAAGATGATGGAGCCGGTGATGAACTCGCTGGCCGCGGAGACCGACGCCGCCGTCGCGAAGGTCGACATCGACCGACTCCAGCAGTTGGCCCAACAGCACGGCGTCCGCGGCGTGCCGACGTTCAAGGTCTACGCGAACGGCCAGCAGATCGAGCAGTTCGTCGGTGCCCAGGATCGCTCGGCCTTCGAGCGTCTCATCCAGCAACACTCGTCCTGATCCCCCACACTCCACAGACCGGAGTCCGTCCGGGACGTCGCGATGGCGTCCGTCCTGACGGTCCCGCTTTTTCCTCTCGCGACGGAGAATCGGAGAAAACAGCGACGTGCGTCCAGCGGCGCGACGTCCCTAGAGCAGGTCCTCGACGTTGTCGGCGACTTCTTCGGGCGTGTCGCCGACCGGGACGCCCGCGTCGTTCAGCGCGTTGATCTTGCTCTCGGCAGTGCCCGCGCCGCCGCTGGAGACGATGGCACCGGCGTGGCCCATGCGCTTGCCCGGCGGGGCGGTCCGCCCGGCGATGAACCCGGCGACGGGCGTGTCCATGTGTTCGCCGATGTAGCGGGCGGCGGCCTCCTCGTCCTCGCCACCGATCTCGCCGCACATCACGACGACCTCGGTGTCGGGGTCGTTCTCGAAGAGTTCGAGCGCGTCGATGAAACTCGTTCCGATAATCGGGTCGCCGCCGATGCCCATCGCGGTCGTCTGGCCGATCCCGCGACGGGTAAGGTTATCGACGATCTGGTAGGTCAGCGTGCCCGATCGGGAAATGAACCCGACCTCCCCATCGGAGAAGACGTCGCCGGGGAGGATGCCCATTTTTGTGCCGCCCGGCGTGATGATCCCGGGCGAGTTCGGACCGATGAGTCGCGTGTCGACCTCGGTCAGGCGCTTGGCGACCCGACTCATGTCCTGGGTCGGGATGCCCTCGGTGATCGCGACGACGAGGTCCAGCGGGGCGTCCAGCCCCTCGAAGATGGCGTCCGTTGCGAACGCCGGCGGGACGAACACGACGGACGCGTCGGCGTCCTCCTCGCGGGCCGCC
>DATFIX010000058.1:0-4572 GCA_035269625.1 Natrialbaceae archaeon
CAGCGGCGACTCGCCGCGGGTGATGTTCGTGAACACGAGCGCGCGGTTGGTGCTCTGGCCGTACAGCCGGTAGAACTCCTCGCTGGAGAGACGCTGAATCGCGGAAATGCTGTCGATGACGGTGTGGCCCGCGATCCGGTCCTGGGACCCGGAGACCAGTTCGGTCGCGTCGATGGCGTCGTAGAACTCCGAGAGGCGACGGTTGCTCCGGTATTCCCGGAGGTCGTAGACAACGTCGCTATCGAACCCGGCCGACAGCACGCGGGCGTACTGGCGGATGTGTGTTCCGCCGCGCTCCTCGTCCACGTCGAGAAGGCCGTCGACGACGCGCTCGACCACGCCGATTCCAGGACTCTCCCGGCGGCCGCTCTCGTAGTCTGAGATGACCGACGGAGAGACGTCGAGCTGGTCCGCGAGCGCAGTCTGGGAGACGTCGAAGTCCGTGCGCCACTTCCGGATCGTCGCGCCCGGATCCTCGCTGAGGACGATCTCCCCCGCGATCTTCTCCGCCAGTCCCCGGCGATGATCGCTGTCTTGCATACTCGAAGGGAGCGGCTTCTTGGACAAAGGCCTATCGTCGTTTCGACGCGTGACGATGGAGGAACTGACTTGAGCGACGACGACCTGGGCTAGCACATGCCGTCGACGCTCGTTCACGTCGCCCTCGCGGGACTCCTGGCCTGTGCCCTTCTCGGGGACGCCTTCGGTACTCGCTCGCTCGCGGTCGTCCTCGGGGCGACGATCCTGATCGATTTCGACGTGTTCGTCGGGTGGTTCGTCCTCGGCGCGCACCGTGCAGCGTTTCACACGCTGTTGCTCCCCCTCGTCGTCGGAATCCTGCTGTACTACGACGTCCGCCTGCGGGACCGGCCGTGGCTCGTCGCGCGCTGGGGCGAGTCCGCCCCGCGGATTGCCGGCGTCACCCTGGTGACCGTGCTGGTCGCCGGGATCGGTCCCGACCTCGTGACCAACGGCGCGAACCTCCTGTACCCCGTCCACGACCAGTTCTACGCCTTCGACGGCCGCCTCCGGTTCTCGACCCAACGGGGCGTCCTCCAGACGTTCGTCGAGGAGGAATCCGCGAAGGGATCCACCCGGACCCAGCAGTACTTCACCGGCGCCGATCCGAATCCCGAGCAGACCGGAACCTCGAACGTGACGGAGACGACCGAGCGCGTTTTCCTGCTCGTCGACTCCGGGATGCAACTCCTGCTCGTCCTCGCAGGCATCGTGACGACCGGGTGGCGCCTCCGGGAAAGCAGGGATTAACGGGGCTGCCAGCGTAGGGCGGCGCATGGACGTCAGACCGTACGACGCCGATCGAGATGCCGACGCGCTCTGGGAATGCAAGCGCGGCTTCGAACTCGGACTGGGCGAGGGGACCGGCGACGAGGAAAAGCAGGACCGCTACGCGGCCAAACTCACCGACGACTACCGCGAGGAGTACCTCGCGTGGGTGGATCGATGCGTGGCCGACGACGGGCGCTGCCTGACCGTCGCCGACGACGGCGACGACCTGGCGGGGTACGTGTTCGTCCTGCCCGAACGCCTCGCGATGATCTGGGACGCGGCCGTGCTCAACGAGATCTACGTCCGACCCGACCACCGCGGCACCGGCGTGGCCGACGACCTCATGGACGCCGCCCTCGAGTTGGCCGGCGACCAGGACCTCCCGATCGACCGGATCGTCCTCGACGTCGACCGCGAAAACGAGCGTGCGAAGGCCTTCTACCGGCGCTACGACTTCGAGCACTGGGGCGAGATGGTCGCCAAGAAACTCGACCCCTGAAACGGGCCGTCTACAGCCTGCTGGCGATCGCGCCGCCGATCGCCCCGAAAACGACCGGGTAGAGAACGCCGGCGATGACGGCCGCCGGAGCCAGTTGCGGCTGGATCGTCGTGGAGACGTCGATGAACGGCACGCCGGTCTCGACGGTGTGGGCAGAAACAACGGCCCCGACGACCGCCAGCGGCAGGTAGCCGACGACGACCAGGGCCCCACGCGCGGCACCGCCTGCGACGTCGGTCTCGCCGCCGAGCCAGCCGAACAGGACCGCCGACCCGAGCAGGAGGGTGATCGGCGGCACGACGTAGAGGAGCTGTACGGTGCCGCTGTTGGAGCCCTCGATGAGACTCCCGGTAGCCGCACCGCTGGCACCGCCGATTCGCAACGTGCTCGTCAGGTCGACGAAGTGGGCGTTGTAGAAGTACCAGCCGGTACTCTTCCATGCCGGAACCGTCTCGCTCAACGATCGTGGGACGTCCCCGGACGCGATGACGCCCGTCAGGAGATACCCGAGCAGATACGCCGCGACGCCCACGATGGCACCGAGCGCGATCGACCGCGCCGTAACGGGAACGTCGGACCCGCCGTCGTCGGATACGGACATGAATTTGTATGCAGTTCGTCCCCCAGCGCATAAAACAGTTCTCCCGAGGAGGTCCGAATCCGTGCCCGTCTCCTGTAAGGGGTCCGGATCCGCACCTGTCGTTCGAGGCGGATTTCGGATCCGTGCCGGGGCCACGCACTCACTCGAACCGAACGTTCAGCTCCGCCGGACGGTTCGACATCCATCCCTCCCTGGGAATCGTGTATCGGACGGCGTCCACGGCACCGTCCCGGTACGCGTGGAAGTTCCGGAACGTCCCGTCCCGGCGGCCGCCGAAGCGATCGACGTATTTCTCGATCGCCCGCCGGGACTTCTCGTTGCCGACCTGGTGGGTGACCGCGACCACCTCGAGGTCGAGACGGTCGAAGGCCAGCGCGAGGAGTGCCGTTGCACGTTCACCCGAATAGCCTCGCCCCCAGAACGGCTTCCGGAGCCACGTTCCCAGCGTGCCGGTTCGACGGTCCCAGTCGACGCTCAGGTCCCCGTTGCCCGCGTACTCGCCGCCCTGGGGTTCGTCCGCCTTGGGAACGATCGCGTAGGCCGCGCGGTCGGCATTCGCCCACGCGTCCGCGATCATCTCGAGGTATTCGCGCGTGTCGTTCATCGTCGCGTGCGGTTGCCAGGGGAGGTACTCGGTGACCTCGTCGATGTGCGGGGCGTCCCCGTTCGCGTACCGGTAGAGTTCCCTGACCGGGACGGCCCGGTCGAGACGCTCCAGGTGCAATCGCTCGGTCTCGATCGTCTCCGGGAAGAGGTCGTGATCGGTCACGGCCCACCACTCTGCCGGTCTCGATCGTCCTCCGCCAGTTGCTCGACGAACACGACGTCGAGGTCGTTGGGGCGGTTCGTCGTCCACTCCTCACGGGAAACGGTGTACCGGACGGAATCGACCGCTCCGCCGTCCAGATGGGGTTCGAAGTTCCGGAACCGCCCCTCACGTCGGCCGCCGAAGCGATCGACGTACTTCTCGATCGCCCGCCGGGACTTCTCGTTGCCGACCTGGTGGGTGACGGCGACCATTTCGAGGTCGAGACGGTCGAAGGCGAGGTGCATTAGGGCGGCCGCTCGCTCGCCGCTGTAGCCCCGTCCCCAGAAGGGCTTCCGGAGCCACATGCCGAGGGTCGCGGTCCGCCGGTCCCAGTCGATTCCTATCCCGGCGCTGCCGGCGTATTCGCCGGCACGGGGTTCGCCCTCGCGAGGGAGGACGGCGTACTCCGCACGTTCGCCGTTCTCCCACCCCTCCGTCACCCCCTCCAGGAACTCCCGCGTCTCGTTCGGGGTCTCGTGGGGGCTCCAGGTCATGTATTCCGTGATTTCGTCGACGTTCGGGGCCTCGACGTTGACGTAGTCGTACTGCTCCAGGACCGACGTCGACCGGTCGAGGCGTTCCAGGCGCAGTCGCTCGGTTTCGATCGTTTCCGGGAACAGGCCGTCGTCAGTCACTTCCGACACCCCCCTCGTCGATGAATTCGACCGCGAGGTCCTCCGGGCGGTTCGCCTGCCATTCCTCCTGCGAGACCGAATATCGGTGCAGGTCGTGGACCTCGTCGCCGTCGGGCACCCAGTTCCGGAGGACGCCCTCGTACCGGCCGCCGACGCGGTCGACGTACTTCTCGATCGCGCGCCGAGAGTTCTCGTTGCCGTCGAAGTGCGCGGGGCTGAATATCTCCAGGTCGAGGCGATCGAACGCGAGTTTCATGAGCGCCATCGCGCGTTCGCCGCTGTAGCCCCGGCCCCAGAAGGGCTTCCTGAGCATGATGCCTGGACGCGCCTCCCGGCGATCCCACAGGATTGCCAGGTTCGTCGTCCCGGCGAGCTGTCCGGCACCGTCTTCACCCTCCTGCGCACGGATCGCGTAGATCGCACTCTCGGCGTCCGCCCACTGCTCCGCTGCGCCGGCGATCATGTCCCGGGCGTCCTTCGGCGTGTCGTGGGGCTCCATCGTGAGGTATCGCGTCTCCTCATCGATCGTCTCGCTTCGTCCAGTGATCTCGTAGAGGTCCAGGGTATCGACCGTCTCGCGGTCGAGTTTCCGGAGTCGCAACCGGTCAGTTTCGATCGTCTCCGGAAAGAGGTCGTGGTCGGTCATCGGTTGCCTCCTCGACGTTCGTCGTTCCCGTCCGCCGGATCGTCGATCAATTCCACGCCCAGGTCCTCGGGCCGGTTCGCCCGCCACTCGTCG
>DATFIX010000059.1:0-21767 GCA_035269625.1 Natrialbaceae archaeon
CCCCACGTATCGATCCAATGCGATGCAGATCGCCCGAGGGGTTCCGATGAGCGACATCCTCCGCTTCCGGAGGGGGTATCCCGAGTTCGAGTCCGGTCACGACCTCCCGAACGCTCCACAGACCATCCCGATCGCCTCGCAGATCCCGCAGGCCGCCGGCGTCGGCATGGCGATGAACTACGCCGACGACGACGGGGCCGTTCTCAGTTACTTCGGCGACGGCGCGACCTCCGAAGGCGACTTCCACGAGGGATTGAACTTCGCCGGCGTCTTCGACGCCCCCGTCGTGTTCTTCTGTGAGAACAACGGCTGGGCGATCAGTCAGCCCCGGGCCCGTCAGACCGCGAGCCACACCATCGCCGAGAAAGCGGGCGCATACGGGATCGACGGCGGCCAGGTCGACGGCAACGACCCCCTGGCCGTCCGGGAGTTCGTCGGGGCGGCCCTCGCCAAGGCCCGGAAGGGGGAGCCGGTCCTGGTCGAGAGCCTGACCTATCGCCAGGGCGCACACACGACGAGCGACGATCCCAGCCGCTACCGGGACCGCGAGGGCGACCGCCCCGAGTGGCGCACCCGCGACCCGATCGACCGCTACGAGGAGTATCTCCGCGAACAGGGCGTCGCCGACGACGCGTTCGTCGAGGAGACCCACGAGGCGGCCGACGAGAAACTCGAGACGGCCATCGACCGCGCCGAGTCGGCACCGGAGGCCGATCCGGCGGAGCTGTTCGAGTCGGTCTACGGGTCACTACCGGATCGACTCCGGGAGCAACGGCGGGAACTGGAGACGCTGGCCGGAAACCACGATTTACAGGAACTCGAACACTAGGTGGAGCGACGCGCGCATCGACACCGGACCGCTACTCCTGAAGCGAAACGTACGTCTTGGTGTCGAGCACCCCCTCGAGTCCACCGACTTTCCCGGAAACCGTATCGAGGACGTCGTAGACCTCCGCCGTCTCGATCTCGACGATGAGATCGAAGTCACCGGCGACGACGTTCGCCTCGACGACGCCACCGAGGCCGCGGATCGCTTCGACCACATCCTCCGACGCACCGGAGTCCGTTTTCACCATCGCGAATGCGTACACCATGCTGAGGTGTTGGTACACGTTAACAAGGAAAAAGGTTTGGGTGGCAGTCCCGACGAACGGCGGGCGATCGGCCGGGGTGAGGACGAATCGCACCGGGCGCCCCGCCACCCTGGCTTACCTTTACGTACGTCCTCGAACACGTGAAGTCATGGACATCGAGGCCTTCTTCGAGGGGATGCCGTTCGCCGGCCTGCTCGGCGTCGAGGTGACCGAAGCGGCCGACGGCCACGCCGAGGGACGGGTCGAAATGCGCCCCGAGCTTTCCTGGGACGAGGACCGAGTGGTCGCTCACGGCGGCGTCACGTTCACCCTGGCCGACACCGTCGGCGGGGCGGCGCTGGTGTCGGTCGTGGACCAACCGGTCCCAACGATCGACATGCGGATCGACTACCTCGAGGCGGCGACCGGCGACCTCCGGGCCGAAGCCGACGTGGTTCGAATCGGCGGGGACGTCGGGACGGTCGACGTTGCGATCTTCGACGAAGAAGGAACGATAGTAGCCGACGTCCGGGGCGTGTACAAGACCGGGTGACGCGCAGTGAGGGGCTACAGCACCTGCGACAGCAGCGACGCCTGGCCCCGACGGAGGCGTTCGAGGAAGGCCGACGCGCCGATGCCGAGTTCGCCGGCGACCTCGTCAGCCGTCGCCTCCTTCGGGACCGAGAAGTAGCCCATCGCCAGCGCGGTTCGCAGGGCCTCCTCCTGTCTGGGGGTCAGGTTCCAGCGACCGGCGACCGCAGTCCCGTCCTCGGGGCCGAGCGGATAGACGCTCCCCAGTTGCACCCCGACGGTGTCGCCGGCCGTGTCCATCACGCCACGGAGCACCTCGTGACCGACGACGGTCCCGGTGAACTGGCCGACCCCGTCGCGATATCGGAGGGTTTCGACGAGGAACCCGGCGTTCACGAGGACGCGGACGACGCACGGCGAGAGCGAGAGGCAGCGAAACGTCCGTCGATTCTCCCCGCCGGAGACGTGGAGGTACCGGATCCGATCGTCGGCGTCGAGGACCTCGACGAGTCGATCGTCGGCCGGGGCGCTGAACCGCAACAGGGCGTAGCCGTCGTCGCGAAACCGGGGCGGTTCGGCGTCGATCGCGACGCCGGTCGTTGCCGAGGCCTCGGCGAGGGGGCACTCGTCGCCGGTGACGCGGATCTCGACGGCGAGGCACTCCTCGATCATACCGCCCGTAGGACGCCGCAAACATTTAAAACCCCATCATATATGGGCAAAGGGCTACCCCGGGCGAGCACCACCCACATGAAAGATCATGAACGTATCCGAAACCAAGGACCGCGCCGGCCCTCGTGCGTTCGGGCCGGGCGACGACGTGCCCCGGGAATACCGCGAGGCGGCGACCCGGATGATCCAGTTCCACGCGAACTCGGAGATCATGGGCGCGTACCTCGAACGACCCTTCATCCGACAGGCGCCCTCGCTCGACCGGAAACTGGCGTTTTCAGCGAAGGTCCAGGACGAGATCGGGCACGGACAACTGCTTTACCGGGCCGCCGAGGAACTGGGGATCAAGACCCGCGAGGAGATGCTAACGGAACTGGCCGAGGGCGAGGGCAAGTTCCTCAATTGCTTTCACTACCCGATGGACTCGTGGTACGAGACGCCGATGATCGGCTTTTTCGTCGATGGTGCGGCGATGCGCCGGCAGGCCACGCTGAAGAACACCAGCTGGGAGCCCTACGCCCACGCGATGGACAAGATCTGTTTCGAGGAGGGCTTTCACATCAAGCACGGCGAGTCCATCCTCCGGGAACTGGCGACTGGATCGACAGCCCAGCGCGAAAAGCTCCAGGAAGCGTTCGACGAGTGGTGGCCCCGCATCCTCCAGTTCTTCGGCCCGACCGACGACCAGAGCACCCACCACGACTTCGCCGCCGAGGTCGGCCTCAAGCAGGTGAGCAACGACGAACTCCGGACGGCGTTCCTCAACGCATACCTCCCGAAGGCCGAACGGTACGGTCTGGAGATTCCCGACGAACCCCGCATCACCTACGACGAGGACGCGGATCGCTACGAGGTTCGCGAGTCGGACCTCGACTGGGACGAGTTCTGGCAGGTGGCGAAAAACGACTACCAGGGAAGCCACGAACAGATCGGCACCCGGGCCGACGCCCGCGAGGCGGTCGAGTGGGTCCGGGCGGCAATCGAAGGTGATGGACCCGGCTCGAGTCCCACCGAAGCCGCGGGGGCGGCCGACTGACTATGATCTGGGAGGTCTTCCGCCAGGAGGAATCCGGCGACTACCACACCCACTGTGGGAACGTCCACGCGCCGGACCGGGACATGGCGCTCGCGTTCGCCCAGATCCAGCACGCCCGCCGGATGCCCGCCAACAGCCTCTGGGTCGTCCCGAAGGACGAGATCGGCGAGGTGGACGCCGACGAGGCCGCGTTCGGCGGAACCACCGACAAGGCCTACCGGTGGGCCCAGACGTTCAACACCGACGAGGACTTCGCCGAGGAGATCGCCGAGTCCCAGCGCGAACAGGAGGCGGCCGAACGCAAGCGGGAGGATCGCGCATGAGCGACGCCAGCAACGGCCCGTCCCTCGGCGGGCCCGACGACCTCTCGGAGCGCGAGCGGGCGGCCGTCTCGGCACTGGTCCGCGCGATGGCCGACGACGAGTTCGTCCTCGCCGAGCGCTACACCGAGTGGCAGGTGCGGTCGCCGACCCTCGAGTCCGATCTCGCGCTCTCGAACGTCGCCCAGGACGAGTACGGCCACGCCCGCCTGTGGTACGACCTCCTGGGGGACTTCGGCGAAAGCGAGGCCGACCTCATCTGGGAGGCCGACCCGTCGGATTTCCGGCACGCTACGCTGGTCGAACTCCCGTTCCCGGACGGGGACTGGGCCGACGCCGTCCTCCGGAGCTACCTGTTCGACGTCTACGAGAAACTCAACCTCGAAGCACTGGAGGACTCGTCGTATCCCCGGATCCGCGACCGCGTCGGCAAGGTACAATCCGAAGAGGAGTACCACCGCGAACACGCCGAGAACTGGCTCGAACGGCTCTGTGCCGACGAGGAGGGGCGAGGGCACGTCCAGCAGGCTGTCGACCGCCTGTTTCCCTACGCCCTGACGCTGTTCGTGCCCACCGATCGGGAGTCGGCCATCGTCGAGTTTGGCATCCGGACCGAACCGCTCGACTCGCTCCGGGAGGACTGGTTCGCGGAGGTCATCCCGTTTCTCGAATCCCTCGGGATCGACCTTCCCGTGACCGACGAGGGCGTCGTGGAGGCCGAACTCCCCGAGAAAATCGGCCGTCGTGGCGACCACACCGACCACTGGCCCGAACTGTTCGCGGCGTTCACGCACACCTACCGCGAGATGGACCTCGACGAACCCCCGCGGCTCATGGAGGACCCCGACGATGTCGGCTGACGAACCCGAACGGGCGGGGGGCGAAGACGCCCCCGGACCCAGGTACTGTACCTACACCTCCTACGAGGATGGCGAACCGATCGACGGCTTCCCCTGGACCGGGCCGACGGGCGGAGCTACGGACGAGGACGGCGTCGCCGAACGCATCGCCGACGCCCTGGCCGACGTCGAGGACCCGGAGATGCCGATCAGCGTCCTCGACCTGGGCCTCGTCTACGGCGTGACCGTCGAGGACGGCCAAGCCACGATCGACCTCACGCTGACCTACACGGGGTGTCCGGCACGCGACCTCCTCCAGGAAGACGTGCGGCGGGCCGTAACCGACGTCGAGGACGTCGAGGAAGCCGAGGTTCGCCTGGTCTGGCAGCCCGAGTGGACGGTCGAGATGGTCACCGAGGACGGGACGGAACGGCTCCGAGAGTTCGGTCTGTCAGTATGAACCGCCGACCCGATCCCAGCGTCGAGACGAGCGGGGCCGAGGAGACGGCCGAGTGTCCCTACTGCGGGTCGACCGACACCGAGCGCGAGCACCCGAAGGGCCCCTCGCTCTGTCGGTCGATGTTCTACTGCAACGAGTGCCGGCAGCCGTTCGAGCGGTTCGGGTGAACGATCGATCCAATCGAGGGACGACTCCAACCGCTGGATTGACCCGGATTTCCAGTGTCCATCGACTCCAGGGCTTCGACCCGTCGTCGTTCGACTGCCAACCACATGTGGCGCAACATGTATCACGATCGATCCGGTACCGGCACGTATGTCGACCGAAAACGGTTTCGAGGAAACGACGGTCAGTGACCGGGGGATGGTTACGATCCCGGCATCGCTCCGGCGACGACTCGACATCGAGCCGGGTGACAAAATCCGCTGGGACGTGGACGAAGATGGGGATCTTTCCGTGGAAGTCGTTCGGCAGCGCTACGGCGCGTTCGACGACGACGACCTGAAAGCGCCGATGGGGGGCGACGGGTTCGAAACGCACGACCTCGCGGGACACGAGGAGGATCCGGCTTTCACGGAGGACGCGTGAATGGCCACCACCGTCACCGATTCCAACGTTCTCATCGACTACAAGGACACCAGTGACGACGTCCGGCACGAACGGGCCGAGAACATCGTTTACGCTATCGACAGCGGGGACCTCCCGACGTCACGAATCACGAACTACGTCCTGCTGGAGTCCCTGAACTGGATTCACGAGCGCCAGCGCCACGACATCGCGGTCGACCTCCACGACCGACTTGCGGATTCCGCAGGGTTCGAGTTGGTTCACTCGGCGCAGAAGGATTACCACCGTGCCGTGGAGCTCTTCGAAACCTACGAGGGCCTGTCGTTCGGTGACGCTATGATCGTCGCCTACATGGAACGGGAGGACATCGAGTATCTGTACTCTTTTGACGACGACTTCGACGTGATCGACGGTATTTCCAGACTGGAAACGGCAACAAATCCGTTCGAGTGACCGGGAGCAGTCGACTTCGGTCACGGCAACTGCGGCACCACTTCGTCGCCCAGCCGTTCGATACACTCGACCATCGCGTCGGTCCCGATCCCGGGGAAGTACGTCCGGAGGATCACGTGGACGTCCTCGCCCAGCGCGTCGGCGTAGGTGTTCAGTTCCTCGACCACCTGGTCGGGCGTGCCGAAGATGGCCTGCTCCTTCAGTTCTGCCACCCGTTCCTCGGGGAGTTCATCGATCGGTTCCCCACCGTACCACTCGGCGTACCGCCGTTGGAGGTACAGGTAGCCCTCTCGCATCGCGTCCCACGCCTCGTCCGTCGAGTCGGCCACGAACCCGTGCTGGAGGACGTACACCTGGAAGTCGCCCTCGATGCCCTCGGCCTCCCGCACCCTCTCGATGTCCTCGACGCGCTTGCGGAGGCCGCCCATCGAGAGCGACGACGGGGCGATCCAGCCGTCGCCCATCCGGGCGGCTCGCCTGACTGCCGGTTTCGAGTCGCCACCGAGGACGATCGGCGGCGCGTTCTCTGGCTTCGGGGAGACCGTCAGGTCGGGCGAGGCGGCGTGAAACTCGGGATCGTAGTCGAGGGGACCGTCGCTCCAGGCGGCCCGGAGCGTCCGCACGAGGTCCTCGGTTCGGGCCGCGCGCTCGTCCCTGGGCACGCCGAACCCCTCGAACTCAGTCTCGCGGTAGCCCACCGCGAGTCCGAGCGAGAGGCGGCCGTCGGAAAGCAGGTCGACCGTCGCGGCGTCCTCTGCCAGGCGCACCTGGTCGTGCAGCGGCGCGAGCGCGATGGACGTGCCGATCTCGACGTCGTCCGTTTCGGCCGCGAGCGCGCCGAGGACGGCCATCGGGGCCGCGAGATAGCCGTCGTCGGTGAAGTGGTGCTCCGACACCCAGGCGCTGTCCAGGCCGGCGTCGTCGATGGTCCGGGCGAGGGTCGGCATTTCGTCGTGGATTTCGGACTGCGATCGATCGTCGTCGGGGCGGCGCTGGGTCGTGAACAGGCCGGTGCCGAGTTTCATCCGTCGATCACCCGGATTTCGACAAGTTCGACATCGACCCTCATACGTCGATCACCGTAATCTCCTCGACGGGCCACTGGCTCAGCACCTCGACGCCGTTCTCGCGGACGACGACCATCTCCTCGACGCGGACGCCCTGGCGGTCCGCCGGCTCCTGGGTCTCGACGGCCATCGTCATGCCCTCCTCGATTTCGATCGGGTGCTCGGGCGAGAGTCCGCGCCAGATCAGCGGCACCTCGTACAGCTGGAGGCCGAGGCCGTGCGCCCAGTGGTTCGTGGTCATCTCCCAGTGCTCTTCCGCCCCGTACCAGTCGGCGTGCTCGCCGTCCATGTCGGGGAAGGCGGCGGCGATTTCGTCGGTGGTGACGCCCGGTTCGATCCGGTCGAGGACGCGATAGAGGTTGTCCACGGCAGTCTCGTAGGCCTCGCGCTGGGCGTCGGTCGGTTCGCCGACGCTGAACGTGCGGTAGTAGCAGGAGCGGTAGCCGAGGTAGCCGACGTTGTAGAAGTCGGCGTACACCAGGTCGCCCGGCCGGATCGCCCGGTCGGTCGTGTTGGCCTGGTGCTTCGGCCAGGTGTTCGGCCCGGAGGTGAGGTACCCGCCCTGCACCGTCGCACCATGACGCCAGAGTTCGCGAACGGCGTCGCCCCACACCTCGGACTCGCGCCGACCAGGTGCGACAGACTCCGTGATCCGCTGGAAGCCCGCTTCGCAGATCGCGGCGACGGTCCGCAGGCACTCGATCTCGTCCCGGGTCTTCACCTTTCGGGCGTCCTCCATCGCCTCGGCACACTCGTCGGGCCGGACGTCCACGCCCCGGTCCTCCAGCGCGCTCACGAGTCCCGGGTTGGCCACGTCGATCCCCATCGGTTCGTTCTCCAGCCCGTACTCCTCCAGCGCGTCGACGACCGTCTCGGCCATTTTCCCGCGGAGCCACTCCCGTGCCGAGTCGCGGCCCGACGCCCGCGGGACGTTGCCCAGTCCCGGACAGGCGTGGCGAACGTCGTCGAGCCACGGGCAGTTGAACCGCTGGTTCGCGGCGTGGTCGGCCGTGTCCCAGTGGACGATGCCGCCGTCCTCCAGCAGCAGGGTGTAGTGGTCGGCCCCGCTGCCGCCCGTCATCGCCAGCCCGGTGACGTAGCGCACGTTCGGGTCGTCGATCAGGAGCATGCTCCCGAGGCCGGCCTCGCGCATCCGGTCGAGGGCACGTTCCTTTCGTTCCTCGCGCAGTCGGGCGGCGTCGATCCGTTCCTCCCAGTCGACCGCCATCGTCCCGCGGGTGCCCTCCATGAAGTCGCGTTCGTACATCTTCCCCGACGTACAGGGACGATGGTTAAGAACCCTACTACCGAAATCGTAAGTTCCGGGCGTTGCGATGGTTCGCTCCGGACCAGAGATCTGCTAGGAACGGGTGCCGGTCACTCACAATTCTACTGATATACCGTGTCTTGGGTGTCGATTTCCAGGACTCTGAGTTCGTCTCGTTGCCTGTCCCAGTCGATGATCGCACGCCGCTTGCCGATCCGGAGTGAATACTCGTCCCGTCCCTTCAACAATTTCAGGTGACGATCGGGGTTGACTCCTGCTTCTTTCAACTTCGAACGAACGCGATCTTCGACGTCGTTCGGCAACGATTGCAACTCCTTCTCGACGTCGGGATGGAGGAGTACCGTCGCCATGGAACGCTACAGTTCCGTCCACTCGTCGGACTCTTTCCGTTCGTCGACCGTCCGACCGGTTTCCGGATCGAGTTCGGGAGCGACCTCGGCCCACCAGCCGACAGCTCTCGCACCGAGTTTCTTGCGACTCACCAACCCCTTTTTTGCCATCCGGTCGAGCCGGTTCCGAACCCCTTCCGGCGTGATCTCCTTTCCGAACCGGCGGAGCCCTTCAGCAACCTCCGGCGCCGTGAGAACGGGATCGTCCTCGTAATCGAAGACCTTGAGGATTTCCTGTTCGGTCACCGTTTCCTCGAAACGACCGGCGTCGTCACGGCCCTGGCTCATGTCTCGAACGTGGCAGGCGACGTACTAAACCGTTTTGCTCGTGCAAACTGGATCGAACGGGGCCAAAACGACAACCGATCGACGGAAAGTGGTGTACTAGATGCCGGTTCAACACCACAGCCGACCCTAAATTTATACCGCACGACCCCCACGGTCGGGTGACATGTACAAACACGTCGCCCTGCTGGTTCGCAAGAACGGGCTGACTCACGACGAGTTCGTCGAGTACTGGCGGGAACGGCACTCGCCGCTGGCGACGGACATCGAGGGCGTCGTCCGGTACCAGACTGTCTATCCGGCGGACCCGGAGAACGCGGAGTTCGACGGCATCGCCGAACTGTACTTCGAGACGCTCGAAGACCTCCACGACGCGCTCGGATCGCCGGGGTCCCGGGACTACGATCCGACGAAGGAGGTGGCCGCGAAGGCCCGGCAGGACGTGGACGACTTCCTCGCCATCGAGGAGCGGCCTCGGTTCATCGGCGAGGAGACGGTCTGGAAAGACGAGGTCGAGCGGACCGATTCGAGGCCGTACGGCGACACCGAGGGGCTGTACAAGCACTCGGCGTTCCTCGTCCGCAAGAACGGGCTGACCCACGAGGAGTTCCGCGACTATTGGGAGAACGAACACAGCCCCCTCGCGAAAGACATCGAAGGCGTGGTCCGCTATCACACGGTCTACCCGACGGACCCCGAGAACGCGGAATTCGACGGCGTGGCCGAACTCTACTTCGAGACGCTCGAAGACCTCCACGACGCGCTGGGGTCCCCGGGCTCCCGGGACTACGACCCGACGAAGGAGGTCGCCGCCAAAGCCCGGGAGGACGTGGACAACTTCCTCGCCATCGAACAGCGGCCCCGGTTCATCGGCCGGGAACGCGTCTGGACGGACGCGACGAGCGAGGCCCAACGGGAGTCAGCGCGCCAATCATGACGGAGCCCGATTACGAGACCCAGGTCCGTGACGCCTTTCCCGAACTCGCCGGCATCGAATCCGACGACCTCCGCGAGCGCGTCGTCCAGGCGTGGATCCTCGGACTGGAACGTGGCGGCTGGCGTCACATTGACGACGTCCCCTACGCCTGGAACATCCACGAGGTCAGCAACGTCGAGCACGTCCGGGGCGTCACGAAAATCGCGATCGAGTCGCTGCAGGTCCAGCGCGAGTTCCACGGCGCCGACCCCGACCCCGACGTCGTCAGGGCGGCGTGCCTGCTGCACGACGTCGGGAAGTGCTACGAGTACGTCGATCACGTGGACGACGAACTGGTCGATCCCGACCGAGAGACCTACGGCGGGAGCGAGATTCCCCACTCCATCTCCGGGTACGCGCTGGCCCACGAGGTCGGCTGTCCGGTCGCCGTCCAGCGCGCCATCCCGCACTTCCTGGGCGAAGTCCCGTCCAGAACCATCGAGGCCGAACTCGTCAAGAGCGCCAACGACGCGTCCTCGAACGCTATCACCCAGTCGACGATGGGGCTCACGCTGTCGGAGTGGATCGAGGAGTACAGCCAGACGACCGGGTGATCAGCGCCCGCGTTCCTCGCGCAACACGTCGACGTACTGCTGGATCCCCGCCTGGAGGTCGAATGTCGGTTCGTAGCCGAGATCCGATCTCGCTGCGCTGTCGTCGAGATCCTGGGTCCAGGGGAGGTCGCCCTCGTCGGAGACCTCGATATCGGCGTCGGGGACCACTTTTTGCACCGCCTCGGCCGCCTCCCGGATCGTCGCGAGGTCGCCCGCCACGTTGTAGACGTCCTGCGAGAGGTCGCTTTCGGGCGTGAACGCCGCCAGACGAAATGCCTGTGCGACGTCCTTCACGTGCTGCCAGTCGATCGCCTGGTCGCCGTACTGGACGCTGAACGACTCGCCCAGTGCCGGTTTCTCGATCAGGTCGACGAGGAACGCCGACCCCCCGGTTTCCCGATAGGGGCCGTACGCCACCGTCGGCCGGAGGCCGACGAGCGAGCAGTCGTAGTCCTCCGCGTAGACCCGGGCCTGGTGCTCGTTGTAGGCCTTGGTGGCCCCGTAGAGCGTATCGGGATAGACGAGGTCGTCCTCCTCGACCTGCCCGGAGTAGTTCGCTGGCGGGGCGTAGACCGCCGCACTGGAGGCCCAGGCCACGCGCTCGATCTGGTCGTCGAGCAGGCGCGCTGCCTCGAAGACGTTGTTCGTCCCGCCGACGTTGACGTCCATCGCCGCACGCGGGTTCTCCCGTGCGCCGTTGGTGAGCAAGGCGGCGAGGTGGATCACTCTCGTCGCACCGGTCTCCCGCACGGCCCGGGCGACGGCCATGGGATCGGTCACGTCGCCGCGCCGGATCGTCACGGCCTCGGCCACGTCGAGTCGCTCCAGGATTCGCGGGTCGGTCGAGACGTCGAACGCGACCACCTCGTGGCCGTGATCCACGAGGTCGGCCGCGGTGTACGCGCCGACGAACCCGGTGCCCCCGGTAACGAGTACGGTTGCCATACCCCCGCCTGGAGGAGACGCCCTAAAAATATTGGTGTGGGCGGCGATCGTCCGCGTCGCCCAGGGACCCGGACCACCTCAATCCTTTTCCGGGAGCCACCCGCCTACGACGGACATGCACGCCACCGAGGTACGGGGAGTCCGGACGATCACGTTCGACCGACCGGACGCCATGAACGCGTTCACGACCGATCACGCCAGGGAACTGGCGGAGCGAATCGAGGCGGCCGACCCGGACGCGCTCGACGCCGTCGTTCTCACCGGCGAGGGACGGGCGTTCAGCGCCGGCGGCGACGTCGCCGCGATGGCCGAGATGGACGAGCGCCCCGACGAGGCCGCCGCCCGGATCGAGGAATCGTTCGGCCGGCTTGCCGAGGCGATGCTCGACGCGCCGGTCCCGATCGTTGCGCGGGTGAACGGCGACGCCGTCGGCGCCGGCCTTTCGGTCGTCGGCCTCTCGGATTTCGCCTACGCGGTCGATGCGGCGCGGTTCGGTGCGGCGTTCGTCAAGGTCGGCCTGATCCCAGACACCGGCGGGACCTTTCTCCTGCCCCGGCTGGTCGGCCTTCGGGCGGCCAAGCGCCTCGTGTTCACCGGGGAACTGATCGACGCCGAGGCGGCGGCCGAACTGGGACTGGTCAACCGTGCAGTCGCGCCGGACGAACTCGACGCCGCCATCGACGACCTGCTCGAAACCCTCCGCGACCGCCCGACGCGAACCATCGGCCTCGCCAAGCGGGCACTCCACGAGAACCTGGCCGAATCCCCCGGGTCGGCGCTCGAATACGAGGCGCTCATTCAATCGCACGCTTACGGCACGCCAGAACACGAAGAAGGCGTCAGAGCGTTTCTCGGAGGCCGTGACGGGACGGACGACGATTGAGTGAGGCTCCGCTTCGATCCTGCCCCGTTCCGTCACCCATCCCGACCGTAGTGGTGGCAGGCCGCCTCGTGACCGGCGGGCGTCTCGCGAAGGTCCGGGTCCTCGCTGGCACAGGGCGTGGGGAAGGCATCGCGAACGATATCGACCGCCCGTTCGTCGTCACCGTTTGCGATGGCGCGGACGGCCTCGTCGACCGAGTCCACGGCGTCCGGCGGCAGTTCGCCGTCGAGACCGTATTCGGCCCGAATCGAGGCCGGATCGCCGTCGGTTCCATCGACGGATCCGGCCTCGACGTCGAACCGGAACTCGAACGCCCGCTGCCAGACGTCCGCCGGCAGGTCCTGGGCGTCGGCCTGGACGACCGCCGGACATCGCGGGTGGAACCGACAGCCTGCAGGCGGATCCGCCGGATCCGGAACCTCGCCCGCCAGTTCGGCGGTCTGGCCGCGTTCGGACGGGTCGGTCGCCGGGATGGCGTCCATCAGGACCCGCGTGTAGGGATGCTGGGGATCGTCGAAGAGCGTCTCCGCGTTCGCGACCTCCACCAGTTCCCCGGCGTACATCACCGCCACCCGGTCGGCGACCTCGCGAACGATGGCGAGGTCGTGACTGATGAACAGCACCGCGAGGTCGAACTCGGCCTTGAGGTCCTCGAGCAGCGACAGCACGTCGGCCTGGATGGAGACGTCCAGCGCCGAGACCGGTTCGTCGGCGATCAGCAGGTCCGGATTGAGGACGAGCGCCCGGGCTAGACTCACGCGCTGTTTCTGTCCGCCGGACAGTTCGTGAGGGTAGCTCTCGACCGCATCGGCGAGGCCCACTCGATCGAGCATCCGTTCGGCGGCCTGCCGGCGGTCCGACCGATCCCGGACGCCGTGGATTTCGAGGGGTTCCGCCACGGCTTCCCAGATCCGCATCCGTGGGTCGAGGCTCTCGTTCGGATCCTGGAAGACGACGCCAGTCCGGCGGCGGAACTCCCGTTCAGCGTCTCCCGAAAACTCGGTGACGTCCCTGCCGTCGAACCGGATCGTCCCGCCGGTCGGTTCGTCGAGAGTGAGGATGGTCTCGGCCGCGGTCGACTTCCCGCTGCCGGACTCGCCGACGAGCGCGACCGTTTCCTCGGGGTAGACGTCGAGGTCGATCCCGTCGACGGCCCGGATGCGCTCGACTTCACGCCGGAGCAATCCCCGCGTCTGCGGATAGTGTTTCTCCAGGTCGCGGACGGCCAACAACGGCTCAGTCATCCCCTTCACCCCTGACGAGTTCCTCGGCATCGGCCCGCGCTTCCCACGGTGGCGTTCGATCGAGGCGGTAGTGGACGCAGGCGGCCTCGTGGTCCTCCCTGGCAAGTGGTTGGGAGTCGGGATCGGATTCGCACTCGTCGACGGCGTGTGGACACCGCGGCCGGAACCGACACCCCGCCGGGAGGTCGGTCGGATCCGGCGCCGATCCGGGGATGGGATCCATGCGCTCGCCACGACCGGGGAGACACCGGAACAGCGCCCGCGTGTAGGGATGTCCCGGCCGATCGAAGACGGCGCGGACGTCGCCCCGTTCCACCACCTCGCCGGCGTACATCACGACGACGCGGTCGGCGATTTCGGCGACGACGCCCAGGTCGTGAGTGACGAACACGATGCCCATGTCCCGGTCCGCCTGCAGGTCGTCGAGGAGTCGGAGGATCGACGCCTGCATGGTGACGTCGAGCGCCGTCGTCGGTTCGTCGGCCACCAGCAGGTCGGGATCGGACGCGAGCGCGATGGCCACGACGACGCGCTGTTTCATGCCGCCGGAGAACTCGTGGGGGTAGTCCTCGGCACGTCGCTCGGCGTCCGGAATGCCGACCTGCTCGAGCAGGGAGATGGCCCGGTCTTCGGCAGTCGCCCGGGAGACGTCCCGGTGGTAGCGGATGGACTCCGCGACCTGGTCGCCCACCCGGTAGACCGGATCGAGCGCGTTCTGCGGGTTCTGGAAGACGTATCCGATGCGTCGTCCCCGGACTCGCTGGAGCTGGGCCTCGTCCATCGCGGTGAGTGCCTCGCCGTGGAGCCGGACTTCGCCGTCGGTCACCTCGCCCGGCGACTCGACGAGGCCGGCGAGCGAATCACAGGTAACGGTCTTCCCGCTGCCGGACTCGCCGACGAGACAGACGGTTTCGCCGGACCGAACCTCGAAGTCCACGCCGTCGACGGCACGGACGGTCCCGTCGGGCGTCTCGAACTGCGTGTGCAGGTCGCGGACCGAAAGGAGTGGGTCCCCCTCGGTCATCGTCGGCCTCCCGATCTCTCGACGGGGTCCGCTGGCGTTCGGTTCCATCCTGTGCATCGGGTCGAACGGGTCGTGTCGGAGGATCTCATGGTAGGGCAAAGCGGGATCCGGGGCGAAGGATGTGGTGACCGGGTCATGTCGATCTGGGATCGAGGACCTCCCTGAGACGGTCGCCGACCAGCGCGAAGGCGGCGATCGTGATGGCGACCGTTATCGCCGTTGCGGTCGCGATCCACCACTTCTCCATGAACCCGGTGTTCGTGTTCCCGAAGGGCTGGAACACCGCCGGAAAGGACCCGTGATATCCGCTGAGGCCCATCGAGAGCGTCCAGCCCCAGGACCGGAGAACCTCGTCGTTGAGACGGAGGTACCCGAGGGCGACTTCGGCGAGCAACAACCCGGGAACGACCTGGGACGTGGCAGTGACGACGGTACTCCCGACGTTCGGGAGCACGTGTCGTCGGATCACGTGGAGTCGCCCGGCACCGGCCGCCCGGGCCGCACGAACGTAGCCAGTGGAGCGTCGCTGGAGCGTCTCGCTCCGGACGAGTCTGGCCACGCCGCCCCACGACAGCAGGCCGAAGACCGCGAGCAGGAGCAGGAGGCTCTTGCCGAAGAAGAACGCGGCCAGGACGTAGACGACGAACGCCGGGATCGCTTCCTGGACGTCCACGTACCGCATGAGCAGTTCGTCGACCGTCCCGCCGACGTATCCTGCGGTGATCCCGACGACGGCACCGACCGGCGCGACGACGGCACCGGCGACCAGCGCGACGAGGAGACTGACGCGTGCCCCCTTCACCAGCAGGTAGAGGACGCCCAGGCCGAGCGAATTCGTTCCGAGGGGGTATTGCAGGGTCCCGTGACAGCGGCCGCCGGCGACGCTCCCGACGCAACGGCCGACGACCGAGGCGTCCGCGGTGAGTCCAACCGGCGGCTGAAATCCCCGGAACAGGTTGGCGATCTGGTCGCCGATCAGCATCGGCCCCACGGCCGCAACGGCCGTGAAGACGACGAGGTACGCGAGCGCGAGCACGGCCGTTCGGTCCCGGCTGAACTGCCGCCAGTATCGGCGGGTCCGCTCGGGATCGCTTACCAGCGGGGCTACGCCGAGCCAGCCGACGACGGCGAAACAGGCGACCAGGATCCAGTCGAACCGGGTGAGATCCCAGAAGGGCAGCGTACTCGCCCGGTTGTCGAGGACGACGTAATCGTTGTAGAACGCCAGCGCCAGGAACACGGCCGTCGCGAGAAACCCGAGGGTCCGTCGTGAGGGACGATACCGGGACAGCGTGGACTGCTCGTGGAGGGCATCCGGGGGCGTCACGCCCCCGTTTTCGGGCGGGGACATCGCCCCGATTTCCATGGGGAACAATTATAAAAGTTGGCACACTGGTTGCGACCGATGCCCGTCCGTGCCCTCCAGGGGGATGCGGCATGACCGCGACGCGATGGCTCGCACGCCGCACCCTCACCGCCCTCCTCGCAGCGCTCGCCGTCCTCACGATCACCTACCTCGCCGTCTCCGTCGCGCCGCCGTACCGCGGCGGAACGGGCGGTCTCCAGCCGCTCCCGACGTTCGACCAGTACACCGCGTGGCTCGCGGGACTCGTGAGCCTCGACTGGGGAACGTCGTCCTCGTTCCAGGCCCCTGTCGCCGACCTCGTCGCCGACGGCGTCCAGCGAACCGGCGCGTACGTCCTTCCCGCGCTGTTCCTGTCGACCGGACTCGGGGTCCTGATCGGCCTGCGATCCGCAACGGGCGAGGAGACGGTCGCGGACCGTGCGACGAGTTTCGTCGCGTACCTCGCGTTCGGTCTCCCGAACTTCTTCGTGGGCGTCCTCCTCCTCCTGTGGTTCTCCAGAGGGGCCGCCGGCGAAATCGTCCACCGGTCCGACTTCATCCACACCGTCCTCTGGCCGTCGCTCCTGCTCACCACGACGCTCACGGCTGCCGGGATCAGATACACGCGGTCCAAAGCGTCCGAGTACGCCCACACCGACCTGGTCCGCCTCGTCCGTGCCGCAGGCGGCCGGCGACGCGACGTCGCCCGGCACGTCCTCCGGAACGCCGCCGTGCCCCTCCTGAGCCTGTTTTTCACGGAGCTGCTCGGCGTCCTCCTGCTGAACGTGTACGTGATCGAGTCCGTATTCTCGATCCAGGGGCTCGGGTACCTGAACTTCTACGCCGTCCAGCGCGGGGACGTCTCGCTGGTCGTCGGGACGACGGTCGTGTTCGTGCTCGCCGGCGTCATCGGGAACTACCTCCAGGACGTCGCGTACGCCGTGCTCGATCCACGGGTGGCGGCGGATCGGACGTAGGTCGACTGCGGTTGCTCGTCTCCTGCCCGAGTACGTGTCCGCTGTAACTCTACAGCCCGAGGAAATCCTCGGCGTTCTCCCAGAGAAGCTTTCGCTGGGTGGCCTCGTCGAAGTCCGCGTGCTCGGCAAAGGAGTCCAGCCACTCCCCGGGGCGGATCATCGGGTAGTCGGTGCCGAACATCACCTTCTCCGAGAGCACGGTCCGGGCGTAGTGGAGCACCTGCTCGTCGGTGTACTTCGGGAGCCATCCGGAGAGGTCCATGTAGACGTTGCCCTTCTGCTGGCAGATTGCCAGTTGCTCTTTCTCCCAGGGGAATGCGGGGTGTGCGATGAGGATCTGGAGGTCCAGATGCCTTGCGGCCACCTCGTCGATCAACATTGGATCGCCGTACCGGAGTTCCAGTCCGCGACCGCCGGGACTGCCGGCACCCAGCGTCGAGGACCCGCCGTGGAACACGACCGGGACGCCCAGATCCGCGATGGCGGTCCAGAGTGGATCGTGCTCGGGCGCGCTCGGGTCGAACCCCTGGGCGATCTGCTGGAATTTGAACCCGGAGAGATCGAGGTCTTTCACCGCCCGCTCGACAGTCTCGATGCGGTCGTCCTTGTGTGGGTCGACGCTCCCGAACCCGACGAAGAAGTCGGGATATTCGTCGCGCACCGCGGCGACGTGCTCGTTCGGCACGGGCGGGTTCCCCGTGTTCGTCTCGGCGTCCCAGCCCAGCAGGACGGCGCGCCGGATGCCGGCCTCGCGGTACTCCGCCACCATCTCCTCGTAGCTCCAGGTCTCCAGGTCCGTGCCGAACCGGTTCGCCGCGTCGGCCATCATCTCGCCGCCGGCGTCCCGCAGGAAGACGTCGGTCGGCTGGTGAGCGTGCGTGTCGATGGCCATCGGTTCGTCGTACTCGTCGAGGATCATCGCGAAATCACTCCACGCGTCGCACCATCCAGGATCATGACTCGCGGCGCTTGAAGAGGAATTTCATGTCGCCGGCGAAGACCTCGGTGCCGTCCTGGGTCGTCGTGTGTGCGTCGACGACGACAAGGCCGGCGTCGTCGCGGCTTTCCAGGGCGTTCTTCTCGGTGACCTCGAAAGTGGCGGACAGCGTGTCGCCGATCGTCACCGGGTTCTCGAGGTCCATGTAGTTCATCCCGAGGAACGCCACGACGGTGCGTTCCACGATGCCCGTGCGCTGGAACAGGCCGGTGGTGACGACGAACGTCATCGGGCCATGGGCGATCCACTCCCCGAAGGGTCCGTCTTCGGAGTACTCGCGGTTCGTGTGCAGTTCGGTCCAGTCGCCCGAGAACATCGAGTGCATCGCGAAGTCCGTCTCGGTGATCGTCCGGCCGGCGCTCTCGAACTCGTCGCCGACCGAGAGGTCCTCGAAGTAGTGCGGTTCGTAGCTGTATGGCATACCCCCGATACGGAGCTTCCCTACAAGTAAGTTGGCCGACTGGTCGTCCACTGGTGTCGATCAAGGAGTGGGTGACAGGAGTTCGTCGAGCTCCGCCAGTCCGATCAGTTGCCATTCGTCACCGAGGGTTTCCGCCAGTTCGTCCTCGAATCCGCTTCTCGAAAAGAGGCAGAACTGCTCTTCCCTGGCGTCGGAGCCCCAGCGCACCCGTTCACGTTTCGCTTCGAGATCGCGAACGGGATCGCGGCCGACGGGATCCGACGTCCACTTGCACTCCGCGAAGAGGATCCTGTCCCCGTTCGGCGCCACTGCCACGACGTCGATCTCGTCTTCCCCGTACCACCATCGTCCGACTTCGGCGTATTGGTCGAACGCGCCACTCCTGATTCCAGCCCAGATTGCCTCCTGGCAGATGTCCTCGAACGTGGTGGCGACGTGGGTGGGGAGATCCGGTTCGATCGCCTCCGAAAACACGACGTCCGGAGCTTGTTCGATGCCCGACCGGTTCGGTTCGACGTACCTGAACCAGAACCGGAGGAGTTCGTCGGCGACCCGGTACCGCGAGCGCTTCGTCTGCTTCCGAGACGCTGTAACAGGCACCTCCCGATCGACCAGTCGCAACCGGCGGAGCGTCTGGAGGTACTTCGACAGCGGTCCCGAATCGATCCCCGTCCGACCGGCGATTTCGTTGGGCGTCGTGTGGCCGGTCGCGATCGCTTCCAGGACGCTCATGTAGCGGGCAGGAGTTCGAAGTTCGGTCCGCAGAAGGAATTCCGGTTCGTTGTACAGCACTGCAGTTTGAGACAGAATCCGATCCCGAACGTTCTCCGAGAGCGGTCGGTCGTAATCGAAGAGCGTGAGGTACATCGGCGTCCCGCCGGTGACCGCGAACGATCGGATCGCGTCCTCGATGTCGTAGCCGATGACGTTCCTCGCCCGGGCGAACGTAAACGGCTGGAGGTCGATCTGGCCGGTTCGACGCCCGTATAGCGGACTCTCGTGGCCCAGGACCTCCGACTCCATCACGCTCACGCTGGAGCCACAGAGGACGAGCATCGACTCCGTTTCCTGGAGTCGCTCGTCCACGAACGATTGCACGTACGATGGGAGGGAATCGTTGGACGCAACCAGGTACGGAAACTCGTCGATCACTACGATTCCGCGTCGCTCCTCGAGTTTCGACCCGAGATAGTCGAACGCGTCCGGCCAGTCGTCGGTTCGAGGCTCGCGTTCGTCGTAGTGGGAGGCGATTCGCTCGACGAACTTCTCGCGCTGTCGGATCTCCGATTCCTGGTTGGCCAGGTAATACACGTGTGGCCGATCCCGGCAGAACTCCTTGAGCAACTCCGTCTTCCCCACCCGTCGCCGACCGTAAACGACGAAAAAAGCGTGTCCTGGCGAGGTATACGCCTCTTCGAGGGCAGATAGCTCCGATTCTCGGTCGACGAAGGTCATTATCTGGATAATCATTATCGCGATAATGACTTATGGATTCCGGTCGTAACGACTCGATCCAGCCACGATCGACGACGAGGGGGGCACCCGGTATCTCACCCGGGTTTTCGGCCAAGGTATTTCAGAGCGGGGTGCTATCGGCCCGCCATGCGCGACGCCTACATCGTCGGGGCGGGCCAGTCGCCGTACGGCGCGTTCCCGGAGGAGAGCTACCGGTCGCTGTTCCGGACTGCCTTCGAGCAGGCGGTCGAAAGCGTGCCGGCAGGCATCGACGCCGACGCGATCGACGAGGCGTTCGTCGGCACGCTCGGCGTCGGCGGCCGCCAGATCGGCCTCTCGGGACCGGCCGTGACCGAGTTCGTCGGCCTGGACGGAACGCCCTGCACCCGCGTCGAGAACGCCTGCGCCGCGAGCGGGTTCGCGGTCCGGTCGGCCGTGCAGGCGGTCCGGAGCGGGATGGCCGACGTCGCCCTCGCCGGCGGGTTCGAGGTGATGACGGACATGAGTTCGGACGCGGTGCGGTACTGGCTGGGCGTGAGCGGCGAGACCGAGTGGGAGCGCATGGCCGGGACGACCTTCGCCGGGGTGTACGCCCAGATGGCCAGCGCCTACATGGAGGAGTACGACGCGACGGCGGAGGACCTGGCCCGCGTCGCGGTCAAGAACCACGAGAACGGGGCCCGGAATCCCGACGCCCACCTCGGCTTCGAGTGCTCGCTGGAGGACGCCCGTGAGGCTTCCGACGTCGCCAGCCCGCTGGGACTGTACGACTGCTGTCCGGTCTCCGATGGCGCGGGCGCCGTCCTGGTCGTCGGGGAGGATGCCGTCGAGTCCTACAGCCCGATCGACGAGGCGGTCCGGGTCGCTGGCGTCGGCGCGGCCTCGGACCGCGTCGGACTCCCGGGCCGCGAGAACTACACGTCGATCCCCGCGTCGGTGAGCGCGGCCGACCGCGCCTACGACCGGGCGGGGGTCGGTCCCGACGACCTCGACTTCGCGGAACTCCACGACTGCTTCACGATCGCGGAACTGATCGCCTACGAGGACCTCGGGTTCTGTGACCGGGGCGAGGCGGCCGACATGATCGCGTCGGGCGAAACGGCCCTCGACGGCGACCTCCCGGTGAATCCCTCGGGCGGGCTGAAGGCCAAGGGCCACCCCATCGGTGCGACCGGAGCCGGCCAGGTGGTCGAGGTGGTGAAACAGCTCCGCGGCGAGGCCGGCGGCCGACAGGTCCCGGACGCGACCCGGGCGCTGACCCACAACGTCGGCGGGAGCGGCGGGGCGGCCGTCGTGCATGTCCTCGAACGAGGAACGGGAGGTGACGGCGCATGAGCGTGAGTGGGACGGACGCTCCGCGAATCGCCAGCGCCGGCGCGTACGCCCCACGGCTCCGGATCGCGGCCGAGGAGTACCGGGAGGCCTGGGACGAGGTACCCCGCGGCATCGACCGGACGGCGGTCCCGGACGCCGACGAGGACGCGTTCACGATGGGCCACGAGGCGGCCGTCAGGGCGCTCTCGGCAGGTGGCTACGACGGCGGCGAAATCGAGTTCCTGGCGCTCGGAACGACGACGCCCCCGATGGCCGAGGAGGAACTGACGGCCCGCCTCCGGAGCACCCTGGGGCTTCCGGCGGGCGTCGCTACCCAGACGCACACCGGCAGCACCCGAGCGGGCGTGGCGGCGCTGGAGGCCGGCCTCGACGCCGGACAACGGGGGCTGGTCGTGGCGAGCGATTGTCCGCAGGGGGAACCGGAAAGCGACATCGAACGCGCGGCCAGTGCGGGCGCGGCAGCCTTCGTCCTCGACGACTCGGGGGCGAGGGTTGTCGATCGGGCAACGTACACCGAACCGTATCCCGGGACCCGTTTCCGGCAACGCGGCGAGACGGATGTCCAGGGACTCGGGATCACGCCCTACGACCGGACGGCGTTCCGTGAGACGCTGGCGGGAGCGGTGGAACG
>DATFIX010000060.1:0-6708 GCA_035269625.1 Natrialbaceae archaeon
CCAGCAGGACGTCAACATGGACCTGCTCATGGAGTCCGTCGAGGAGCACATCCCGACGCCCGAGCGGGACCCCGACGCCGACGCCCGGATGCACGTCGCCCGGAGTTTCGACATCAACCGGCCGGGGACCAAGTGGGGCGATCTCACCGGCGGCGTCCTCGGCGGGAGCCTCGCGCAGGGTCGGCTGACGGTCGACGACGACCTCGAAGTCCGACCGGGTCGCGAGGTCGAGGAGGGCGGCGCGACCGAATACCGCTCGATCGAGACGACCGTCCGGTCGATCCAGGCCGGCGGACAGGCCGTCGACGAGGCCTCGCCGGGTGGCTTGCTCGGGGTCGGCACCGGCCTCGATCCGTCGCTGACGAAAGGTGACGCCCTCGCCGGCCAGATCGCCGGGCCGCCCGGCACGCTGCCGCCGACCTGGGACTCGTTCACCATGTCGGTGGACCTGCTCGACCGCGTCGTCGGCGAGATGGGTGGCGACGAAGTCGAGGACATCTCGACCGGCGAGCCACTCATGCTCACCGTCGGGACCGCGACGACCGTCGGTTCGGTCACCAGCGCCCGCGAGGACGAGTGCGAGGTCCAGCTCAAGCGCCCGGTCTGTGCGGCCGACGGATCGAAGATCGCCATCAACCGACGCGTCGGGTCGCGATGGCGGCTCATCGGCGTCGGAACGCTCGAGAGCTAATGCCGCCGACCGTCGCGATCGACACGAGCGGGTTCATGATGCCCGTCGAGCTGGACGTCCGGCTGTTCGACGAACTCGAACGGCTCCTCGACGCCTACGAACCCGTCACGCCACAGCCGGTCGTCGAGGAGCTCCGCCGCCTCTCGGAAAGCGGCGGCGAGGAGGGCATCGCCGCCAGCGTCGGCCACGACCTGGCGACCGACAGGTGTCTCATCGTCGACACCACGGAATCCTACGCCGACGACGCCATCGTTGAACTCGCTCGCGACGGGCAGGTCGAATACGTCGTCACGAACGATCAGCCCCTGCGCGACCGCGTGCTGGACGCGTCCGTACCGGTAATTGCTTTACGGGGCACCAACAAACTCGCTATCACTCAACCGTAGAACATGTACAAACGGGTCAGGCTCAAGGACACGGTCGAAGTGCCGCCGGAAGAGCTCGCGAACGTCACGCCAGAGCTCGTGAAGAAGCTCCTCCAGGAGAAACTGGAGGGTCGCATGGACGAGGAGGTCGGGAGCGTCGTCTCCGTCATCGAGGTCAACGACGTCGGGGACGGGGCAGTCCTCCCGAATCGCCCGGGGGTCTACTACGAGGCCGACTTCGACGCCCTCACGTACGATCCCCAGATGCAGGAAGTCGTCGACGGCACCGTCGTCGAGGTCGTCGAGTTCGGTGCCTTCGTCGGGATCGGTCCCGTCGACGGCTTGCTGCACGTCTCGCAGATCTCCGACGAGTACCTCGCGTTCGACGGCGAGAACCAGCAACTCGCCTCGAACGAGTCCAACCGGACGCTCGCCGTCGAGGACGCCGTGCGCGCACGTATCGTCACGAAAAGCATCGACGAGCGCAACCCTCGCGACAGCAAGATCGGGCTGACCGCCAAGCAGGTCGGCCTCGGCAAACACGGCTGGCTCGAGGAGGAGCGCCAGCAACGCGAGGCGGCCGCCGGTGAATAATCATGGCCAGTAACCGTCTCGTCTGTCGCGAGTGCCACCGCGTCGTCGACCCCGACGAGGAGACCTGCCCCTCCTGTGGGTCGAGTTCGCTGACCGAGGACTGGGCGGGCTACGTGATCATCGCCCACCCCGAGACCAGCCGGATCGCCGAGGAGATGGAGATCACGGAACCCGGCAAGTACGCGCTGAAGGTTCGATGACCGCTGCAGGAACCGGGTCCGACGACGGGGACGTCGTCGTCACGCTTCCCGAGGACGAGCGCGCGGCTTTCAAGGAGCCCCTCGGACCGATCGAAACGGACGCCAAGACCCTCCTGGCGACCGTCAACGGACCGCTCATCGCGGTCGGCGACGCCGTCACCTACCACCTCGAACGCGCCGGCCGACGCCCGGACGTCGCCGTGATCGATGGCCGAACCGAACGTGAAGCCGTCGACAGCGAAGTTCGCGACGTGGTCGCTGACGACGACGCGATCGAAGTGACCAATCCCGCGGCCACCCTGACCGACGCCCTTCTCCGCGAACTCTGTACGGCCATCGCCCGGGGCGACACGGTAACCATTCTGGTCGACGGGGAGGAGGACCTCGCCACCCTGCCGGCCGTCCTCGTCGCCCCGGACGACGCCAGCGTCGTCTACGGTCAACCCGGTGAGGGCATGGTTCACGTCCGGATCGACGACGGGGTCCGCAGTCGGGTTCGAGACTTGCTCTCCACGATGGACGGCGACCACGACCGACTGTGGTCGCACTGTGAACGGAACTGAGTGACGCGTCTTCTCGATCTTCTCGAAACGCTTGACCGTCTCGAGTGCCGTCGCGATACACTAGACAGCCTCGGGTCCGACCGACGGATCGATCGCTCCAAAAATGGCGTCCGCAGCGGCTCAGTTACCGAAGGTGAACCCGTCGTCGTCTCCGTCCTCGTCGTCCTCGTCGGCCGTTTCGTCGGCCTCGTTCTCGCCGTCCTCTATCGCGTCGAGGGGGTCACCGTCACCCGCCTCTTCACCCTCTTCGAACGTCACGTCGTCGAACCCGATCATGTCGAACTCGTCGTCTTCGGCGTCGGGTTCCGGTTCGACGTCCGCGGGGTCGTCCGTCGCTGACGACTCGTCGGCGGCCTCGGTCGTCAGATCGAGGTTCTCGCCGTCGCCCTGGCTCGGCGGTTCGGCTTCGATCGGTTCCGCCGGTCCAGTTTCCGTGGGTTCGTCGCGGACGTCCCCGGCCTCGGTCGTGGTGCGTTCCGCGCCGTCGTCCGGTTCGAACTGTGGTTCGAACTCGAGCGGTTCGTCTCCGGTCGCCTCGTCCTCGACGGGGTCGTCGGCAATCTCCTCGACCGCCGCTTCGGGAGTCTCCGCCGGAGCGTCGAGGTCGTCAGTCTCTTCGGCCGGTTCCTCGCCGTCGGCAGGGAGGAAGCCTTCGGGTGCTTGCTCGCCGGGCGCGGGCATCTCGAAGCCCTCGTTGGCGTCGGTGTCGAAGCGATCGAGCGCTTCGGACAGTCGGGAGGCCTGTTCGGCCAGGTCGCTGGCACTGCGGGACACCTCGGTGAGCGCCGTGGTCTGTTCCTCGGCGGCGGCGGCGACGTTCTCGGATTCCGCGGTCGTCTCCTCTGAGATGGTGGCGGCCTCGTCGACCATGGCGACCACCTGCTGGGTCGAGGCGGCCTGCTGTTCGGTCGCGGCGGAGATCTCCTGGACGCCCGTGTTGGTCTCCTGGGCGTACCCGGCGATCTCTTCGAGTGCTTCGGCGGCGTTGCGCACAGACGCGGTGTGTTCGGAGACGCGGTCGGCGGTCCGCTGGACCTCCTCCGCGGTCGAGTGGGTCTGGTCCTGGATGTTTTCGAGTCGGGCCTCGATGTCGTCGGCCGCGTCCTTGGTCTCCTCGGCCAGCTCCTTGACTTCCTGGGCGACGACCGAGAAGCCCTCGCCGGACTCGCCGGAGCGCGAGGCCTCGATGTTGGCGTTGAGCGCCAGCATGTTGGTCTGCTCGGCGATCTCGGAGATGAATTCGATCAGTTCGTCGATTTGCTCCATCTCCTGTTCGAGGGCTGCGATCTCCTGGACGGCCTGTTCGGACTCGTCCTCGATCTCGCTCATGCCGGCAATCGCCGCCTGCGCGGCGTCCCGACCTTCCCGGCCCGTTTCGGCGGTGCGTTCGGCGATGTCGGCGACCTCGTTCGAGGAGGCGGCGATCTCCTCGGTGGTGGTCGACAGCGAGTCCATCTCCTGCTGGACGGACTGGAGCGAGTCGTTCTGGCGCTCGGCCCCGTCGCTGATCTCCTGGATCGACTCGGTGACCTGCTCGGACGCCGACCGGACCTCCTCGCTGGAGGCCGTCACTTCCTCCGAGGAGGTGGCGACCTCGCTGGCGAAGTTCTTGAGTTGTTCCGTCGTGCGCTCGATCTCGGCGATCATCTCGTTGAACTCCTCGGCGATGTCGGTCATCGCCTCGCTCTCGCTCTCGGGATCGAGCCGCTGTGTCATGTCGCCGTCCGCGGCCTTTTGCATGACCTCGCTATAGGCCTCGGCCTTCTGCTGGAGGTGATCCCGCATGTCTTCGGCCTCTTTGCGGGCGTCTTCGGCCTCTTCGCGGGCCTCTCTGGCCTCCTGGATGCGCTCGCTGAGGGCGTCGCGCATGTTCGCGAACCCTTCGTATAGCCGGCCGATGTTGTCGATCCGTTGGGTCTCGAAGTTGACGTTGAGGTTTCCTTCCTCCATCTGGGCGGTCTTCGTGGTCAGTCGGTCGATCGACGTGGCGGTGTTGCGACCGAGGACGGCACCGAACATGCCGATCAGGAGGACGCCACCCAGGGTCGCGAGCAGGCCATATTCGGCCACGGCCGTCACGAAGCCGTAGGCCTCGGTCTTGGGCACGTGATAGACGATTTTCCACCCGTCCCTGTTCTCGACCGCCGCACTTGCCACGATGTATTCCTCACCGACGTACTGACCACCGCTCTCCGCTTCTGCGTTGATGGCCTGTTCGACCGATCCCGCCGGCGTGCCGATCGTCGTGACCGTGCCCGTGTCGAGGGCCTTCCGGTTGGGATATTGTTTCCCGACCTGGTTCAGGTCCTCGCTCGCGATGATTTCTCCGTCCGCGTCGACAACCATCGCCATCTCGCCCGATCCGTAGTCGTCGGCGGCCATCTCCGCCGAATAGGCGTCGAGGTTCGTGACGAACGCCACGATGTAGTTCTGGAATCGCTTTTGGGTTCCGATCGACTGCGCGTAGATGACCCAGCGTTCGTCGTTCTGCTCGACGACGCCACTCATCCAGACCGTGTCAGGCGAGTCGTGGATACTCGTCGCCAGTTCCTGGTCGAACGACTTCCAGCCGATCTCGGAGACGTTTCCTCCCTGCAGGACGAATCCACCCGTCTGGGAAACGACGGTCCCGTTATTGTTCGCGACCAGTATTTCCCGCGCCCCGTCGGGCGTTCCCTGGCCGGTGAACACGTTGGCCAAAACCGTCTGCATTTCTTTGGGAGTCCCGCCCTTCAGGGAATCCATTCCGGTCATGAGGCTTACAAACCGTCGGTTGGATTGGTCCCACGATTCGAGGCTGTTGGCCTGCTCGGTCGCGAGACTCTGATAGTTGTCGTTGACGTTACCTTTGACTTCGTGTTGGATTTGGTTGGTTCCTACGTACCCGATCGCCCCCACCGAGAGTCCGAGGATCACCAGCGCGATCCCGAACTTGAGAGCATACCGACGACGAATGAACGTCGGCACCAGCTTGCGCAGCGGGCCCATCATACACATGAACCGCACCGCGCGCAAAATTAAAACCATCGGCTACACTCTCCCACCGGTATATCTTACGGCCGTTCGTTGACGTGAGTCGCTCCCGGACTCCCTGATCTCCCGCTCAGAGCTCGGGTCGATAACGGTCGAGCCACGAGGACTGGGTATGATGGCGACTCGCGCGACAACGTGCGCCTCGTCCGGTCCCGCTACCGGATACACCGGACGGATCCCGTCGGCATCTAGTTATCGCCACAACTATCGGTAAAATAGTCGGTTCACACCGTAGAAACGGCACACAGGTCTTATACCCCCCGAGTACGTGGTCGAATTCGACCATGCCCCGTGACGGCACCGTCCGCGAACGGAACGCCGACCGCGAGTTCGATCTCGTCCGTAGAGCCCTGATGCTGGTCATCCTCGTCTTGCTCGCGTTCATCGTCGGGTCGTTCGTGTTCTGACCAGTCCGGGCAGTTGGGGACGGCACGGAGGTCGTCGATCAGTTCCACCGGGGTTTGCGAACCTTCATACGACACGACGCGCAATGGCTTGCTGAATGGCCAGCGCGGAGAACACCGAACTCGTCGACTCGTTCGAGCAGTTCTACCGGAACTACTACGACGACGAGATCAAACGCCTCGCCCAGCGCTATCCCAACGAGGAACGATCGCTGTACGTCGACTGGGGCGACCTCTACCGGCACGACCCGGACCTGGCAGACGACTTCATCAACCAGCCCGAACAGCTCCGGGAGTACGCCGAGGAGGCCCTCAGGCTGTACGATTTGCCGATCGACGTGAGCCTCGGGCAGGCCCACGTCCGCATCCGGAACCTGCCCGACACCACCGGGATCCGGGACATCCGGTCCCGACACGTCAACACGCTCGTCAGCGCCGCCGGCATCGTCCGGAAGGCGACGGACGTCCAGCCCAAGATCGAGGAGGCCGCCTTCGAGTGCCAGCGCTGTGGCACCCTCACGCGGATCCCCCAGGACAGCGGGAGCTTCCAGGAACCCCACGAGTGCCAGGGCTGTGAACGCCAGGGGCCCTTCCAGATCAACTTCGACCAGTCCGAGTTCGTCGACGCTCAGAAGCTCCGGGTGCAGGAATCGCCCGAGGGCCTGCGCGGCGGAGAGACGCCCCAGAGCCTCGACGTCCACATCGAGGACGACATCACCGGGGAGGTCACCCCCGGCGATCACGTCGTCGCTACGGGCTCCCTTCGCCTCGAACAGCAGGGCAGCCAGGGCGAGAAGTCCCCGCTGTTCGACGTGTACATGGACGGCGTCTCGGTCGAGATCGAGGACGAAGAGTTCG
>DATFIX010000061.1:0-10265 GCA_035269625.1 Natrialbaceae archaeon
ACCGCGGCCGACCTGCACTCACGAAACGTCGGGTCGGACACGCTCAACGGCCTCCTCTACGGCTTCCTGTCGTTGATCCCGCCGGTCGTCCTCCACGGGACGATGTTCGTGCTCCCGAACTGGGTGTCACCCCTCGGGGCAGCCGGGACCCTCGTCGTGGCTGCCACGCTGGTGCTCTGGCTCCTCCTCGAAGTCGGCCGGTTCGCGTATCGTCGATTCGAGTTCGATCGATTCGATTTCGACCGTCATGCGTAGTCCCCGGCCTCTCGAAACCGGAACCGGCGGTCCCGGTCCCGGAGCGAAATCCACTTGCCCCCGCGGGTCGCACGCTCGACCGTGACACGGGTCTGTCTGGTCGGGGCCGAGGACGTCGACCTCCGGTTCGAGTTGCTCTCCCGCGAAACGTCACGCGAAGCGCTCGCGACCTACGACATCGAGCAGCCGTTCGAGAACACGGTCGCGGTGGACACTGTCAGCCTCGGCGCTGCCGTCGCCCTCCTGAACGACCTGAACTGGTATCTGGTTCGCTTCGCCGACGAGGCGCTGATACTGGATCCGAGCGTCAGCGAGACCGAGTGGCTCTCGCGCGAGTTGGCGACGGCCGTCAGGAACGGCGACGTCGATCCCGACGGGACGAACGAATTTCTCAAGATCTACGGCGTGGACGACGGACGCCTCGTCGAACCCCTCTACGTCCGGCGAACCGGGGGAGACCATCCGGAGTACGACCTGCGCGACGTGGACGAAACGGTCGTCGTCAGGGTGGATCCGGACGAGTTCGACTAGCAGTCGAGGGTCGGCCGAAGATCAGTCGAACAGTCCCGTCGAGAGGTAGCGCTCGCCGCTGTCCGGGAACAGGGTGACGACGAGGGGTTCGTCGCGGTCGCTGTCGTGGTCGCCGTTTTCGTCACCGTCCGCCAGTCGTTCGGCGACCCGTCCGGCCGCCAGGTTCGCCGCCCCGCTGGACTGGCCGACGAGGATCCCCTCCTCGGTTGCCAGCCGCCGGCACTCCGTCTCGGCGTCTTCGAGGGGGACGGTCTCCACGTCGTCGAGGAGGTCGGTGTCGAGGTTTTCGCTGACGAACCCCGGACCCATGCCCTGGTAGTCGTGCTCGCCGGCCGCCTCCACGCCCTCGGAGAGCACGGGACTGCGCTCGGGTTCGACGCCGACGATTTCGAGGGCAGGGTACTCCTCGCGGAGTCGGCGACCCGTCCCCGAGAGGGTCCCGCCGGTCCCGATCGTCGCGACGAAGGCGTCGACCGTTCGGTCGCCGACCTGTTCGACGATCTCTTCGGCCGTCGTCCGGTAGTGGGCGTCCGGGTTGGCCGGGTGCTCGAACTGTCCGATCTGGAGCGCGCCCTCGGCCTCGAGTTCGTCGGCCCGGTCGCGGGCGTCGCCGATGTCGCCCTCGACGAGTTCGACGTCCGCGCCGTAGGCGCGCATCACCTGGCGGCGCTCCGCGGAGGCGGACTCGGACATCACCAGCGTCAGGTCGTAGCCCTTGGCCGCGCTGACCATGGCGAGGCCGATGCCCGTGTTCCCGCTGGTCGGTTCGACGATGGCGTCGCCCGGTTCCAGTTCGCCCGCGTCCTCGGCCGCCTCGATCATCGACAGCGCCGGGCGATCCTTGGCGGATCCAGCCGGGTTGAACGACTCGACCTTCGCGGCGACGGTCGCGCCGGCCGGCCCGTCGACTTCGACGAGCGGCGTCCCGAGCGTCGCGAGTATCGAGGTCTTCATGCGCCGGGCGTACGGGAGAGCGCCCTAAATCCCTGCCGGGGCAGGCAGCACTCGGCGGATCGCGATTGCGCCGTGGTGCCCCAGGACGCGAGGGCTTAAACCGCGGAGACTCCAACGGGGGATCGACGATGGCTCTGGAAACGATGGAACCGACCCCGACGTGGGATCCGGACGCCCACGAGACGGTGGTCGACCGGTTTTCCGCCCTCCGCGACCGCATGACCGTCCGGATCTGGGGTGCCGACTGGTGTCCCGACTGTCGCAACCAGTTGCCGGACTTCGCGGCGGCACTGGCGGCCGCCGAGATTCCGGACGACCGGATCGAAACGTATCCCGTCGACCACGACAAGCAGGGCGAACTGGTCGAGGAGTACGACGTCGAGTACATCCCGACGATCGTGATCGAGGTCGACGGCGAGGTCGTCGCCCGGTTCGTCGAGTCGGGCGACCGTTCCGCGGCCGAGGAACTGGCCGATCAGCTGGCGCGCAACCTCCGGCTCCCCGACTACCAGGATTAGAGTCGCCGGACCATCCGGGGCACGCTCTTGACGTACGACCAGTGCAACAGGAGATGGCTGGCGATGATCAGAACGACGAGGATGCTCGTGACCAGGTGGACGTCGATCCAGGACAGGCGAGTGATCCCGAGATACGTCTGCTGGCCTGCCCCTCGCTGTCCGCCAGGGACCGCGAGCCAGAGGACGAACCCCGATATCGTGACCGGGATCAGGACGACGAACGCCACGAGGTTGACCAGGAGCGCGCGTTTGAAGCGTTCCATGGCCCGACAGTGTCAACGGGAAACGAGATAAGATTACGGCCGTCGTGGGGTCGATCGCGTTCAGAGCCCCGTTCCGACGTTCGACGTCGCCCACTCCAGCGCCGACCGAAGATCGGTTTCGGGTGGCGAACAGGTGAAGTTCCGGCAGGCGTAGACGGTCGGTTCGCCGTCCCGCGCCTCGCGGTTGGCCCAGATCGGCGGCGCCTCGTCGAGATCGAGGGCGTCAAGCCACGATTCGAGTTCCCCGTCCCTCGCGGGCCTCGGGGCGAGGAGGCGATCCGGCAAGAAGGTGGTCGCCAGTTCCTCGCGCCACTCGGCCGGGAATTCCTCGGCCACGAGCGTCAGTTCCAGGTCGCCGCCCGCGAGTCGGTCGGCGACCCGGGCGAGCGTGGCGTATTCGAGGGGGCTGGATTCCATTCGCGTGCCGTGGGTTTCGACGACGGCGTCGGCGATATCGTAAAAGGTGTCGTCGGGTCGGAAGTGGTCCAGCGAAAGGAGGACGTCCGCCGCGACGCCCGTGCTGGAGGGGGTGGACTGGTCGCGCAGTTCCTGGGGCCGGGTCACCAGGGCTTCGCCGCTGGTCGGCGTGAAATAGAGCGTTCTGGCCTCGGCGTCCCAGAACTCTTCGCGCACGACGTCGGCGAGGGCCATCGCGAACGCGAGGTGCTCGACCTCGCCGGTGACCTGGTACAGGTCGAACGCGCCCCTGGCCAGGAAGGCGTAGTCTTCGAGGTAGCCGACGCCGTCCACGTCGCCGTCCTTGTAGCGTCGCGCGAGCCGCCTGTCGTCCGCGTCCCACAGGTGTTCCCGGACGAACCCGAGGGCGTCGGCCGCGAGGTCGGCGTGCCGGGAGTCGAGGACGAGCCCACCCTCCGCGAGCGCGGAGATGAGGAGGCCGTTCCAGCCGGCGATCACCTTCTCGTCGCGGCGGGGCCGCGGGCGCTCCTCGCGTTCGTCGAACACGGCCTTTCGGGCGACGTCGAGCAGGTTCCGGACCTCGTCCGGCGCGAGGTCGTACTCCTCGGCCAGCGTCTCAACGTCGGCGTCGAGGGTCAGGACGGTCGTGCCGCCCTCGAAGTTCCCACCCTCGGTGATCCCGTATCTGTCGCAGAACAGGTCGACCGCGAGGTCGTTCTCGACCGCATCGTGGATTTCCCCCGGCGTCCAGACGTAGAAGGCCCCCTCCTCGCGCTCGGGGTCGCTCTCCGCGTCGGCCGCCGGCGGGACGCTCTGGGCGTCGAGGGTGCTGTAGAACCCGCCCTCGGGATGCCGGAGTTCGCGTTCGAGGAACGCGAAGGTCTCGCGGACGACGGCGGCGTACCGGTCGTCGCCGGTCGCCTGGTAGCCCGCGAGGTAGCGCCGGGGGAGTTCGGCGTTGTCGTAGAGCATCTTCTCGAAGTGCGGGACCGTCCACTGCCGGTCGGTGGCGTAGCGGTGGAACCCGCCCCCGACGTGGTCGTACATCCCGCCGTCGGCCATCGCGTCGAGCGCCTCGACGACCACCTCGCGGTACTCGTCGGTCCCGGTGCGGTCGTACCCGCGCAGGAGGAGGTCGAGTCGGCCTGGCTGGGGGAACTTCGGTCCACCACTGCCCCACCCGCCGTACTCGCGATCCGCGGCCCGGAGGGCGGCGTCGGCGGCCTGGCGGAGGAAGTCGTCGGCGGGGCGTTCGCGCTGGTCGGGCGTCGCCTCCAGCTGGTCGTCGACGGCCCGCGTCCACTGCTCGGCGCGACGCTCCATCTCCCGGCGCTCGTCGGGGTCGTTCCACGAGTCGCGGATACGTTCGAGCAGGTCACGAAAGCCGGGCATCCCGCGCTTCGACTCGGGCGGGAAGTAGGTCCCGACGTAGAAGGGTTCGCCCTCGGGCGTGAGAAAGACCGAGAGGGGCCAGCCCCCGCGACCGCTGGTGAGCTGGGCGACCGTCTGGTAGATGCGATCGAGGTCAGGGCGCTCTTCCCGATCCACCTTGATCGGGACGAAGTCCTCGTTCAGGGATTCCGCGATGGTCTCGTCTTCAAAGCTTTCGTCCGCCATGACGTGACACCAGTGGCAGGCCGAGTAGCCCACCGAGAGGAAGATCGGAACGTCGCGTTCGCGGGCGGCGGCGAGGGCCGTCTCGTCCCAGGGTTGCCAGTTGACGGGGTTGTCCGCGTGCTGTCGCAGGTACGGGCTCGCCTCCTCGTCGAGGCGATTCCGGGCAGTCGGGTCGCTCATGGCCGCCCCTTTGACCGGAAGTACGTAAACCTCGCCCCGCTGCCCCGGCGGGAACGCCTCTTCGACCTCTCCACGGCCGGGCAAGTATTTTGGTACCACGTCACGAAGTGTCGAACGATAGCAATGCCACCCGAAACGTGTGGCATCTGCGGGGCGGCCGTCGCGCTCGGCGACGCCGCCCACGTCATGCTCAACGCCAAGTCAGAGGAAGGGGTGCGGGACTACTACGTCTGCCCGACGTGTTTCGAGGAGGAACTCCTGCCGCACTTTCCCGAGCCAACAGGGGAATCGAGCAAGGAGGACGTGAACGCAACGGAGGCGTCGACACCCACGAGTCACTCCGACGAGACGTCCACGGACGAGTCCGACGCCATGGAGTCGGCCACCGACGCCGGCGAGTGACCCACGTTCGTGCATACCTCGATCGCGTGAAGGGCAACTTTTAGGCAGTTCCGTGCAGGTCATTCGGGTATGACGGAGACAGTACTCCTGGTCGGCGGCGGCGGGCGCGAACACGCCATCGCCCGCGCGCTGGCCGACGACTGTGACCTGTACGCCTGTGCCGGCAACCGCAATCCGGGCATCGCGGACCTGGCGGACGGCTTCACGACCATCGACGAGACCGACACCGAGACGGTCGTCGACTACGCCGAGACGGTCGGCGCGACGGCGGCCATCATCGGCCCCGAGGCACCCCTCGAGGCGGGGCTGGCCGACGACCTCGACGCGGCCGGGGTCTACGCCTTCGGCCCACACGCAGACGAGGCACGGATCGAGACGGACAAGGCCTGGCAACGGGAGTTCATGCGCGAACACGACGTCCCCGGCTGCCCCGACTTCGAGGTCTTCGACGACGTCGAGGCCGCCTGCGAGTACGTCGAGGACTACGACGGCGACGTCGCCGTGAAACCGACCGGCCTCACGGGCGGCAAGGGCGTCCGGGTCACGGGCGACCAGCTGACCAAAAGCGAGGCGACGGAGTACATGCGCGAGTCCGACTGGGACGAGTGGGTCGTCGAGGAACGTCTCGTCGGCGAGGAGTTCACGATCCAGGCGCTGGTCGCCAACGGCGACGTCCGCACCACGCCAGCGGTCCAGGACCACAAGCGCGCCTACGAGGGCGACGAGGGGCCGAACACGGGCGGGATGGGAAGTTACAGCGACACCACGAACGAGTTGCCGTTCATGGAGCCCGCCGACTACGAGGAGGCCGTCTCGGTCCTCGACGCGGCCGTCGACGCACTCCCGGACTACAAGGGCGTGCTGTACGGCCAGTTCATGCTCACCGCCGACGGCATCAAGGTCGTCGAGTTCAACGCCCGCTTCGGCGACCCCGAGGCGATGAACGTCCTTCCTGTGATGGAGACGCCGCTGCTCGACGTCATCGTGGCGGCGCGCGAGGGCGAACCCCTTCCCGAACTCGAATTTTCGGGACAGGCGACGGTCTGCAAGTACGGCGTCCCCGAGGGGTACCCGACCGATCCGAGCGCCGGGACGAAGCTGACGATCGACGAGGAAAGCGTCACGAAAGCCGTCGAGAACTGGGGCGGCGACGCCCTCCTGTTCTACGCAAGCGTCGACGAGCGCGACGACGGTATCTACACGACCACCTCGCGATCGTTCGCCGTCGTCGGGGTCGCGAGTACGCTCCACGCGGCGGCGACCATCGCCGAGGACGCACTCGCCGCCGCGCCCGACGAGGGCGTCCGTATCCGCCACGACATCGGCTCCGCCGCCCTGATTCAACAGCGGATCGACCACGTCGAGGAACTCCGGGGCGAGTAACCGGTCCGACCCCGCGAGCCTACGTATTCAAGGTTCTCCCCTGCCAACCTGGTGACGTGACTGCCGACGACACCCGCCAGGATCCCGACTGGGCGGCCGCCGACCATCGCCACGAGCGCATCGCCCGCTACCCGACTCCGGGGCCCCTGAACTCCCTCCAGCACTGGCCCGAGGCCCGCCACCCGCTCCGGGTGGCGATCCAGTACGTCGTGGTCTGGATCGTCCGGATCTCGCCCTCGCTTCGCCTGAAGAACTGGTTCCTCCGCCGTATCGGCGTGACTGTCGGCCGCGGCGTCTCCTGGGGCCTGGAGGCGACCCCGGACGTCTTCTGGCCGGACCACATCACGCTCGGCGACCACGTCATCGTCGGGTACGACTCGACGATCCTCTGTCACGAATTCCTCCAGGACGAGTATCGCGTCGGCGACGTCGTCGTGGGTGACCGGGCGATGATCGGCGCGGGGGCGATCGTCCTTCCGGGGGTGGAAATCGGCGAGGGTGCACAGATCGCGGCGAACTCGCTGGTCGCCGAGGACGTTCCGGCGGGGGCGACGGTCGCCGGCGTGCCCGCGAAACGGATCGACTCGAGAGACTCGACCGACGAGAACGAGGAAAACGACGCGGACGCCGACTGATCACTCCCGAGCGCGGGTAACGCCGCGCTCGAACACGAGGTGGTTCGGGAAGACCGTCTCCTCGTCCTCGCTCTCGATGCGGGTCGTGAACACGTCCACGCCCTGGACGATGCCCTCGTACTCGCCGACTCTGATCTCGTCGCCAATGCTGTAGGGTTCGTTCAGCAGGATGTACATCCCGGTTGCGCCGGCCCGGAGCAGGTCGCGAAACGCCAGCCCGCCGATGAAGATGAGCGCGAACAGGTATGCAGCCAGGAGGACGACCAACGCCCTGGTCGAGACGCCGATCTGGCTCAGGGCGATCAGGAACGCGATATAGAGGATGCTGTACTTCACGACCCGTGGCAGGATCGCAGCCTCGGGAATCTTGACGCTGCGGGTCCGCTCGCTCAGGACCAGTTCGGCCTTGTCGGCGACGACGAACCCGACGATGACGACCAGCGTGGCGATGAAGAGCTGTGGGATGAACCGGGTGAGTTCGAGCCAGAGGAAGTTCGCCCGGAAGACGCTCGCGACGTTGATCGCCACCAGAACCGTCACGCCGTAGATGAACCACGACGCGAGTCTGGCGAGGATGGCTACGGTGTCGGATCCCAGACTCTGGGCCGACCGTTCGAAGGGCGTCCCTTCGACCATTTCCGGAACGCCCACCGCTCGCATGACCCGGTCGAACAGGCGCCCGAAGAGAAAGCCGATCGTCACGCCGATGACCAGGACGATCGTTCCGCGGACGATCGGTCGCCCGACGAACAGTTCCCAGTTCACCATTCAGTATTCCTCCGGGTCCACCTCGAGCACCAGTTCGCCGCCCTTGAACGCCCTGACGAGGCCGTCGCTCTCGCTCAGGACCACCGCCGTCGCGTTCGTGTCCCGGGTGACCGCACCGGCGGCCATGTGGCGAGCGCCCAGTCCCTTCGGGATGTCGACCCCCTCGGCGGACGGTTCGAGGTACCGGTACGCCGAAACGATCTTGCCCGAATCGGAGATGACGAACGCGCCGTCGAGCCTGGAGAACTCCTTGAGCATGACGTTCACGATCGGGTCGCCGACGTGGACGTGGGACTTCTCGAAGGGGTTGTAGCTCAGCGGCCGGGACTTGTTCATCACCTTGCCGGCGTCGCCGACGACGAACAGCGCACCCACGGGTTCGCCCTTCTGGCCCTTCTTCCCGAGTTCGATGGCCACCTTGAACACGTCCCGGATGACGCTCGGTTCGGCCCGGGAATTGACGAACAGGTCGTAGACGCCGGACTCGGCCGACTCGGTTGCCCTGACGCGCGTGACGGTGTCGATTTCGCCCTCGAAGACGTTGACGCCACAGACGAGAGTGTCGCCCTCCTCGACGTACTCCTGTTTGATCGCGCCCTGCACCCCGAAGCTGATCCGTTCCCTGACGTTCCTGAACTCCATCGGGAGTTCGACGAACGCGTCGACGTCGTGGGCGTTCTCCGCCGCGACGACGATCACGGGAACGTCGTCCTCCAGTTCGTCGAACCGGTCGTAGTACGACCCGCTCGGGGCAAACAGCAGGACCGAATCGGCGTCGTCGAAGAGATCCCCGAACAGGTCACCGAGACGGGACATCGTGCGATTCGACACCCGGTAGTTTAAAAAGCCTTCCGGCGCGTCCGACGTTCGGCGGACGGACGATCCGCCTGCAGCGAGGGTTTAGGGATTCACGTTTCGACTCGCGTACCCGGTCGCACCCTCCGGGAAGGGGTCGCGGGGCTTGCGGCGCTGGACGGTCCCGTCGGCCTCGATCGCCCGCGCGACCACCTCGTGTTTCCGGCCGGGCGAGTCGTACTCGTACCGCCACTGTCGCCAGACGTCGTCGCCGGGCAAGGGTTCGGAAACCTCGGCCGTCTCCCAGGTGTCGCCGCCGTTGATCGACACCTCGACGCCGGAGACGCCCCGGGTGCCGGCGTACGCGAGGCCGCCGACCTCGATCCGCCCGTCCGCGCCGCGGTTGACGGCGTGGATCTTCGCGACCGTGTGCACTGGACCCGTCCCCTCCCAGCCACGGGTCTCCCAGTAGCCGTCGACGAGTTCGTCCGTGATCTCGATCTCGGTGAGCCACTTGGCGTTGGTCTCGCCCCAGTGGCCGGGCACCAGCGCCCGGAGCGGGAACCCGTGGCCACGCGGGAGGATCTTCCCGTTCATCCCGTAGGCCAGCAGGCCGTCCTCGATCGCGGCCAGCGGAAAGCCCACCGTGTACCCGTCGGCCCCGTGCAACAGGACGTACTCCCCCTGTGGATTCGTTCCCTCCAGTACCGCCGAGACCGGAACCCCGGTCCAGAGCGCGGTGTCGACGAGTTTGGCGTTGACGAGGTCGCTCACGCACCGGAGCGTGACGAACCGGTGTTCCGGTTCCATCTCGCGTATCGCTTCGTAGTCGAGGACCCGAACCGAGCCCACCTCGCCGGTGACTTTCAGGGACCACGAGTCCACCGCCACGGTGGGGTCGAACTGGTTGATGTCGACGGTGTAGAAGTCCTCGCTCACGAGTGGCTCGATCCCCGCCACGTCCAGGGACTTTTCCTCGGCTTCCGAGAGCAAGGCGTCGATCGCCGTCCGATCGACCGTCGCCAGCTCCTTGCCCGCCTCACCGAGCGGGTCTTTCTCGACGCCAGGGCTGTCGAAGGGCCGACCCGCCAGCACCCGACTCAGCGCCGAGAGCCCGACCGCGGTCGCGAGTCCACCCAGGAACCGGCGGCGATCCGCCCCGGCCGTGGTCCGACCGGAATAGCTCGCCGCCATCTCGCCCACGGCGACGACCGCTCCGGCCCCCAGCCCCGCCCCGATGGCCGGCCAGACCGTTCCGGTGAGCAGGCCCCCGACGACAGCCGTCCCGACTGCCGCGATCAACGATCCGGTCCCGGGTCGATCGATCCGGGACGCCATCCAGATGGCAACGGACGCGATGACCGCGACGGTCGCGACTGCGAGTGCAACCGCCAGGAACCCCTGGACCGTCGACCCGAGGTCGTTGCGGAAGTAGCGAAACGCGATTTCGGGGGTATACCGGACCAGCCCGGACGCGAACGGTTCGACCAGGTACCCGTTCGATCCCCCCGCGATGGCGTACGATCCCGCCAGGCCGCCGACCCCGG
>DATFIX010000062.1:0-4791 GCA_035269625.1 Natrialbaceae archaeon
GTTCGGCCAGGTCGCGCTCGCGACGGGCGATTTCCAGGGCACCCTCCAAGTCGCCCGTCTGCTTGCGGACCCACACTTCCACCGAGAGCAATCGACAGATGGCCGGGCTTGGCGTCTCGCCGTCCCAGTGTTCGCGGCCACCCTCGATGCGTTCGAGCGCCAGGTCGAGGTCCCCGCGGTCGCTATCCAGGCTGGCCAGGTAGTAGGCTGCGTCGACGATCCGTTCGGGGTCGTCGCTGTGCTCGCGGACGTACTCGAAGTGGCGTTCGGCCTCGTCGTAGTCGCTCCGGACGAAATAGCTCCGGCCGATCGACAGGAGCAGGTCGTGGACGGCGTCCTCGGCGTCCAGTTCGCGCGCGAGTTCGAGGGCGGCCTCGTAGTTCTCGATGGCGACCTCGTGGGCGTAAACGTCCATGGCGTCGTCGCCGGCCCGGCGATAGTAGTCGAGGGCTAACTCGTCGTCGCCGGCGTGTGCGTAGTGATGGGCGATCGTGGCAGCACGGGTGGCGTCGCTTTCGGCGAGGGCGTCGGCGACGGTCGCGTGGCGCTCGCGGCGTTCGTCGTCGCCGAGGCGGTCGAGGGCGGTTTCGCGAACGAGGTCGCTGACGAAGCGTACCCGTTCCTCGTCGACGCGCTCCCAAACGCGGGCGCCGGCCAGCACGTCGACGTATTCGTGCAGATCGGGATCGGGCAGGTCCAGGACCGTCGACAGGACCGGCAGCGGGAGCATCGGGCCGACGACGGCACCGGTTTCGAGGACGGTCTCGGCCGTTTCGTCGAGCGCGTCGAACCGGACCTCGATGGCGTTTTCCACCCGGTCGGGCATGGGCATCGCGGCGTCGTTTGCGTCGGGATAGATCCCTCGGGCGGGATCGACGCGTCCGTCGTCGCGCATCGCGGCGACGAGTTCGCTCACGAACAGGGGGTTACCACCCGTGCGGTCCTGGACCGCCGCGACGAACTCGGCCGGGATCGATGACTCGGCCACGTCGAGGAGGCCGGCGACCAGGGTCCCGGTGGCGGTGGTGTCGAACGGGTCGAGATCGATCGTCTGGGGCTCGACCTCGCCGAGCCAGTCGTCGATCGAGCGAAGGTCGTGGTCCGCCGGGAGGTCCTCGTCGCGGTAGGCACCGACCAGCAGGAGCGGGCCCTCGACCGCCCGGGCGACGGACGCAAAGAGGGCGAGCGTGCCGGGATCGGCCCAGTGGAGGTCGTCGACGAAACAAGCGATGGGCTCGTCGCGGTCGAGGGCGTCGGCGACGGCCTCGAACAGGGCGCGACGCCCCACGTCGAAGGCGTCCTCGTCGGCCCCCGGATCGATCGTCCGATCGAACGGGTCGGCGTCCGTTTCGGCCAGGGCCTCCCGGAACGGGCCGTAGGGTTCGTTCGCGTCGGCCGAACAACTTCCCTCGAAAATCGTGAAGTCGCTGTCGCGGGCCGCTTCGAGGGCCTCCCGGACGAGGCTGGTCTTGCCGATGCCGGCCTCGCCCCTGGCCAGGACGGTCCGGGAGCGACCGCCGCGAACGGCGTCCACCGCCGATTGCAGGGCGTCGAGGGCGTCCGTGCGGTCGGCGAATCGCGCAGCGTCCGCTCGCCCCATTCGAAGGACGCCGTCCTCGGACACGCGCGCCAGCGCTTGCACCAGCGAGGTGCCCTCGAGGTGCTGGTCGACGTCGGTCAGTGGCACCGGTGTCGTCCCCTCGCGGTCCTGGAGGGTGACGGTCTCGGACGCGTATCGTGCTCGCAGTTCCGTCGCGCGTGTTCGCCCGTCGTCGGTGAGGGCGTACCCGCGACGGTCCGCGTCGGCCTCCTCGACCGAAGTCGTCCGTTCGGCGACCAGGCCGCGTTCCTGGAGTTCGGAGAGCGCCGAGAGGACGCCCACTCGCTCGGCCATCGATTCCGGGGGCACGTCGAGCGCCTCGCAGATATCTGGAATGTCGCTCCTTGCCGTCGCGTCGGTTTCCTCGAGAAGGTGGAGGAGTACCAGATCGGTCCTCGACGTGGCCCTCATTGGTTCGCACAAGAACGCGGCCGTGCGTTAAACCAACGGCCCCGGAAGGGGCTACCGTATTGAACCGGCGTGAGAACCACCGATGGGCCCCTCGCGCCAGGTCTCCCCCACTGCTGGGCGTCCGATCGATTGCCGTTTCCTTCTTCCCGGAACTCGGTCGTACGAACCCCATCGCTTACCAGTCGGGAACCGCACGCGTGGCGCATGGCGTTCGACCTCCAGTACTACGACCTCGTCCTCCTGGGCATCGTCGTGGCGATGGGTATCGGCGCGGCCGTCGGGTACGCGACGTCGTTCGCCATGCCCACCTCGATCACCGGGGCCGGGATCGTCGCGGTCGGCCTCATCGGGCACGGCCTGTTCGTCAACGGCCCGATCGACGAACCGGCCGACCTGACCGACGAGGTCGAAACCGAGGAAGTCGTCCCGGAAGCGGGGCTGCCCCTGGACTGACCGGCGGTCGTGGGCTTCCGGGTCGGCTCAGTACCCGATCCGCTCGAGCGTTCGACCGAGTTCGTCCAGGTACTCCTCGCCGAAGAGTCGGACGTGAACGAGCAGTGGATAGAGGGTGTAAACGTCCCGGCGCGTCTCGAAGAAGCCGTCGGCGATTTCACGACGTTCCCGGTACCGATCGAAGAAGGGATCACCGCCGGTGTCGGTCCAGTCGACGTAGGCCAGTTCGATCTCGGGGTCGGCGTAGTAGATGGCGGGGTCGAGGAAGGCGACGACTCGACCGTTCCGGGCGAGGAGGTTCGTTCGCCAGACGTCGCCGTGGATCAGGGCCGGCCGGTCTGGCTCCCGCAACAGGTCGTCCAGGTCGTCCGACACGGTCGCCAGGCGGTCGGCCAGGTCGTCGGTGAGGGGTCCGTGCTCGCGGGCGCCGTCGGTCGCCGGGTCCAGGCGCTGGTCGCGATAAAAGTCCACCCAGGAGTCGGTCCAGGGGTTGGGCTGGCGGAGCGGCCCGTCGAGCGTGTCCCGCGGGAAGCCGAATGCTTCGGCCGACACGTCGTGGAGTCGGCCGAGGTGGTCGGCCAGGTCGCGCTCGACGGCGGGCGTGATCTCGCTTTCCCCTTCGACGTATTCGATGACCAGCAGGTCGTCGGTGGCGTGGAAGACCGCCGGCACGGGAAGGTCGGTGTGATCGTCGAGATACTCCAGCATGAACGCCTCGACGGTGAGGGGAGTGTCGCCCACCTTCGCGACCCGGCGGGTCCCGTCGGCCAGGTCGACGCGATACACGCTGCCGATCATCCCGCCGTCGAGGGCCTCGATCGATTCGACCGTCGCGTCCAGGGCGTCCTCGATCCAGGCGTGGAGTTCGTCGGACATCCGATACGCGAAGCGTCGTGGCCGACGGGCCTAACGGCACCGGTCTCGACGCCGCCGCTCCGACGGTTCGTTCGCTCTGCCGGGACGTCTCGGGGGAGGCCAAAAGTTTTGTCCTACCGACACGAACCTCCGGTGTGAACCCATCTCGCGACACCGTCCTCGGGGGGCTGGTGGTCCTGATCGGCCTCCTGACGGCGTTCATCCTGTTCGACGTCCTGGGGACGGTCTTTTTCGCGATTACGGTCGCGTACGCCTTCACGCCGGTCTACCGGTGGCTCCGGCGGCGGGGACTCCCACCCTGGTGGGCGAGCGCGGTCACGACGACGCTGACGTTCGTCGGTGCGGTCACGGTCTTCCTCCCCATCGTCGTCCTCGTGTACCTGCGGTGGAGTGCCCTGTTGGACCTGATCGACCAGTTGCCCGCCCACGTGACGGTCGCCGTTGCCGACTATAGCGTCACCGTCGCCGTCTCGGACCTCGCGAGCTACGCCGCGGACTACTTCCAGGGGCTCGCCCCTGCCCTCGCCCAGACGGTACTCGTGTTGGTGGTCAAGGTGGGCCTGTTCGCCATCGTGCTGTTCGCCCTGTTCATCGCCCAGGGCAACGCCCATCGGGCGGCGCTGGCCGTCATTCCGGACGCGTACCACGACATCGTCGCCGCGCTGGAAGCGCGTGCCCGGTCGACGCTGTACGCCATCTACGTCCTCCAGGCCCTGACGGGGTTTGCGACGTTCCTGATCGCCCTGCCGGTGTTTTTCGCGCTTGGGTATCCGGCGCCGTTCTCGCTGGCCGTGATCGCGGGCCTCCTCCAGTTCGCTCCCATCGTCGGCCCGAGCGTCCTCGTCGGGGGGATCGCCGTCTATCACCTCTCGGTCGGCGAGATCGGCGCTGCCGTGCTGGTGATCGCCGTCGCCGGAACTCTCGTCGCCTGGTTGCCGGACCTCCTCGTTCGCCCCCGGTTTGCCCGGCGGACGGCCCACCTGCCCGGCAGTCTCTATTTCATCGGCTTCATCGGGGGCGTGTTCAGCCTCGGCCCCATCGGAATCGTCGCCGGTCCCCTCGTCGTCGCGCTGTTCGCCGAGTCGGTCCTGTTGCTGGCCGACCACCGCAACAACGCCCATCCCGCGGGCGACGGCTTGCCCGATCCGGTCGAAAGCGAGGGGATCGTCGACGACGGCGACCGTGACGCCGAACGGGAGACTGCTTCGGACCGGGGTGCTGACCGGGACGGATCGACGGACCCGGAAGCGACCCGGGACGACCGCGATACTGACGATGGGGGTGCCTCGGAGAAGGATGGCGACGGCGACGACACCGTGCGGGATCGCGAGGACGACGAGAACGCCGCTCGGGATCGTGACGAGCGGTCGTAGCCGATCGGGTCTCGGCCGCTCTCGTCATCGCACCGGCTTCGTGACCTTCAGTGTACCCACTGCCTCGTTGCCCCTCTG
>DATFIX010000063.1:0-19876 GCA_035269625.1 Natrialbaceae archaeon
CCGATCCCGACTCGACGCCCGGGAACGACCGCGAGACGGAGGACGACTGGGCTGCGGTCACGATCGACGTTCGAGTATCGCTGCCTGGAACTCCGACGCCGACGCCGACCCCGACAGTGACGCCGACCGCGACAGCCACGCCGACGCCGTCCTCGACGCCGACGGCGACTCAGACGCCGGTGGGAGAGCCTGGAGGACTGAACCTCGTCTGGCTCTTCCTCCTGCTGTTGCTCGCCCTCCTCGTGCTCGGTCTCGTGGAGGTGCTGCGACGGCGGGGCGGGATCTAGGCGGAGGCGGCCGCGACGATTCGTCGGTGCGCGGTTCGTCGGTTCGGGAACGCATTTACACGGTGGGAATCTACAGCCGAATCATGACCGAGAACTCCGGCCGTCGCGATGCGGGCTGGTTCGTCGACGTGGATTCCGGCGACGTCGACGCCGCCAGCGATTCCATCGTCGACGGGAGTGCCGATGCGCCCCAGGACTGGCCGCAACTGGCGGTCGACGCCGGTTTCGCCCAATCACCGGACGAGTATTACGACCGGCTCCACGAGGCGACGATTCACGCTGCCAGACGGCAAGTCCAGGAACGCGAACGCGCGGACGACCAGCAGCTGAAACACGCCATCCAGGCGATGGACGACTGCGAGGCCCGGGCGAACGAACTGGCAGAGCGCGTCGTCGAGTGGGCGGGAACGCTGTTCGAGGACGTCGAGACCGGCATCGAGGGTGCGCGGGCGGTGGCCGACCGCGAACCGTCGAGCCCACCGGAGGAACGCGTCGTCGCCCTGGCCGAACGGGTCGTCGACCTCGACGACGAGGCGACGAACCTCCGGGCGTTCGTCGAGCAGTCGGCCCCGGCGGTCGCGCCGAACCTCTCGGCGCTCGCCGGCCCGGTGCTGGCGGCCCGACTGATTTCCCTCGCGGGCGGGCTCGAGGACCTGGCGAAACTCCCCAGCGGGACGGTACAGCTACTGGGCGCGGAGGACGCGCTGTTCGCCCACCTGCGCGGCCAGGCGCCGTCCCCGAAGCACGGGGTGATCTACACTCACGAGTACGTCCACGGGACCGACCGCGAACACCGCGGGTCCGCGGCCAGGGCGCTCGCGGGGAAACTGACGATCGCCGCACGGATCGACCACTACTCGGGCGAGCGACGGCCGGAACTCGACGCGGAACTCGAGGATCGCATCGCCCGGATTCGCTCGCGGGGTGACCAATGACCCTCCCCGACGGCGTCGAACGTCGCGAGTTCGACGACGAGGAGCGCCTCGCAACCCGGGGCCAACCGGTGTACGGTGAGCCAGTCGTGGACGGCTGGCGCCTGTGGGACGCCCGGCGATCGAAGCTCGCCGCGATGTTCGAACGGGAGGTCGAAACCGGCCTCTCGGGCGGTGACACGGTCCTGTACCTCGGTGCGGCGAGCGGAACGACGGTGAGCCACGTCGCGGACTTCGCCGGCCCGACCTACGCCGTCGAGTTCGCACCCCGGCCGGTGCGGGACCTGCTCGACGTGGCCGACTCTCGCGCCCGCCTGTTTCCCCTGCTCGCCGACGCCCGACGTCCCGAGACGTACGCCCACGTCGTCGAGTCGGGCGTCGACGCCATCGTCCAGGACGTGGCCACCCGCGGGCAGGCGACCGTGGCGGTGCGCAACCGCCAGTTCCTGGCCGACGACGGTCGGCTGATCGCCGCGATCAAGGCTCGGAGCGAGGACGTCACCGCGAACCCCGACGCGGTCTTCGAGGACGCGCTCGACGAACTACGATCGGCCTACGAGGTGCTCGAAACGACCCGCCTGGACCCGCTCCACGAGGATCACCTCGGCGTGGTCGCTCGGCCGCGCTGAGCTTCCGACTCCAAACGGTATATATTCGCGGCTTTCAAAGACCGGGGCAATGCAACAGCAGGGATCCGCCGACGTCTTCACGCACATGGGGACGCTCGGCATCGAGGAGGAATTCTACGCCGTCGACGAGAACGCCCGGCCGACGGCCGCCTCCGACGACCTCGTGTACGACGGGGACCCGCCGGAACTCCTGGAGGATCGGATCGACCACGAACTGTTCAAGTCCGTCCTCGAGGTCCAGACGCCGATGATCGAGCGCCTGAGTGACGCTCGCGGGATCCTCCAGCGCGTCCGCGACGAGTTCGTCGGGTACGCCGCCGCGAACGGGTACGGCCTTGCGGCCGCGGGGCTCCACCCGGCGGCCCGGTGGCGCGAACTCGAACACGCCCAGAAGCCCCGCTACCGGGCGCAACTCGACCGGATCCAGTACCCACAGCACCGGAACACGACCGCGGGGATGCACGTCCACGTCGGCGTCGACGACCCGGACAAAGCCGTCTGGGTGGCGAACGAACTCCGGTGGTACGTGCCGGTCATCCTCGCGCTTTCGGTGAACTCGCCGTACTGGAACGGCTACGACACCGGCCTCCAGTCGGCGCGGGCGAAGATCTTCGAGGGGCTCCCGAACACGGGGATGCCGACGGCGTTCGACGACTTCGAGGACTACCTGACGTTCGAACAACAGATGATCGAGAGCGGGTCGATCAACGACCGGGGGGAGCTCTGGTACGACGTCCGACCCCACACCGGGCACGGGACGGTCGAGGTTCGCGCACCGGACGCGCAGGCCGATCCCGACCGGATCTACGCGTTCGTCGAGTACGTCCACGAACTCGTGGTGGACCTCGCCGAGCGTTACGAGGACGGCGAAACCGGCGAACGCCACCGACGGGAACTGCTCGACGAGAACAAGTGGCGCGCGCTCCGGTACGGCCACGACGCCGAGTTCATCGAGCGCACGGGGGACGGCACCGTCGATCTGGGGACCATCATCCAACGCGAGTGCGACCGCCTCGACCTCTCCGGGATCTGTGAGATTTACGCCGCCGAGAGTGGGGCCGAGCGACAGCGACGCCTCCGCCAGACGAGCGACCTGGACAACCTCTGCCAGGAACTGATTCTCGGCCCGCGCGAGTAGCGAGGTCTGAGCGAAGCGAAGACCTCGAAAGGACGAGCGGGGAGGGACGACCCGCGAGTAGCGAGATCTGAGCGAAGGCCTCGGAGATTCGCCCCGGCCCGCCGGGCAAGGTTTTTACACGGGACTACCTTTTGTCCTACCAGAAGGGACATATGTCTGCCGATCAGCCCGATCCTGACGACGAGATCGAAGAGGAGACCGAGGATGGCGAGCGATCGTCCTCGCGCGAACGACTGGAAAAGGGTGCCGACCGGGCGGTCGAGGAGTTCGACCGACGGGTCATCGACCTGTTGTCGTGGCTGCTGGACACCGAAACGCGGGCAAAGATCTACATCTATCTCCACCAGCACCCTGCCAGCACGAGCGAGGAGGTGGCCAAGGGCACGGGACTCTATCCGAGCACCGTCCGCGAGGCGCTGGCGTCCTTGCACGACGAGGACGTCGTCACTCGGGAGAAACGCGAGAGCAGCGGTGCCGGGAACAATCCGTACCAGTACACGGCGATACAACCGAGCGATCTCGTCAGCAACATCGTCACCGACGTCCAGGACGAACTCAACGCGGTGTTCAATCTCGACGAATACTTGGGCCGTGAATCCGACGACGAATTCGAGGAGGCCCAACCCGTGACGATCACCGTCGACGAACCCGGCGAGGAGGAGTCCGAATCGGGCGGCGATACCGAGGGCGACGAGAGCGACGGCGAAGAGTCGGTCTGAAAGCATCGTCTACGGCAGGGGTTTCGATCCCCAGGAATACGGCTCGTTCACGGGTGAGTTTACAACCGATCGGGTTTTCGACGCCCGCGAGGTCGCGTCCGGACCGCCCTTACCCCACCGGGAATTCGACTCCTTTTTACGCCGGGCACCAGACGGTTCCGGTATGGACGTGGCGCTGGGCGGGACGTTCGATCCGATTCACGACGGCCATCGCGCGCTGTTCGAGCGAGCCTTCCAGCTCGGTGACGTCACCGTCGGGCTTACCAGCGACGACCTCGCGCCGAAAACGCGAAACGTCGATCGATACGTCCGACCGTGGGACGAACGACGGGCCAACCTCGAAGCCGAGCTACAACCGCTCGCCGAGCGCTACGATCGGGCGTTTGCCGTCCGCTCGCTCGAGGAACCGACCGGTATCGCGACCGAACCGGACTTTCGCTACCTCGTCGTCTCCCCGGAAACGGTCAGTGGGGCCAGGAAGGTCAACGAGATCCGCGTCGAGCGTGGTCTCGATCCAGTTCAGGTCGAGATCGTCCCACACGTTCGCGCCGACGACGGCGACATCATTTCGAGCACTCGGATGGCGGCCGGCGAGATCGACGAACACGGCCGTCTCCTGCCCGACCACGAGGGGCGGGGACGGGCGGAAGAGCCCGAATCGCCCTGATCACCAGGTCGGCGGTTCGAGTCCAGCCCCTGCCAGCAGGTCCTTCCAGCGCTGCTGAATCGAGAGCCGTGAGACGTCAGCGGCGTCGGCGACGGCCGTCTGGGACCGTCGATCGCCGGCCACGAGCGATCCGGCGTAGACGCTGGCCGCCAGCGCCGGTCGTTTCGACCGCTCCTGTTCCGGAACGCTCGAGAGGAACAGCTCGCGGGCCGCAGAGCGCGCGTCCGCGTTCAGATCCAGGCGGTCGGCGATGGCCTGGAGTTCCGCCAGCCACTCCTCGTTTTCGATCCCCTCGCTGGCCCGGTACATAGGCGTCCCTTGTGCGCCATCGTACGTAAACCATCGGCCGAGGATCGATCGAATTCGTGCGGCCAGTCACCCGGCGAGGTCGTCTATCTTCGCCTCGATCGATTCGAGCAGCGCCGGAATCGCCGCCTCGACTGGCTCCGAGAGACCCTCGCCCATGGAGAGGTCCTCGGGTTGGACGCCCAGACAGCAGATCCGGTCGGGCGCCTCGTCGAGTCGACGCGAGAGTTCGATCGCCTCGAACAGGTTCGGGTCGTGGGACGCTCCTTCCTCGCGGATGGACTCGACCTCGTCGGGGGAAAACCAGACGAACTCGCCGGGCTCGCCGCCGAACCGGACCACGTCGATCAGGATGACGTCGTCCACGTCGGCGAGCTTGTGGATGATCCGCATCCCGCCGGTGCCGGCGTCGTACAGTTCGACGTCGTCGGGGAGGTCCCGCTCGCGGAGGGCCTCGAGGAGTCGCATCCCGAGGCCGTCGTCACGCCGCAGCGGGTTCCCGAGGGCGACGACGCCGAGCATCGATCACTCGTTCACGAAGTCGACGTCGAGGTAGTGCGTCGAACAGGAGATGCAGGGATCGTAGGCCCGGACCAGCATCTCGAGGTCCTTCTCGACAGCGTCGTCGGATTTCGTGGCGGCGATCTCGGGCACCAGCTTCTCCATGTCCTGCTGGATGTTGCCGTGGTTCTGGTTCGTCGGGATGACGCAGTTGGCCTCGACGCACTCGCCGTTTTCGTCGTACTCGTACTCGTGGAAGAGGGTCCCTCGGGGGACGTCGACGGCACCGACGCCGCGGCCACCGTTTCCGAAGTCGACGTCGGGCTTGTGGTGGGGTTCCTGCTCGTCGAGGCCGCGATCGAGGATCTCGTCGAGCAGTTCGATCGAGGCGTCGACGAGGTGGGCGGTCTCGACGACCTGCGCGACCGTGTTCAGGTAGGGATTGGTCTCCTGGGGCGACAGGTCGAATTTTTCGGCGACGGCCTTCGCCCGATCGGATAGCTGGTCGTAGTTGTTGTTGAACCGGGCCAGCGAGCCGACGAGGTACGCGTCGCGGGCGTGTTTGGCGTACTTCGCCGTCGACTGGGGCACGACGTACTCGTTGGTGAGGTCGCGGTAGTCCCCGACCGGCATCTTGCCGGTGTCCGAGGACTCGATGACGCCGCCGTAGAAGGCGTACTCGTCGTCGTGGGTGAGCGAGACGTACTCGGTCTCGCGCTCGAAGTCGGGAAGTTCGGGAGCGAGATCGACCAGCAGTTCGACGACCGCGTTGAGGTCGTCGTCGACGCCCGCCAGGCGTTCACGGAGGTTCTCGAGTTCCTCCTCGTCGGGGATCTGGGAGAACCCGCCCGGCACGAAGCTCGTGGCGTGGACGTCCCGGCCGGCGAACAGTTCGGTCATCTCGTTGCCCAGACGGTGAAGCTTGACGACCGTCTCGACGTCGTCCGGATGGGACTCGGCCATCGGGACGACCGACTTCGAGTCCACCAGGTCCGGCAGCGCCAGGTAGCCCACGTGCAGGACGTGGCTCTGGATGATCTCGCCGTACAGTGCGAGCTTGCGGAGCTGCCGGTCTTGCGTGGAGACGAAGATGTCCAGGGCGTCCTCGGTCGCCTTCAGCGACGCGAGGGAGTGACTGATCGAGCAGATGCCACAGATCCGCGAGGTGATCAGGGACAGTTCGTCCCAGCGCCGACCCTTGACCATCGACTCGAAGAACCGCGGGGATTCGACGACCCGCCACTCGCAAGTCTCCAGTTCGCCGTCCTCGGCGTTCACCACGATGTTGCCGTGTCCCTCGACGCGGGTGAGGTATTCCACGTCCACGTCGACGTCGAGTTGTTGTCCACTCATTGTACCGCCTCCGGGGTTTCTTCGGTTTCCATCTGATCGTATTGCCAGCCGGTGAAGAGGTCGAACTCCTTGATGATCTCGTCGGCCGAGAGACCGTACTCCTCGAGGACCTCTTCGTGGGCGTTCTTGTTCGCGTCCGGCACCAGGCCGCGACAGCCCCAGCACTTGAGGCCGTTGGAGACACACACGGCGTTACAGCCACCGCGGGTGACCGGGCCGAGACACACCTCGCCGCGCTCGAACGCGCACTGGTTCTCGTTCATCTTGCACTCGATGCAGACCGGGTACGAGGGGATGCGGGGTTCGATCCCCTGGACGAGCGCGTTGACCACCTGCACGAACTCCTGCTTGTCGATCGGGCAGCCGGGAATGCTGTAATCGACGTCGATGACGGCCTCGGTCGGCTTGGCCTCCGCCCAGACGTCGTCGAACTGCCCGATGTCGTCGCCGTAGACGTCGCGTTTGACCGTCTCGAGGTCCCTGTCGTTCCGGAGGGCGTTGATCCCGCCGATCGAGGAACACGAACCGATCGTGACCACCGTGTCGGCGTCCTCTCGTATCTTCTCGAGCCGTTCGGCGTCGTGGTCGCGAACGGCCGACCCTTCGATGAACGCGATGTCGTAGTCGTCCTCGCGGCGCGAGGTCGCCTCGCGGAAGTTGACGATTTCGACGACCGCCACCAGGTCGAGCAGCTGTTCCTCGAGGTTGACGACTTCGAGCTGACAGCCCTCACAGCCCGTGAAGTCGAAGAACGCGACGCGGGGTTTCTCGGATTCGGTGTCGCTCATAGCGCCTCACCTCGCTTCTTGACGACCGGATACTCGAACACCGGGCCGTCCTTGCAGACGTACAGGTCGTTCATCTGGCAGTGCCCACAGAGGCCGACGGCACAGCGCATCCGCCGTTCGAGGGACACGAGGATGTTCTCCTCGGGGAGTCCCTTCTCGTCCAGTTCCTCCAGGACGAACTGGTACATGACCGGCGGGCCACAGATCATCGCGGTCGTGGTCTCGGGGTCGATGTCCACCGGCGGGATGATCGTGGTGATCACGCCGACGTTGCCGTCCCACTCGGTGCCCTCGGGCACCTCGTCGACGGTCATCCGGAACTCGACGTCGTCGCGGTCCCGCCAGCGCTGGATGTCCTCGTCGTGGAGGATGTCGTTCGGGCTGGTGGTCCCGTAGAGGATCGTGATGTCGCCGTAGTCCTCGCGGTTGGCCAGCGCCTTCTCGATCATCGACCGCGTCGGCGGCAGGCCGATCCCGCCGGCGACGAACAGCAGGTCCTGGCCCTTCAGGCGCTCGGGGCCCCATCCTTTCCCGTAGGGGCCGCGAATGCCGAGTTTGTCGCCGGGCTCCATGTCGTGGATCGCGCCGGTGACGTTGCCGACCTCGCGAATGACGAGGTCGAAGGTATCGCCCTCTTCGGGGGCGGAGGCGATCGAGATCGGTGCCTCGCCGATGCCGGGCACGAACACCTGGACGAACTCGCCCGGGCCGTGGCCGAGTTCGTCGCGCTCCTCGAGGTCGATCTCGAAGAGCGCGTCCTTCTCGGTGTACCGGCGGATATCCGTGATCGTCGCCGGTTCGGGTTCCATGGCCAGGCGCTGTTGCATCGGAACCTGGCCGCTGCCACCGTAACCGCCCATCTCAGTCATCGGAGGTCACCTCCGTCGAGACCGTGGCACTCGCGTCCGATCCCGGCAGTTCCCCTTTCTCCTCGAGGTGTTCTTTCAGGTCGTTGTAGACCGCCAGCGGGTCAGCGATCCCGGGCAGGCAGTGCTTTCCGCAGCGCCCACAGCCGACGCAGGCGATGTCGCCGAAACGTTCGTAGACGTAGTCGCCCTTGCGGTGGAAGCGGTGTCGATATCGCTTGCCGCGTTCCCTGCGGAAGTTCTCGCCCTGGGCGACGGCCGCGAAGTCCTTGAGGTTACAGCCGTCCCAGCGGCGCTCGCGTTTGCCGCTCTCGGCACCGACCTCGTTGACGTCCTCGATGTCGAAACAGTAGCAGGTCGGGCACACCACGTTACAGCTACAACAGGAGGTACACTGCTCGGCGTGGTCCGCCCAGAACTCGATCTCGTCGTAGCCTGCCGAGAGGAGGGTGGGGAGTGCCTCCGTCGGCAGGTCGAGGCCCCGCGTGGCGTCCTCGACCACGGCGTCCTTCTCGGCCTCGACGGCCTCGACTTCCTCGAAGGTGGCGTTCCGCGTGGGAACGTTCTCGATCAGTTCGCTTCCCTTGCGACTGCCGACCTCGACGGCGATCACGTCGTCGAGTTCGGTCAACAGGAGGTCGTAGCCGGTGTCCTTCGTCGCCGTGTTCATGTCGCCGGCGAAGGTCTCGTCGGCCACGTTCTGCGGCGTCGATCCGATGATGACGCACTCTTCCCGCCGGCGCTCGTAGTACTCGTCGTCGTGCTCTTCGATGAAGATCTTGTCCATCTGCTCGATGGCTTCGAGATCCCACGGATGCACGCCGATGACGATCCGGGGCTCGATCTCGAGCACCGAGTCGATGTCGTACTCCTCGCCCGAGCGTTCGTACTCGAGGAGGGTTTCCCGCGGCGGCAGGAAGTATTTTTTCGGTGGTAGCGTCGTCAGGTCGTATTCGAGAGCCAGATCCGACGAGTCGTCGAGTTCGTCGAAGAGGTACTGGCCCCCTTCCTGCGTCGCGCCGACCACGTCCCGTTCGTCGTTCGATATTAAATCGTCGACAAAGTTCCGAAAGGTCGAGCGTTCGATTATCTTCATGGTCCCTGTCCCGTTTCCTGGTACGGGCGTACTTCTAAAAGGAAAAGTGGACATCCCCAGATTCTGAGAATATTGGGTGCCCGTACCACGCTACGGCTTCGCAACGTGGCCGGAAAACGCCGAAAATCGCCGCCGATTTCGAGTTCAGAGCGTGTCGACGCGAGGTTTGACCGTCCGGTAGTCGAACACCGGTCCGTTCCGGCAGACTGACAGTCCGTCGAACCGACAGTTTCCGCACACGCCGACCCCGCACCGCATCCGGGCCTCCAGGGTGACGAAGATGCGATCGTCCGGGAGGCGTTTCTCCGAGAGGACGTCGAGAACCGGTGTGACGGTCCCGTGATCCCCGGCGACGAGGGCGTTCGTCCGGCGGGGATCGAACGTCACCTCGGAAACGAGGTCCTCGACGTCGCCGACGTTGCCGTCCCACTTGGTGCCCTCGGTCGACGCTACTGTCGTTTGGAGGGTGACGTGCTCGGCCTCCGCCCACTCCCCGAGTCGGTACTCGTAGATCATGGCGTCGGGGCTCGATTCGCCGTAGCAGACCGTCACGTCGCCGTAGGCTTCGGGATCCGCGACGGCCACCTCGATCATCGGTCGGAGCGACGCCAGGCCGTCACCGGTCGCCACGAACACGAGATCCGTCTCCGTCAGGCCGTCGGCGTCGAACCCCTCGCCGTAGGGGCCGCGAATCCCGATTTCCCCATCCACGCCGAGGTCGAGAATCGCGTTCGTGACGCTACCGACGTCGCGGACGAGCAGTTCGTACGGGCCCGTGTCGGCCGGCGGCGACGCGATCGCGATGGGTGCTTCCCCGACCCCAGGCACGATCGCCTGGACGTACTGCCCGGGGTCGTGGTCGAGTTCGGTCTCCGTGTCGAACTCGACGGAGACGATCGAGGCGTCCTCGCCGATCGACCGTTCGCCCACGATCGTGGCGGGCCAGGGTTGATACTTCGACCACGGTCGCGACAGGACCGGGTCGTTAGCGGGGACCCCGAAGTTGGTCATCGACGTTCACCTCCAGTGTGGTATCCCGGGACACTTTCGTGGGCCGGGCGTTGCTGGTCGTGCATCTCGTTCTCACCGTCGGTAACTCCGTCACGCGTCACCTAAAGCCAGGGTGAGCGTCCCCAGGATTCGAGAATCCCCCCGATCGAGTGACGGTTATTGATGCCGTTGGTTATCCTCGCAGGGGAGCCACTACTTCCACTTTCACCGGGGTTGGCGGGCGTTCATTGACCGCCCGCACCTGGTCGAACCATGGACGACCGCATTCGGAGACACGCCGAGATTCTGGTCGATTACTGTACCGGGGTGGGTCCCGAAGATAACGTTCTCATCAGTGCGCCGACGCCGGCCGAGGACCTCGTGGTCGCGCTGTACGAACACCTCGGCAAACGCGGCGCACGTCCGACCGTCGAATGGCGGCACGGACGGGCCAGGCGGGCCTACGCCCGAGCAATGACCGTGGACGACTATCGGCCGAAAGGCCACCGGCTCGCGGCAATGGAGGAGACTGACGTCGTGATCCTCGTGAAGGGCACGAGAAACACGGCCGAGGGGAGCGACGTCGACCCGGAGAAAGGTGCCGCAGCGAGTCGGGCCAAACAGCCGATCCTGGAGGAACGCCTCGACACGCGCTGGGTCATTACACAGCACCCGACTCAAGCGGGCGCCCAACACGCAGAGTTGAGCACCGAACGCTGGACGGAGTACGTCTACGACGCCATCGACCGGGACTGGGAGGCCCAGCGCGAATTCCAGGCGCAACTGGTCGACGTTCTGGAGCCCGCCGAGACCGTCCGAATCGTCTCGGGCGAAGATACTGACCTTCGACTCTCCGTCTCTGGCATGGATACCCTCAACGACGCCGGCCGTGAGAACATGCCCGGCGGCGAAGTGGCGACCGTTCCGGTGATCGATTCGGTGGTCGGAGAGATCGCTTTCGACCTGCCCCTGCACCGTCGCGGGCGGAAGATCCGCGACGTCCGCCTCGCGTTCGAAGACGGTGTGGTGGTCGATCACGAGGCGAGTCGGAACGAGGCGGCGCTGACGAACCTGCTGGAGACCGATCCGGGAGCCCGTCGGGTCGGCGAACTCGGCATCGGAATGAACCGGGGTATCGACCGGGTAACCGGCAATATTCTGTTCGACGAGAAGATGGGCGACACCGTCCACGTCGCACTCGGGAACGCGATGGAAGAGTGCGTGCCGGCGGATCGCGAGTTCAACGAGAGCGCGATCCACGCGGACCTCCTCGTCGACGTGAGCGAGGATTCACGAATCGAGGTGGACGGCGAGGTCGTCCAGCGGAACGGGTCGTTTCTGTTTGGAGAGTAGCGAGATCCGACCGTAGGGAGGGTCTCGAACAAGCGAGCGGGGAGGAACGACCCGCGAGCAGCGAGGCCGTAGTGACCTACGGGAGGATTTCGAACGAGACGAGCCGCCATCCTCGGGAATCGAATCATCGCCACGGCAGCGAAACGACCGGACGATTAAGTGAGTTCCCGGCGTACGTCTCAGCGATGCCCGAAATCCACCTCGAGGAGGAGACCATCGAACGGCTCGATCGACTCCGCGTCGACGACGAATCGTACGACGAACTCATCACAGAGTTGCTCAACATCTACGAGGCCGAAGAACTCACCATGCACCGGTCCGGGGACGGCTAGTCGGTCGTCCCGATCGTCCGGACCTCGTCCCACCGACCCTTCTCTTCGAGGTGTTCCTGCAGGGCAGTCGCGTACTCCTGAGCCAGTTCGGCGGCCGCTTCCTTTCGCTTGTCGTCCGATTCCTCATCGTCCCCGTCGAGGCCGAGCGCGTTCTTGATGCCGTCGAAGAGCCCACCGCCCCCTTTCGATCGGTCCTGGCCGGCCCCGGGGGCACCCGGGACGCCACCCATCTGGGTGCGGATGTTCTCCAGTTCCGGCATGATCGCGTCGAGCTTGCTCGTGTCGGCGACGATCCGGGCGCGGTCCGGGTCGTCGGCATCCTCGATCTCGAACTCGACCGCGGTCATGATCAGGCTCCACTCCTGGTTCGAGAACTCCGAGGCGACCACTCGCTGGGAGAACTCGTTGTCGACGGCCATCCGCTCGCCGACGATCTGGTCCGTCCAGTCGCTCATATCCCAAGATCGCCGCCCGGTGGCTTCAGCGTTCCGCCTGTGATCAGTAGGCGTCGCGTCGATCGATCCCGACGGGTATCGGCGGACGAGGCCGTCGAAACCGCGACGGTCGTCAGGCGCTTCCGTGACTGGAACAGGCTCACGGACTCGTTCTCGAATCAGGGGGTACTGATCCACGTGTCAATATCGGGGATCGAAGCGAAAAGAAAAGGGTCCCGTCTCAGAACACGTCGTCCTCGACGACCACGTCGGCCCGGAGGTCGTCGCGAAGCGCCGCGTCGACGTGACAGAACTCGTGGGCCTGCTCGACGATCTCGTCTTTGTCCTCGCCGAGGGCCGCCTCGGCCTTGACCTTGAACCGGATCGCCTCGAGGTCGCCGTCGTCGTCCAGGTCGGCTTCCGAGTCGATTTCGACCCGGCCCAGGTCCTCGACGTCCCACTCCTTGGCAGCCGCCCGGAACGCCGGAATCCAGCAGCCTGCGTAGGTGGCGACCAGCGTGGGGGTCGTCCGCGGACCGTCTTCACCGTCGCCATCGAGCTTGAGTTCGAAGTCACCGACGATGCTCCGCGACGCGTAGCCGTCCTCCGAGGTGGTTTCGATCAGGATGTCGGTCATGATGACGGCCTGACCAACGACCGGCGGTGTCCTAAACGTTATGCATCCGTCGATTTCCCGCTCCGTACCCGTATTGTGGGAGGTTCCACAGTTCGGGATGCGCACCACTCTTCGTCGAGCAGTCAGTGGAGGAGCGACGTGATGCGGATCGACGGAACCCTCGCCGTTCGAGGGCAGTTCACTGGACGGGGCCGGAGACTGGGCGGAAGTCACTCGCCGACAGATCGGCATCACAGAGGAGGCAACCGTTCTCGAGCAACGCTTCGCGAACGCCCCCGTTGACGGTGATCCGTTCGCCACACTCGGGGCAGACGAACTCGAATTCTTCGTTCATTCCTCTTGGACGGGTGAAATGTTCGGCTGTGGCGAGCAAAAGCTACCGCCCCGAATATGCGGGCATTAGAAATGGTTATCGAGGGCCGTCGGCGGATTCGGTTACTCCTCGACGAGGCTGGCGAAGAGTTTGCGCTGGGCGGCCGCCAGGTGCTCGGAGAACGTCGAGGTCGAGATGCCCAGTTCCTCGGCCACTTCGCCGGCGTTCGATCGTTTCGCGTAGTCGAAATATCCCATCTCGTGGGCGGTCTGCAGGACCTCCAGCTGGCGGTCGGTGAGTTGCCCGCGGTCGACGAACACCAGGTCGTCGGCGTCGCCGTCCCCACCGGATTGCACCAGGCGTTCGATCGAGACTGCATAGCGCTCGCGCAGGTCCTCGATGATCGTCCCGAGTTCGTCGAGGTCCGCGACGTGGAAGATCAGAACGAGCGATCCGTTCCTGATGGTCGTGTCGGACACGGGAACGCCGTGCTGTTCGATCATCTGGCACGGACACTCGGGGTCGTCTTCCCGATCGAACCGGTAGGTGATTCGCGAGTCGTACGAGAACACCGGATACATTCGCTCGTCCTCGATTTCCGTTTCGACACCGGCCGTGAACTCCTCGACGACGCCGTCGTCTCCGGTCGAAACGTTTCGCGAGATGTCCGTGATCGCATCGCCACGGTCGGCAGTGGCCCTCGCAATGGGGCACGCGTCTACTGCCTCGACTGTCACCTCGGCGCGTATCCCACCACTCATGCTCGCCAGTGAGGTTTCAGCGAACATTACCCTTTCCCCCGATATTGGGGGTTGAGAATGGTCAGTTTCGTTGGCAATTCGTGGTCGGGATTCGCGAGTATTCCCCGGTGTACCACTGGTCGATCGTAACTGTTGGTCCGGGGTTCTTTCGAATAGGCCGTGATACTGGGGGTTCCGGTGGTGCTCACCTGGTGGGCCGGATTCACCGCTCACGAAACTTTTCACGGAGAAGGCGCGGGACCGGATTTGAACCGGATGAAGACGTGCTCACTTCGTTGCGCGCGCCTTCCAGGGTTCAAATCGGTCCTGCTCCCTCGTCGCTTCGCTCCTCAGTGCGCGGGACCGGATTTGAACCGGCGGACCCCTACGGGACAGCGTCCTAAGCGCTGCGCCTTTGGCCTGGCTCGGCTACCCGCGCTCGTTGCCGCCTATCACGGTTCGGACCAAGAACCTGACGTTCCGCGCCGACCCGATGGAGAGGATTTTTCTCGGCACGTCACGACCACGGCCATATGGGTGACTTCGATCTGGACCTCCAGGCGGTCGAGGACCACCTCGATGACGAGGACGACGACGGCTCGATCCGGATCGAACTCGGCGTCCTGGACGGGACGACCCCGTCCGAGGAGTGGGTCGACGCCGTGATCGAGCAGGAACACGTCCTCGTCCTCAACGTGGACGGCGAGGTGAACGAACTGGCGGCCGGGTTCGCGCGGGACATCAAAGACCAGGGTGGCGAATTGGTGCACTTCCGGGGCTTTCTGATTATCGCGCCGACCGGCGTGACGATCGATACGGACCGACTCTGAGGCGTCCGCGACGCTACTCCGAGGGCCGGAGCGTCACGACGTGTCCGTCGGGGTCGCGGAATCGACGCCCGCCATCGACGGTCTCCACCGACTGCACGCGGTCAGCGAGTGCGTCCACCGCGGCGTCCGGATCGGGGGACGTGAACCCGACGTCGACGTGAACGCCACCGCGGGCGTCGGCGATCCCGAGTTGCGGTTCCCAGAGTTCGAGATCCACCGGGCCGGTCAACCGGACCCGCCGGCGGCCGTCGCCACGGTCCATCACCGACAGGCCCAGATCGCGGTAGAAGGCCTCGGCACGGTCGAGGTCGGCCACCTCGAGGACGATTTCGAAGATGCCGTCGATCCCCGGGCCGGCCACGTCGCGCTGGCCGAGTTCGACGCAGTGGCCGTCCGGATCGTACAGGTACAGCGACCGGACGCTGCCGAAGCGATGCTCCTCCAGGTCGAAGTCCGCATCGAGGCGGTTCCACCAGTCGTCGTACTCGCCGGCGGGGATCGAGAAGGCGAAGTGGGTGTGGACACCGCCACGAGGGACCGTCGTCGGGCGACGGACGACGAAATCCACGTCCCCGGCCGCGAACCTGAGTGCCGAATCCGTCGCCGCACGCACCTGGAGGTCCAGGTGGTCGGCGTAGAACGTCCGTGCCCGGCCGAGGTCCTTCGTCTCGAGTGCCAGCCAGGCCAGCGAATCGAGCATGGGCGTCCTTCTGCCCGCGAGGCCCTAAGCGTTGATGTCCGGGACGAGGCGAGCGCACGTTTATTTCTGTGGGACCCCTGTCATCACCCATGCCGATGAAAGGCTCCGGCCCGGCGGCCGACTGGCGCGAAATCGACCGATACGACGACGGCGTCGGGTGGCTGGCCCACCCCGACGAGGAGATGCAGCGGGCGAGTCACGCGCTCGTCGAGGACGACGAGGTCTGGCTGGTCGATCCGGTCGACGTACCCGACCTCGACGACTTCCTGGCCGAACTCGGCGAGGTGGCGGGCGTGGCCGTCCTGCTGGACCGGCACAAGCGCGACGCGGCGGCGATCGCGAACCGCCACGACGTGCCGGTCGTCCTCCCGCGAGCGCTGCGGGCCATCCGCGACGACTTCGACGCACCCGTGGAGGTCACGGCCGGATCGATCGCGGGCCTCCAGCAGATCACGATCCACAAGAATCCCCTCTGGCGGGAGGTGGCACTGTTCGATCCCGACGAGAAGACCCTCGTCGTGCCGGAGGCCGTGGGGACAGTAGACTACTACTGCGCACCGGGCGAGATGCTTGGCGTCCACCCCATGCTACGGGCGTTCCCGCCGCGGGACGCCCTCGGGAACCTCGACCCGGAGCGTCTCCTCGTCGGCCACGGCGAGGGAATCCTGACCGACGCGGCCGGCGAACTGGCGAACGCGTTGCGGGGGTCTCGCAGCCGAATGCTCTCGCTCTACGGTGGGATTCTGCGGGGCCGACTCGGCCGATAATACCCGTCGACTGATCCATCGATGGGTGCGGTCCGGGAGAATCGTGACGGATACGATCGACCACTGCCCTCGGGACTCTCGGAAGGCTCTCCAGCGAATATCGATCGAAACCTACGTAACCCTGGGTCGTCAGCTATCGCTCGATGAACGACACGCGGTCCCCCGGTACGCCGACGATCGGACAGGTGGCCCTCATCGGCTTGTTCGTGACGGCGCTCGTGACGGCGCAGGTGACGGCCTCGAAGGTGCTGGCGTTCGATCTCCCGTTCTCGCTCCCGGTCACGGGGTCCACGCTGGTCCTCCCGGGCGCGGCCCTGGCGTACGCGCTCACGTTCCTGGCGAGCGATTGTTACGCCGAACTCTACGGACGGCGGGCGGCACAGGTCGTGGTGAACGTCGCGTTCGGGATGAATTTCGTCCTGCTGGCGCTGGTCTGGAGCACCATCGCGGCCCCGGCGGCGGGGTCGAGCGTTGACCCCGCAACCTTCCGGACCGTGCTCGCCTCGTCCACGAACATCGTCATCGCGAGCATGCTCGCGTACCTGGTCAGCCAGAACTGGGACGTGATCGTCTTCCACAAGATCCGTGACGCCACCGACGGCCGGGCGCTGTGGCTCCGAAACATCGGATCGACGGCGACCAGCCAGTTGCTCGACACGGTCATCTTCGTCACGGTCGGCTTCCTGATCGCGCCGAAACTGCTGGGTTTCGGGACCGCCCTCCCGGACGACGTCATCCTCCAGCTGCTCGTCGGCCAGTACGTGTTCAAGGTCTTCGTCGCCCTGATCGACACGCCCTTCGCCTACGCCATCGTCGCCTTCCTTCGGAACCGCGAAGGACACGACGCCCCGAACGCCACGCTCTCTCGCGACCCGTCGGAGTAACGCGGCCGATTTCGATTTCTCGCCCGGTTCAGTCCCCGAGCACGTCGGCGAGCGCGTCCATCGTCTCCGCCACGCGCTCGCCGTCGGCGGCGTAGCCCATGTGCCCGACCCGGATCACGTCGTCCGCGATTTCGCCCAGTCCCGTCGCGAGTCGGATGTCGTGTTCGGTCAGCACTTCCTCGACGACCTGGGAGGCGTTCGAGTCGATCTCGAACGCGGTCACGGTCGGGGAGTACAGCGACTCCTCGGCCGGATAGGGGTCGAGACCGATTTCCGCCCCCATCTCCCGGCACTCCTCGGCGACCGTCTCGTGGCGGTGATAGACCGAGGCGAGGCCCTCCTCCAGCAGTCGCTCGAGGGCCACCTCGAGTCCGTAGCAGTTCGAAACCAGGTGCGTGTAGGGGAACGCCTGGGGCTCGTCCAGGTCCGGATCGTGCCAGAGTTCCAGGTCCGCGTAGAACGATCGCGTCCCGGTCGCCTCGATCTTCGCCCACGCCTCGTCGCTGATCGAGAGGGTGGTGAGGCCGGGCGGGGCGCTGAAACACTTCTGGGAGGCCCCGATGACGACGTCGGCAGTCGTCGGGACCGGGGTTCCACCGAGCGAGGAGACGGCGTCGACGACGGTGATCACGCCCGCGTCCGACAGAACGTCGAGGATCTCGTCGAGGTCGTTCAGCAGCCCGGTCGGCGTTTCGCAGTGGACCATCGTCGCGACGTCGATATCGTTGGCTTCCAGGTAGTCCTTCACGACGTCCACGTCGAACCCGGCCCGCCACGACGCCTCGTAGACGATCGGTTCGCCGTCGTACAGTTCGACGAAGTCCGCGAACCCCTCGCCGAACGGGCCGTTCGCCAGGCAGAGCACCTCGTCGCCGGGATCGACGAGGGACGCGACGCTCGCTTCCAGGCCGAGCATCCCCTCGCCCCCGAGGACGACGACCTCGTCGTCGGTGTCGTACACGCGGGCGAGTTCGCCGGTCAGTTCGTCGTAGAGAACGTTGAACTCGGGGTCGACGTCGGGGTTCTGGATCTGGCGGCCCATCGCCTCCCGGACGTCGGGCGGGACCTCCGTCGGCCCGGGCGTCATGAGGGTCGTCATACCGACCTATTGGGCGGCCTACTGCTTTATCCTACTCCCGTGATTCGCCACGAACCGGCGGAAATATTCGTCGAGGTGGACCCGACCGGGATTGCCAACGCCGAAGGCAAACCGCGTCCCACCGACTATTCGGCGTCCGACGGGTCGTCCCCGGCGTGGCCTCGCAGGCGGGTGCAAACGCCATCCATGGTCCGCTCGGCGTCGGGGTCCTCGTCCGTCCCGTGGCGGTCGAGGTGGAGATATTTCATCCCGACGCGGTCGGCGAACTCGCGGTCGGAGTCCGTGTCGCCGACGTAGACGTATCCGAACCGGGGGTCGTCGCCGCGGTTGCCCAGACGGTGGCGCAACCTGTCGAACGGCTCGGTCGAGGGCTTGAGGTCATCGAGGTCTTCGAGTGCGTGACCTCGCCCGATCGTTATCTCGAAGAGGTCCTCGAAGTCGTACGTCCGGACAAACGTCTCGACGACGACTTCGGGCGAGTTGCTGAGCACGTGCAGGTTGTGTTCGAGGTCCGATCCCTCGCGGAAGTCGTACAGCCGACCCACGTCGTCGAACGGGCGGAGGTCGCCACGCTCGATGGCGGCGAGTTTCTCGTCGGTGTAGAAGTCGTCGCGCGTTCGCCAGAGTTCCTCGGCGTCGACGCCGAACGATCTGGCCGCCTCCGTGAAGTCCGGAACGTTGGCGGGATAGATCTTCCGGCGGTTCTCGTCGGTTTGCGGGAGGTCGAACTCCGCGAGCGTCCGATCGAGCGCCCGGTCGAGCCAGGAGAGGTCGGACTCCGAATCGAGCAGGACGCCGTCGAGGTCGAAGACCACGTGCATGCTCGAATCTTGCACGCACGGGGGTATGTGCCTCTCGGTCGCGTCCCAGCGGCGGCAGTCGAAACAAACGGTCGAACCCCCCGCACCGTGCCGATTCAGGGGCCGTTTTGGTCCGGGGTTGCGAACCGCCGAATCGAATGAACGGGATCGTGCTGGTACTGGTCGCGGCCCTCCTCTGGGGCGTGGGATCGTTCGTGTCGAAGGTCGCGGTGACCTCGGTCGGGCCATGGACGGCCGCCCTCGTCCGGTCGGTCGTCTTCTTCCCGCTGGTGGCCGGGTTCGTCCTGTGGCGACGCCAGTCGCCCCTGGAACGCAATCGTGGACTGGTCTATGGGGCCGTGGCCGGCACCATCCTCGGCGTCGGCATCATCGCTACCCGGGTCTCCCTCTCGGTGTACGACGTGAGTCTCGTCGACCCGATCAGGCGGCTGAACGTCCTCGTGGCCGTCCTGCTCTCGGTGCTGGTTCTCGACGAGGCGCTCACGGTTCGCAAAGGCCTCGGTATCGTGACTGCGATCGCCGCGCTGTACCTCCTCGCTCCCTGACCACCATGACGACGACGCTACCCTCGCAGCCATGAACGTGGGTCCCATCGCCGTCGCGGTCATGATCCTCAGTCTCGGGGCGACGACCGTCTTTCTCCGCCTCGCGATCGACCGCGGGAGCGTCGACGACGCCCGCCTTCTCAGGGCGT
>DATFIX010000064.1:0-5427 GCA_035269625.1 Natrialbaceae archaeon
CCTCGGCACTCATAGGGCTCGTCATCGCCGGGTGCCGAGTCCGGCTCGGCCCGGTGGCCTCGTCATCGGCCGGGCGAAGCTACGGCACCCCGGAGTAAGAACCCGACGCACTTGCCGCCTGGATCACAGCTCCTCCGGATCCTCGACGGTCCGCTCCGAGGCCGCTGCGTCGCCGGTGTTTCTGGTTCCAGCGGGTTCGAACAGCAGGACCTTCGTCTCCTCGGGGGCGACGGGCCGGTGTTCGACGCCCGCGGGCACGACGAGCAGGTCCCCGCGCGCCAGCGTCGCGGTCGGGTCGTCGCGGAACTCGATTTCGAGACGCCCGTCGAGGACGTAGAACAGTTCGTCGGCGTCGGGATGGGCGTGCCAGACGAACTCGCCGTCCAGTCGGGCGATTTTGACGTGCTGGTCGTTGGCTTCGGCGACGATGCGGGGTGACCACGACTCCTCGAAGGTCTCGAACGCCGCGGAAAGGGAGACTGGATCCATAGTCGTCCTCGCGGTCCCGGGCGCTTGAGGGTTGTCGCCACGGCAACGCCCCGCAGGTAATCGCCCGTTGAACGGGTAGGGGGTCCCGGAAAGCGCCGGAGGAAACCGGGCTCCACCGACCGCATCTCCCTCGATTGCCCGATCGTTCAGTTCCGTTTACGCCTCCCGGCCCGGTCGCTCAAGCGCCGATTGTCCGTTCGTTCACCGTTCCGAAACTGCCGACGGGGGGACAGTAGGCCATTATTACTAATGCCTACCCCGTCATTGGACACGCCGACGTTCGAGCCGTTCCCCCAATCCCAGCGAACCCAGGCCGAACGTCGATCGCTCGAGAGAGCGGACGATAAAGCATGGCAGGACCATTCGAGCAGGAATCGGACAGTAGACAGGTGGTAACGGACGCCCAGCGCCCCTCGCTGGCAGTGGTCGAGGCGGTCGCCGACAGGAAAGGGGTGGACCCGGTGCAGGTCGGGCCCCTCGCGTACGAGATCGATCCCGACGCGTTGAACAAACTCGTCGATTCGATGGACTCGGGGACGGTGACGTTCCCGTTCGAAGGATTCGAAGTCGAGGTCGACGCGGACGGCGAAGTATCGCTCGGCGCGGCCCGGACGGCCGTGGCCGAAGCCGATTCGATCGCGGACTAACTTCCCGACGTCGGGGTCAGTGCGGCTTCTTCCCGGCGCACGGACGTCTCGTTGTCGAGCGCCAGCGGTAGCGACGGTTTCGTCGTGGCCAAGGGCCGCTTGCCGGCCCTAGTCGTGACCCATCGCCGTCATGTCGAAGGGCGGTTCGGCGTCCTCGGGCAGCGGGGATTCGTACGCTTCGGTGCCGATCTCCTCGTCGAACTCCTCGCGGGCGGCGGCGAGCGTCTCCGGATCGTCGAGCAGGTCGTAGGCCGTACCGGCGAGTACCTTCGCGGCGAAGCGCATTCCGGTCAGGCCGAAGTCGCCGTTGGCGGCGACGGCCTGCCAGGAGTGTCCGGGGGTTCCGACGGGCCAAGTAGCCGCGCGGAACTGCCCGGTCGGGGCGATCCAGGACACGTCGGCCACCTCCGTCGACCCGTGGCTCGTGACCTCCTCGTCGTAGGCCGGGATCGGGTCGGGATAGAGCGCCTCGTCGCGGACCCGGTCGTAGACGTCCTCCGGGACCTCCGAGAGGCCGGACTCGATCGAGTCCTCGTCGACCGTCCCCTTGAGGTCGGCCGCGAACGCGTAGTCCTCGTCGTCGTAGTCGATCGGGCCGATCGCCTCCATGTTCTCCCAGATCACGTCCGTCACGACGTCGTTGGCGCGATAGTCGTAACACCCGGTGAGGAAGCGCTCCTCGACGTCGGTCTGGGTCATCAGGGCCGCGCCCTCGGCGATGTCCCGGAGCCACTCGGTGTTGCGCTCGACTTCCTCGCGAGTGGGTGCCCGGACGTAGTACCACACCGTCGCCGTGTCGGGGACGACGTTGGGGGCCTGCCCGCCGTCGGTGATCGCGTAGTGCAACCGGGCGTCGTCCGAGACGTGCTCGCGCATGAACTCGACGCCGGTGTTCAGGAGTTCGACCGCGTCCAGGGCGCTCCGGCCGGCCTCCGGCGCACCCGCCGAGTGCGAGGAGATCCCCTCGAAGGTGAACGTGAGCGAGTTCAGTGCGTTCGACCGGGCTTTCGTCGGCGAACTCAGGTCGCCCGGGTGCCAGGTCACGGCGGCGTCGAGGTCGTCGAACGCGCCGGCCCGCGCCATGTAGGTCTTGCCGACCAGCGTCTCCTCGGCCGGACACCCGAAGAAGACGATCGTTCCCTCCAGTTCGCCCGCGTCGATCGCCTCCTTGATCGCGATGGCGGCACCGACGCCGGCGGTCCCGAAGAGGTTGTGCCCGCACCCGTGGCCGGGTTCGCCCTTCTCGACGGGGTCGCGTTCGGCCGAAACCGTCTGCGAGAGGCCCGGGAGCGCGTCGTACTCGCCCAGGATTCCGATTTTCGGGTCGCCCTCGCCGTAGGTGGCGACGAACGCGGTCGGCATCCCGCCGACGCCGCGGTCAACCTCGAAGCCAGCGTCGGCGAGTTCGTCCGCGAGCAGTGTCGCCGACTCCGCCTCGTGCAGGCCGAGTTCCGGCGTCTCCCAGATCTGTAGTCCGATGTCTTCCAGGCGGTCGCCGTGGTCGTCGATCCACTCGAACGCGTCGGTCTTGCTCATGCGGTCCCTTCCCCGTCCGGCGACATAGTGCTGTGCGTATCGGCACCACGTCACCCCTTCTCGGGAGGGTGACAGTTCGCCGGGGTCGCCGGATCGAGCGGGAATCGGACGCGGGGGTTGCCGTCTGCCCATCGACTAAGCCCCGGGCCCTCGAAGTCCCTGGCAAGAACCCACATGTTCCGAGACGTCGCGGAGGCGATGGACCTGCTCGACGCGGCCGACGCGGACGGCGAGAGCGTGATCGAGGCGATCGAAACGGCGGCGGGCGCGGCGGCCGACGAGATCGAGACGGACGTGACGCCGATCGAGGGCGAAGCGGGATCGACCGACGTGATCACGGTTCGGATCCCGGGGAGCGACCGTGACGCCCCCAGGCTCGGGGTTCTCGGTCGCCTCGGTGGCGTCGGCGCACGGCCCGAGGCGGTCGGGATGGTCTCCGACGCCGACGGCGCCATCGTCGCCGTGGCGGCCGCGCTTCGTCTCGCCGCGATGCGCCGGAAGGGCGACGTCCTCCCGGGCGACGTTCGAATCTCCACGCACGTCTGCCCGGACGCACCGACGATCCCGCACGACCCGGTCCCGTTCATGGACGCGCCGGTGTCGGTCCACGCGCTGAACGAGCAGCAACTGGACGACGACCTGGACGCCGTCCTGTCGATCGACGCCACGAAGGGCAACCGGCGACACTGCGAGCGCGGGTTCGCCATCACGCCCACGGCCAAATCGGGCTGGCTCCTCCGGCCCAGCCCCGACCTGCTGGACGTCCAGGAGCGGGTGACCGGCGAGCCCCCGTCCACGCTCGCGCTGAGCATGGCCGACGTGACGCCCTACGGGAACGACGTCGAGCACATAAACAGCATCATGCAACCGGCCACGGCGACCGACGCGCCGGTGGTCGGCGTCGCGACCACGAGCACGAGCGCGATTCCCGGGCCCGCGACCGGCGCGAACTACGTCCCGGACCTCGCCGCCGCCACGTCGTTCGTCGTCGAGACCGCCAAAGACTTCACGCGGGGCCGGGCCGCGTTCTACGATCCCGACGAGTACGACCGACTCGTCGAGTTGTACGGGTCGATGGAGCGCCTGCAACGTCAGCGCACGACGAACGACGGGAGATAGAGGAGCAGGCAGGCCATCGCCGCGCGCCGGTCGATCCCGCGTCGCCAATACATGAGGCCGAGCACGGCGAGCGAGACGGCGAGCATGTAGCCGGTCGAGAGGAACACGGTCCGGGGATCGGTGACGGCCACTTCGGCGAACAGGGCACCGATCCCGAGCGAGAAGACCGGGTCGGTGACGTTGCTCCCGAGCAGCGACCCGACGGAGATGCCGGCCTCGCCCCGCATCGCCGCGAGGCTGGCCACGACGATTTCGGGCGCGGTGGTGCCCAGGCCGGTCAGCAGGCCGACGAGGAACTCGGGGACGCCCAGCAAGCGGGCGACGGCGACGCCGTTGGTCACCATGAGGTGCCCCCCGACGACCACCAGCGCGAGGCCGACGACGATCCAGGGGATCGCCCGGGAGGGCGGTACTTGCTCTTCGGCCACTTCCCTGGTGACCTCCGCACCGCCCTCGTGGGAATAGAGGTCGTGGATGAAGGCGACGTACGCGAGCATCATGAGAAAGCCCTCTGACCGGATGATCTCGCCGTCCTCGAGCACCAGGATCATGATGACCATCGCGAGAATCATCGCGCCGCCGTAGACGAGCACGTTACGGCGTTCCGCCTCGATCCCCGAGATGAGCGCGACCACCCCGATCGCGAGCGTGATCTGGGACGTCTCCGACCCGACGATGTTCCCCACCAGCAGGTCGCCGGCACCGTAGACGGCGGCGTAGACCGAGGTGGTCATCTCCGGGATGGAGGTCCCGATCGAGACGACCGTAACCCCGATGAAGAAGGGCGAGACCCCGTAGTACAGCGCCAGCTCGGCGGCCGAGTCGATGGTTCTGCCGGCACCGACCAGGATGAGTGCGAGGCCGACCGCGAAGCCGACGAGTTCGAGGAGCATCCCGCGTGGAACGACGCCGGCCGGCAAGTAAAGTGTGATCCTCCTGATGACTCCGCATTCGATTCAGCGATCCCGGAACACGGCCGCTGGCGAGTCACCGGTCCCGGAACACCGCCTCGCCCGGTTTCACGCCGGCCCCGGTCGAGAGGGTCACGCCGGCGTTGAGGCTGGCATTGATCCCGGTCTTGGCGCCGTCGCCCATGACGACGCCGAACTTCCGGCGGCCGGTCGAAACGCGCTCGCCCTTGACGGTGAGTTCGACCGCGGCATCGTCGTGGCGGAGGTTCGCGATCTGGGTCCCCGCGCCGAGGTTCACGTCCCGGCCGAGCACGCTGTCGCCGACGTACGAGAGGTGGTTGGCCGCCGCGCCGGCCATCAGGACGCTGTTTTTCACCTCGACCGAGTGACCGACCGAGGCGTCCGGGCCGATCAGGGTCGTTCCCCGGACGTAGGCGTTCGGCCCGACCGAGGCCCCGGAGCGAATCATCGCCGGGCCCTCGATTACCACACCGGCGTCGACCGTCGCACCCGCCTCGACCACGACGGGCCCCCGCAACTCGGCGTCCTCGTGAACCTCGCCCTCGATCCGGCGGTCGTACTCGCCGAGTTTCCACTCGTTGGCCGCCAGCAGTTCCCACGGGCGACCGACGCCGAGCCAGCGCTCGACGGGGACGGCAGTGACGTCGTACGCGTCGATGGCCTGGTCGACCACGTCGGTGATCTCGTACTCGCCGCGCTCGCTC
>DATFIX010000065.1:0-10164 GCA_035269625.1 Natrialbaceae archaeon
GAGGACGTGCGGGTCCATCTGGTCCTGGGCGACGAGTTTACCGTGATCTTCGATGGGAGCGATCTCAGGCGGCTCAACCCGGACGAGCGCTCGACCGCCGCACTGATCCGGGGTGCCCTCGAGGACCGCCGGGAGGCCATCGGCCCACGCCCATACGAGACCTCGCCGGGCGTGTCGATCGCCCGGCGGGACCTGGCGGCAACCCTGAAAACCGTCGCCGAACAGGGGACCCTCGTCCAGCTCCACGAGGACGGCGACCCTGCCGGCGACGTCGAACCGCCCACCGACCCCGTTTTCGTCCTCTCCGACCACCACGACTTTACCCCCGAGGAAGCCGATCGCCTGGCAGACCTCGCGGACCGCCGCCTCCGCCTCGGGCCCGAGGCGCTCCACGCCGACCACGCGATCGTGGTCGCCCACCACTGGCTCGACACCGGCGGCTGGTCGGCGTTCTGAACGGGTAGCCATCGAGCCCCGAATCGGACGACTCGACCCCGAAAGACCGATAGATGGATACCGCTGGGTGGCCAACGACCGCCATATGGCGCGATCGCCGTCCGACTGGTCGGACCGCAACGAGGACCGCGATCGGTTCGGGTTCGACAAGACCGAGAACGAACTCACCGACTTGCTCGGCCGGTTCGTCCCCCAGTTCGTGGCCCAGCGGGTCATCACGGTCTCCGTGTCGGTCCCCGACCGCGAGTTCGCCGTCGGCGATCCGGTCCCGTTCACGGTGGAGATCAAAAACCGACTCCCGGTTCCCGTCACCGTCCGGACGCCCACCCGACGCCTCTGGGGCTGGGAGGTCGACGGCGACCTCGGAGCCAGCGACGAACCGACGTACGCCGGAGACACGCCCAGCCAGTTCGCTCTCGAGGGGGGCGATCACCTGGTCATCGAACGGGAGTGGAGCGGACGGTTCAAGCGAACCGGCAGGGACGGCGAGCGAACCGAATACGTCCTCCCCGAACGGGGCGTTCACGAGATCGCGGCGTTCGTCGCGACGAAAGACCCCCAGCCGCGGGGCAGCGTCGAGATCGAACTCCGGTGACTCGGCTCCCGAACGACCGTCCGAAACAGGAATCTTCTCGAAAGCACGTCGGAAAACAGAACCGTCTCGAAAGCGCACCAGAATAGAATCGTCGCGAAAGAGCGTCAGGTCCGAGGATCGCGAGGCGACCGACCCTAGTCGTCCGCCTCTGACTGGACGTCCGTGGTGTCCGCGGCCACGAGTTCCTCGCCGCCCTTGTGGAGGTGGCAGGCCGCGAGGTGCGTCCCGTCGGTGTACTCCGACTCGACCTCGTACACCGGCAGTTCCTTGGCGCAGATGGACTCCTCGGCGAACGACTCGACCACCAATTCCTCCGCGCGGTCCCAGTCCGGCATCTCGGGGTCCGTGAGGGCCGTCATGGCCTCGTCGACGATGTCACCGACCTCGCCAGTCGGTTGCTCATCGGGGAAGAACCGCTCCCGGAGGGTCGCCTCGTCGCTGACCTCGAAGGTCCGGCGGTCGACCTCCCGCATGAAGAACCGGACGCGAGTCCACATCTCCGCGTCCATGTCGTACTGATCCGGCGCGATGAGGTTGGGACACCGCGTCCGGAACCGACACCCGGACGGCGGTTCGATCGGCGAGGGGACGTCGCCCTGGAGGATCACTTCCCGGCCTTCCGACCGCGGATCCGGAGTGGGGATCGCCTTGAGGAGCGACTTCGTGTACGGGTGGCTCGGGTTCTCGAACAGCTCTTCCTTGTCCGCCACCTCGACGACGTGGCCCAGGTACATCACGGCCACGCGGTCCGAGATGTGCCGGATGACAGAGAGGTCGTGGGCGATGAACAGGTAAGTGAGCCCGAACTCGTCCTGGAGTTCGTTCATCGTGTTCAGGACCTGGGCCTGGATGGAGACGTCCAGCGCCGAAACCGGCTCGTCACAGACGATAAAGTCGGGGTTGACCGACAGCGCGCGCGCCAGGTTGATCCGCTGGCGCTGCCCGCCGGAGAACTGGTGTGGGTAGCGGTTGTAGTGCTGGGGATCCAGCCCGACTTTCTCCAGCAGTTCGCGGGCGCGCTCCTCGCGTTCGCCCTGGTAGAGCCCGTGAGCCTTCATCGGCTCCTCGACGATGGGGCCGACCTTCATGCGCGGGTCCAGCGAGGATTGCGGATCCTGAAAGATCATCTGCATGTCCTCGCGCTGCTCGCGTAGCTCCTTGCCCGACAGCTCCGCGAGGTTGCGTCCCTTGAAGAAAATGTCGCCCTCGGTCGCCTCGAGCAACTGGAGGATGGTCCGGGCGAGCGTGGACTTCCCACAGCCGGATTCCCCGACGAGCCCGAGCGTTTCGCCTTTCTTGATCTCGAGGGTGACGTCGTCGTTCGCCCTGACCGGGGGTTTCGGCCAGATGCCCTCGATGAACCCACTGCCCTGGCTGAAGTGCTTCGAGACGCCCTCCAGGCGGACCAGCGTCTCGCCGAATTCGACCTCCTCTGCGTCTTCAGTCATCGGCCTCACCTCCTTCGGTGTCGGTGTTCATGAAGTCGCTTCCGAACGCCTCGGTCGCCTCCGTTTCCAACGGTTCGGCGTACTCGTAGCCGACGTCCTCAAATTTCACGCAGTGGACGTGATGGGCTTTTTCTCCCGGCTCGGAGACGTCCTGGAACTCGGGTTCGACCTCCGGACAGACCTCGCGGGCGTCCGGACACCGGGTGTGGAACCGACAGCCCGGCGGCGGATTGATCGCCTCGGGCATGACGCCGACGATCGGGTTGAGTTCCTCGGTCGTCTGGTCCGGCCGGGGGATCGAGTCGAGCAATGCGTTCGTGTAGGGGTGCTTGGTATCGTGGAAGAGGTCGTCGACCTCGGCCTCCTCGATGATCTCACCGAGGTACATCACGTTCACCCGATCGCAGATCTCGGCGATGACAGCCATGTCGTGGGTGACCCAGATGAACGCGGTGTCGTACTTCTCCCGGAGGTCGTCGACCAGCTCGAGGATCTGGGCCTCGACGGTCACGTCCAGCGCCGTCGTCGGCTCGTCGGCGATGATCAGCGACGGCTCGACGGATAGTGCCATCGCGATGAGGACACGCTGGCGCATCCCGCCGGAGAACTGGTGGGGATAGCTGTGGTAGCGATCCTCCGGTTCCGGGATGCCGACCTCGCGAAGCGTGTCGACGGCCAGTTCCCTGGCCTCCTGCTCGTCGAACCCGCGGTTGATCTCGATGAACTCGCGGATCTGGGATCCGACCTTGAACACGGGGTTCAGCGCCTCCATCGGGTCCTGGAAGATGATCGCGATTTCCCGCCCGCGGATGCGCTTTCGCATCTGACTGTTCGACAACATCTCGTCGGAGGGCTTCATCTCGCCGTCCGGGCCTTCCTCGAAGTCGATCAGCTTCTCGCCCTTGAACGTGACCGTTCCGCCGACGATCTCGCCGGGATCCTCGACCAGCCGCATGATCGAGGAGGTCGCGACCGATTTCCCGGCACCGGATTCGCCGACGAGGCCGACGATCTCGCCTTCTTTCACGTCGAAAGAGATGCCGTCCACCGCACGGACGGTTCCCTCCTCGGTGAAGAACTGTGTCTTCAGGTTCTCGACTTCCAGTAGTGTTTCGTCTTCGCTCATCTGTTTTGGATCCTCGGATCGAGTGCGTCTCGTAGGCCGTCACCCAGCAGGTTGAACCCGATCACCGACAGCAGGATCGCGATCCCGGGCCAGACGCTGAACCACGGGGCCGGGAGCATGTAGCCCCGCGACACCGCCAGCATCTGTCCCCACGAGGCCGTCGGGGGCTGGGCACCGAAGCCCAGGAACGACAGCCCGGCGATGACCAGGATGTTGATCCCGATCTGGAGCGTCGCCTGCACCAGGACGGGTGCGAAACTGTTCGGGATGATGTGCCGCTGGATCAACTTCCAGTCCGTCACTCCGGCGGCGCGCGCCGCCTCGACGTAGTCCTCCTCGCGGACCGACAACACCTCGGACCGGATGAGACGGGCGAACACCGGGATCGTCCGGATCCCGACGCCGATCATCGCGAACGTCAGGTTGCGACCGAACGCGACCATGAACGCGATGACGAGCACCAGGAACGGGATGGCGTACAGGACCTCGACGGCGCGCATCAGCGCGTCGTCGATCCACCCGCCGTAGTACCCGGCGATCGCACCGGAAATCACGCCCAGGATCGTCCCGATGCCGGTGGCGACGATGCCGACCATCATGGCGATCCGGGTCCCGTAGAACAACCGGGCCAGGATGTCCCGACCGCGGTGGTCGGTGCCCAGCACGTGGTTCCAGTTCCCCGGATCGTTCGGGTGCAGGTCGTTCGTCAGGCCCAGCGGCGGACGGAGGATCCGCGTCGTTGCCGGGTCCTTGACGGGGTTGACCCAGAACGTCTCTGCCAGCCAGTACTCCTTGCCGAACCACCCGAGAACGGTGGTGTCGATGAACGCGAGGGCGGCGATGACGAAGAAGACCCCGATGATGACTGCTCCAGCCATCGCCGTCGGGTCCTTCCGGAGCTGGGACAGGGTGTACCGCCACCCGACCCGGGCTTCCGGCTTCTCTTCTCCTTCGATGCCTTCCTCGACGTCGTCGTCAGTTGCCGTTGCCATGATCAGTCACCTCCCTCGAAGGAGACGCGCGGGTCGATGTAGGCGTACAGGAGGTCCACGACGATGACGCCGATCACGAACACGAGACCGAACATCAGCGTCGTCCCCATCACGAGGTAGTAGTCCTGGTTGTTGACGGCCGTAATGATGAGTCGTCCCATCCCGTTGATCTCGAAGACCGTCTCCGTGAGGACTGCCCCGCCCAGCGACGCCGTCAGCTGCAGGCCCATGATGGTGATCAGGGGCAGCTGGGCGTTGCGGAAGGCGTGCTTCCGGAGGATCTTGCTCTCCTTGACGCCGTACGCCCGTGCGAGTTTGACGTATTCCTGGTTCAGGACCTCCAGCATGGAGGACCGCTCGATGCGCGTGAAGGCCGCCATCCGGAGCGTTCCCAGCGATAACGTCGGTAATGCCAGATGTTGCATCGATCTGGCGACCACGTCGTACCGGGAGTTGGCACCGTCGATGGTCGCGGGGTCAGCCCATGGGAGGACCAACCCCGTTGCCGGGAACTTCGGAATCCAGCTGACGTCCTGCGAGTGGAAGGCGAAGATGATGATGAGGATCAGACCGATCCAGAACGACGGGGTGCTGATGCCGATGAGGGCCACGATCCGGGAGATGTGGTCAACCGGCTTGTTCCGTCGCTTCGCCGAGATGACGCCCAGCGGGACGGCGGTGACTGCCCCGAAGACGAAACTCGCGCCGACCAGCAGCAGCGTCACGGGCAGCCGCTCCATGATCTTCGTGGTGACGGGAACGCTGTAGTACAGGCTCCGTCCCATGTCACCCTGCAGCAAATTCCAGAGGTACTTGAAGTACCGTACGTAGACTGGTTCGTCGAGGCCATACTTCGCTCGTATCGCCGCTGCCTGCGTCAGGCTCGGGTTGGGCCCGAGCATGATGCTCACCGGATCGCCCGGCATCGCCTCCGTCAGGAAGAAGGTGATGGTGACGACACCGAGCAGGACCGGAATGCCCTGCAGGATGCGGCGAAGGGTATACGTTGCGCGTCCCATAGCGTACTCTTAGACTCCTCTTACGTTGTTGACGTTCGAAACCGCGAATGCGAAATGGTCGTCATCGATGGGGGCATCGATGGGTCGGTGATGCGTTCGTCCAGTCTGCACGCCTACTTGCCTTCGATGTAGGTGTTGTTGTGGCCGGTGCTGAGGTGGAACCCGTCCACGGCGTGCTCCTGGAAGTCCTTGACGTAGTTCTTGACGCCGTAGGAGTTCTTGAGGTTGTACGCCGGGATGTGCGCGCGGTCCTCAAGGGCCATCGTGATCCCGTCGATGTACAGCTGCCGGCGTTCCTCGCGGTCGGCCGACTTGCGCGCGTCGAGGAACTTCTGGGCGGCCTCCTTCCCGCGCTCGCTGTTGTTGCCGTAGAAGGACCCGTTGGTGACGCCCAGGGTGTCCTCGGTCCGGCCGAACATGTAGTACGTGAACGCGTCCGGGTCGGGCGTACCGGACCAGCCCAGCGTGTACATGTTGTAGTCGTTCTCGTTGCCGCTAACGTACTTGTCGAGGAACGCACCCCAGTCGAGGCGCTGGACCGACACGTTGTTGAAGCCGGCCTCCTTCAGACCGTTACTGACCGACACGCCGATCTGTTCGCGCTTGTCGTCCGGGGGAACGATGATGTTCCAATTGTAGCTCTTCGAGACGCCGGCCTCGTCGAACAGCTCCTTCGCCGCCTCGATGTCCTTGCCGTGGGGGATCTGCTTCCACTCGTCCAGCGGGAAGTCCCACTCATCGGAGACGGGCTTCGGCGTCGGGGCGTACTGGCGGAGGCCAGTCGGCTCGACGTAGTTCGCCACCGCGGCGTCCATGTCGAACACGTAGTCGACGGCCTCGCGGACCTTCGGATCCGCGGTCGGACCCTCGTTGCAGTTGAACGACATGTAGAAGTACCCGATGCCGGGGACTTCCTGGATCCCGGCGTCGTTCATACCCTTGACGGTCGGGTAGAGCTTGGGCGGGATCTCCTCGACGATGTCGTTCTCGCCGTTCTGGAGCGTCGTGACGCGGGTCGTCGGCTCCTCGACCGGCACGAATCGGGCCTCGGCCAGTTTGGCCTTGGACTCGCCCCAGTAGTCGTCGTTCCTGACGACGGTCGCGTGCTGGCCCTCCTGCCAGCCGTCGAACTTGAACGGACCCGAGCCCATCAGCGCGTTGCCCGTGTTGAAGGCGTCCTTGTCCTCCTCGCGGACGGACTTGGGAACCACGTACCAGGTCAGCGTGGTCATGAACGCACCGTACGGGTACTTGAGGTTGAACACGATCGTCCGGTCGTCCGGCGTCTCGATCGTGTCGACCATGTTCAGTTCGGAGGCGTTCTCGGTGTTCTCCTTGACCGGCACCTCGAACGAGTACTTCACGTCCTCCGGGGTGACCTCGTTCCCGTTGTGGAACGTGGGTCGCGGGTCGTCTTTCAGTTTGACCGTCCATTTCGTCCCGTCGTCGTTGACTTCCGGTTCGCCTTCGGCCATGTTCGGCACGATGCCGAGGCCTTCGTCATACGCATACAGCCCCTCGACCACGCGGTCGATGACCATCGTGGACGGAACGTCGTTGGCCACGTTCGGGTCCATGTCGAGCGGACTCTTGACCAACGCCATCTTGAGGTTGCCCAGGTCTTCCGGTTCCTGGGTCGGGGTGTCGCCGCCGTCGCCGCCATCACCGCCATCGCCGCCGTCGCCACCGTCGCCGCCGGTGGGCTCGGTCGTCGTGTCGCCGCCGTCGCCGCCGTCACCCTGACAGCCAGCGAGGCCGGCCACCGCAGCGGCACCGAGACCTGTTACCATTTGTCGCCGATTCAGTAGCACGTTGTCTTTGTTTTCGTCTGCCATGTTTACACCTGACGCGACTACCGAACATCAACGGGCAGGAGATAAAAAGTTGCCTATTGATCAGCCCATATCGTGTTTCGATTCGAAACTTGAAACGAGACTTCACCACGCCGTGCACATTTTATAACAGCCATCGGTAATGGATCAAACGCCCAGGATCGAATCCGAGAACGTATCCGGAGAAAAATCAAAAAAATTAACGCCGAGAGGTGCCGCGCGCGGCGACCTCCCCGCCAAAATTCACACCCAGTATGAACGATGACTTGATATTTCAGCCACTTCCACGGCAACAGACCCGATACCATGGTCACGCATCCCCCGACGGAAAGACCTGAAATACCGTTCGAGAACGAGAATCTCGCTCCCCGTCGATGCCGGGCCCCAGTGTTTCTGAATAGCCCAGTCGTCGAGCGCCGTTTACCCCCCGTGGGACCCAGGAATCATAACTGTTAAACGCGGCCCCGTCCGACCTCTGTAATGCGGGCCGGTGGGGTAGCTTGGTATCCTTCGGCCTTCGGGTGGCCGTAACCGCGATTCAAATTCGCGCCGGCCCACTTCTCCCGCATTCCTGCCTGACGAGAATCGACCATCGAGTGGCCGTAACCGCGTCCTCACGAGCGAAGCGAGTGAGGGCCCGCGGAGCTTTGCTCCGCGGTGATTCAAATTCGCGCCGGCCCACTTCTCCCGCAATCCCACCTCGATAGGGTATCCTTCGGCCTTCGGGTAACCGTAACCGCGTTCTCGTGAGCGTAGCGAACGTGAGCCAGCGAGACGAGCAGAGCGAGTCTCGCGTGATTCGAATTCCCGCCGAGCCACGTGCCCAGAGGCCCGTCCTGTCGTGGCGGACCTCACGTGGTCTCGTCATCAGAGTCCACCCCGTCCGTGTCGTCGGCAGATGCAACGTCGTCGGCGCTCGCGTCCGCACTGGACCCGAACATGTCCGGCGATTCGCCGTCCGTCGAGGTGTCAGGGTCGTCCCGCTCGGCCAGTTCCATGTCGAACGCCCGTCCCTGGGCCCCATAGGACAGCCTCCCGGATCCGGTGGGCGGTCGATACCGGTAGAGGAACTCGCCGTGGACCACGTAGAAGGCGTCGTAATGGGGATCCTCGATGACGGCACTGTCGGTGTCGATCGCCAGATCGACCAGGTCGCCGAGCGATTCCGCCTCGGCAACGGGTCGATCGAAGGCCTCGTCCGGGAGGCGGATCGTCGAGATCCACTCCTCGAACTCGGCCCGGTCGTCCTCGAAGGCCAGGCGTTCCAGATCGGCGTCGTCGGGTTCGAGTCGGTCGGTGGTGTGGGCCGCGACGATCGTTCCAAGAGCGAGGACCGCCACGCCAAGCAGGGTAGGACCGCCGAACCGACGGAGTGGGCCGTAGGTCCGCTCGACGGTTACCCGGCGCGTCGTCTCGTGGCGATCGCTTTGTTCGCCGAAATCCTCGACCCGGTAGCGGGTTCCCTCCGGAGCGACCGGGAGCTCGTAGGTCTCCGTCCGACTGACGGGCTGGCCGTTGATCGTCCCCTGCAGGTCGACGGTCGCCCGGACGAGTACCTCGGTCTGGCCAGCACCACCACCGAGTTCGGTTTCGATCCGTCGCGTCCGGTTTTCGACCGTGGGAACGTGAATAGAGAAGGGAACCCTGACCGACTCCCTCGGCCCCGACGCCTCTGTCGTCCGTTTCCCCAGCGTGTCGCTCCTCGTCCAGAGCACCTGCCGGTCGGCCTGACTACCTTCGACCCCTCGGGTCACCAGTTCCACCGTCACGGCCTCGGTCACTGCCGCGTTGTCGGTGGCCGAGTGCGAAAAGACGAACGTGCCGTTGAGCCGAGGGGCGACGTCCGTGAAGTACACCGTCCGGTTCGAGAGCGTGCTCCCGACTGGAAAGGCGGAATTGTCTTCCGTGACGGTTGCACCGTGATCGAACTGGGCCGTCGTTTCCCAGGAGCCGACCGTGAGGGTTTCGGTGGTCGTCCCTGGCTCGGCGTAGGTCGTGTACGTGATCCACCCCCCGACGGCGGCGAGGGCGATCAGGACGACGAGGACTATTTCGAGGTTCGATGCGATAACGGCCCGTAACCGGAGCACCCCATTGCCCATCCCGCCCGAAGGTCGGGAGCCGACGGGATAATTATGAGGCCATTGAAGGTCACTAGCGACCCATTACCGCCCGGCGCAAGCGGGCCGTCAGCGAGCGGTCCCGATCCCGAGAGCGATCGCGGAGTCGGCCACCGCCGGCCAGGGCGACGCCGACGAGGTAGAACGGGATGCCGATGAGCGCGTCGATAGCGACGATCGGGGCCCAGGGGTGGACGCCGTAGAGGTACTGGATCGCGGGTGCGGGCAGGAGCGCGAGGTAGCGGTGCTCGGTGACGAACCGGCGATAGTACCCGGTCTGTGGCGGGGCGTGGACGGTGAGGGTGGCGTTGACCGAGCTTCGACCGGAAAGGTACACGTGATTCGGTTCGGTTTCGACGCCCTCGCTTGCCGGTTCGAGGTAGACGTGGGTCGGGACGAGGCCGCCGTTGGTGAGGGTGTAATTCCAGTTTTTTGATTCACCCATCGGGATTACGTCCGCCCGTTCGGACTCGAACTCCGCGCTGACGATACCGTACTTCTGGGTGCCGGCGGGCAGGACCATGGCCGCTGTGGCGGCGAGAACGAGGATGGCCGCGAAGATGGCGACGTAGAAAC
>DATFIX010000066.1:0-3381 GCA_035269625.1 Natrialbaceae archaeon
GTCGTCGAGGTGACGACGTCGCTCTCCTCGGCCGAATCCCCAGTTGCGGTGGCCTCCGCGGTGGCCGACTCGGTCGTCTCGGCGGCCACTCCTTCCTCCGCCGCTTCGACGTCAGCCTCCTGAGCCTCGTCGAACCGGTCGAGGATGAGTTGGGCCCGGTCGGGGTCGTCCTCGTCCATCGCCGCCCGAGCCGCCGAAACGGCGTCTTGCTCGGACATCTCGGCGAAGGCCTCGATCGGCGCGGCCCGGACGCCCTCGAAGTCCAGCCGTTCGACGTCGATGTCCGCCGGGTCCTCCGCCCGGAGCGGGTCGCGGGGAACGATCGGCTGGCGGAGCACCTGGACCACGAAGACGGTCACGACCAGCAGCGCGACGACGAGCCCCAGAACCACGCTTACGAACGCCTGCCCGGCCGTTCCGGCCCACGGCGCGACGGCCTCGATCGTGAGGGGCGACGGCCGGATGGCGGCCGGAAGTTCGGGGCGAACCGACGCGTTGAACGTCTCGAACAGACCCACGGAGACGAGGAGGTACATCAGGACCGTCGCGCCGGCAGTCACGGCACCGAGCTGGCGGAGTTTGCGACCGAGCGCGCCCGACTCGCCGACCTCCGCGGCGGCCGAGCGCCGGACGTTGGCGACCACCTTCGCCAGCCCGAGACTGAACCCGTAGAGGGCGATCAGGGGGACGGCCCACATGATCTGCGTGAAGGGATCCGGCGGCGAGAACAGCGCCCCGAACGCGAAGATGAAGAGGACGGCGTGGCGCCACTTGTCCCGCCAGAACTCGTAGGGGATGATCTCCGAGTAGGAGAACCCGCCCATCAGGAGCGGCAATTCCGCGGCCAGCCCGAACGACAGCGTGAGGAAGACGACGAACTCCGTGAACTCCACGATCCCGTACTTGGGCTGGATACCAGCCTTGGCGGCGTTGTTCGCCAGGAACTCGAACATGAACGGGAAGAAGACGGTGTAGGCGTAGACCATGCCGCCGGCAAACAGGAGGATGCCGAGCAGGGCCAGGCCCGCGATTTGCGACCGGCGGATCGGGACCGCCGGCGAGATCCGGTCCCGGACCGAATCGCGGGCGAGAAAGAGCAGCGTCGGAATCGTGAGCATGATCCCCACGACGATACCGATCTTGACCTGCAACAGGATGACGTCGAACGGCGTCTGTGCGATGATCTTGATCTGGCCGAACGCGGCGTCCTGCACGCCGATCCGCGACTTGGCGTTCGCCGTGAGAAACGCCCAGACGTAGAGGCGCATCGCGTAGACGGTGCCCAGCATCCCGATGACGAAGACGATGAACGCCTTCTGGAGATGCTTTTGAACCACCCGGAGCGTCGAGGCGAGCGACTGGCGACCGCTCTCCAGGGAGCGCATCGTGTCCTCGTCGACGACAGAACTCATTGACTGACCTCGGATTAGTCGGTCGTCGTTATCAATTTTTCACTTCAGCGGCCCGTCGATGCCCACCGGCGCGGGCCCGAGGAAAAAGGCCTATAATAACCCGCGGCTGTAGTCTCCCACGAATGGCGGAGGAGCCGGAGCCGGACGAACCGTCGAACGCCCCCGACGAGGAGGGGTCCGACCGTTCGCCGGACGGCGATTCCGAGCGAGACGAGTCCCACACCGCCGAAGCGCCGACCGATAATGACGGGGCCGATACCGAGGACGCCGGCGAATCCGAGGAGACAGCCACCTCCGACGAGTCTCCCGAATCCGAAACGGCCGACGACCACTCGGACCCCGAAGAACCCGACGACGAAGAACTCGACAACGACCACTCGGACTCCGAAGAACCCGACGACGAAGCCGATGAGACGGATAGCGGCGGACCGGAACCCATCGTCGATTTCCTGGGTGAATCCGGGCCGAGACCCCACGAATGGCTCGGGGACGACGGCGAGACGGACGTCGTCACCGACCCCGACGCCGAGGCCGAACCCGAATCCGACGCCGAGATCGAATCCGACGCCGAATCCGAGGAAACGGGTGGGCTGACGCGGGTCGACGACGAAGACGAAACGCCAGCGTCGGCGGACGGTCGTCGACCGGAGGAGGAACCGCCGGAGCGGACCCGGAGCGGCCACCCGGGCGCCCCGCCAGGATCACCCGAACACGATGCGATGGCCCCCGGGTCAGCCCCCGACCCGGATCCGGAGACCGACGTTATCGGTCCACTGCCACCCGAGGAGGCCGAAGAGCGCGAACCGGATTCGTACGATTACGTCCCGGAGACGGTCCCGGACGTCGAGGACCCCTGGGAGGATGCGAAGATCGAGGAGGACTGGGAGGACTCCCAGTTCGACGAACCGGACGAGGATTTCATCGACCAGTACGAGACACAGGAGGAACTGATCAAGGATTCCGGCGACCAGCAACTCCTCGAGCCCGACACCGAACCCGCCGTCGAGGAACCGAGGTCGGGGGGCGTCCTCGAACGCGACCGCGACGGCCCGCCGGACGACCAGGAGATGCCCCTCACCGCGCACATCGAGGAGATGGTCAAGCGACTCGGGGTCGTCGTCGTCATCGCGGCCGTCGTGACGATCCTCGCGTGGCCGTTCAGCGAGGGAGCCACCCTCCACATCTGGCAGGCGGTGTTGCCGACCGCCGACGCGCCCGACCCGCACCTCTATGGCCCCCTCGAAAAGATCCTCACCCAGATCAAGGTCGCCGGCCTCGCCGGCGTCCTGATCGCCCTCCCGATGGTCGTCTACCAGACCTACCGGTTCATGCGCCCCGGGCTGTACCCCCACGAACGCCGCTACTACCTCGCGGCCGTCCCGACGAGCCTCGTGCTCGCGGCGGCCGGGATGGCCTTCTCGTATTTCCTCGTCCTCCCGACGCTGTTCGTCTACTTCATGTACTACACCGAGGGCAGCGTCGACCTCGTCGCGTTCGGCCTCGCGAAGACGTTCACCCTGATCGTCACCCTGACGGGCGTCCTCGCGGTCGTCTTCCAGATCCCGCTGTTCATCATGCTTGCGATCATGATGGGCGTGACGAGTCGGCGCTGGCTGGCCAGCAAGCGGATCTACTTCTGGGCCGGGTTCGCCGGCGTCTCGTTCCTCATCGCGCCCGACCCGACCGGGATGGCGCCGTTCCTCGTCGCCGGGACCGCGATCGGCCTCTTCGAGGGGACGCTGTTCCTCCTGAAGTGGGTCAAGCGCGGCCGACGACGATACCGCCGCAGTCGCGAGGACGGCGCCTGATCGCCGGGAGCTTTTTTCCCACCACCGCCGAACGGGGTGGTGATGGAGCTCTCGGCGATTCCCGGCGTCGGCGAGAAGACGGCCGCCGCGCTCTCGGAACTGGACGATCCCGAACGCGCCCTGCAGGAAGGAGACGTTGCGACGATCGCACGGGCCCCCGG
>DATFIX010000067.1:0-7416 GCA_035269625.1 Natrialbaceae archaeon
CACCGTACACGATCGACGACCTCTTCCCGAGGTTCAGGGCGGAGGCAACCGAACGACCGGTCACCGACCACTACATCCACAACGTCGCCGGGCGGACGGTCAAGACGTTCGACCTCGGGGACCTGCACCACCACGACACCGAGTGGTCCGACGCGGTCCTCCGGCGGAAGATGGACTCGTGGCTGGCCGAACGCGTCCACGAGAAGACCCGAAAGACCGGCGGCGGCCTGCTCACCGAAGTTCGAGTGAACGGCCTGCTCCGGGAGGACGGCGAAATCGTCGGCGTCACCTGCGACGAGATCGATCCGATCAAAGCGGACTTCATCGTCGCCGCCGACGGCGTCAACTCGGAGTTGGCCCGCGACGCCGGCCTGATGGACTGGGAAGAGCCCGAGGAGTGGTTCCAGGGCGTCAAGGCCGTCGTCGACCTGCCGGACGTGGACGACCGGTTCGACCTCCGCGAGGAGGAGGGTGCCGCGCACCTGTTCTCGGGCGACCTCTTCGAGGGCGTCCGGGGCGGCGGCTTCCTCTACACGAACGAGGATAGCCTCTCTATCGGGACGGTCTTCCACCTCGACAGCCTCGTCGAGGAGCGCGCCGAACCCCACGAGTTGCTCGACGCTCTCCTCACTCACCCGCTCCTGGCCCAGTGGCTCGGCGACGAGTACCACGAGCGCGAGTACGCCGCGAAACTGGTGCCCGACTCGAAGAAGGTCGCCCACCCGCGACCGTACAAGGGCCGACTCGCGCTGGTCGGCGACGCCGCCGGCCAGATGCAGGCCCAGGGCCCGATCATCAAGGGGATGAACCACGCGGTGACCGCCGGCGCACTCGCTGCCGACGCCTTCGCCCGGGCCCAGGACCGGGGTCGTCCCCGGATGGCCGGGCAGGACTACGCGAACGCCCTCGAAGAGCAGGGCGTCATGGACAAACTCCGCCCGCGCCGGTACGACCTGGTCCGATCCGTCGCCGAGGACGACACCGTCACCTCGATCGTCGACGGACTCGCGACCTCGTTCGTGGGCCGGGCAGCCCTCGGGTTCGGCCCGATCGAGGGCGTCCTGGAGCGCGCGTACAACTCGCCGCTCCTCGTCTCGATGCTCCCCGACACCAAGACGCCCTACGTCACTCTGCCGACGGTCATCGGCGAGGAGATGGGCACAGAAGTGCGGGAGATCAACGACGTCGAACCCCCGGAACTCGACGACCGCATCGGCGACCTGACCTACGACATCGACGAGGGCAATCCGCACATCGAGGTGCTCGACGAGTCCATCGCCGCCAGCGGCGCGGCCGTCAACGCCTGCCCCGTCAGCGCCGAGGGCTTCGGCGGCGGGTGCTACCGCGAGGAGACGGTCAAGACCAACGGCGGCGAGCGCCGCGTGGTCAGCCTCGACACCCAGCCCTGCGTCGAGTGTGGCACCTGCGCCGTCGTCGCCGACACCGACTGGACCCACCCCCGCGGCGGCAAGGGCGTCGAGTACAGGGAAGGGTAGCGACCGGCGTACTCGACCACGTTTCGATTCATGGCAACCCCTGAAACCCGCATCGAAGAACTGGCCGACCGCGTTCGCGAGGAGCGCGAGGCGTTCGACCCCCCGGAGGATTCCGACGCCGCCGAGGAGTGCGCCAAACGCTGCTGTCGCGAGGGCGTCGGCCCCACGATCCTCGTTTACGTCGAGGGGCGGGCCGGGGATGAACTCGTCGCCTTCGAGGAGCGAACCTTCGCCCGCCTGGAGCGAACCCTCAACGAGTGGCTTTCGCTGTACGCCCGCTGTTACGGCGTCGACGCCGACCCGGACGTGACGATCCGCGAGGCGGCGGAGGTCTTCGTCGACACCCACAGCGCGAAACACACCGCCGAGATCCTGACCGGCGTGCCGGAACGAACGTAGGAACCCTGCCCCCTCGCCGAGACCAACCGGAGCACGCCCAACCTTAATATACTGGGTTTTGGTAACAGAGGGCATGAACCGTTCGACCACGTTCTCGTTCGATCACGACGACCGGCGACGGGTCTACGAGTACGTCGAGCGCCACGGGCGGGCGACGATCGACGACCTCGAAGACGCGTTGGCGATCGATCCCCGGGGAATCCGTCACCACGTGGCCATCCTGAAACGGGACGCGCAGCTCACCGAGGCCGATGGCGAACTCGCCGTCGCGTTCGGGACGGGTGAGACCGAGGAACACCGATCGGAAGCGTGTGGCTTTGCCATTCGCCCGGCGACGCAGTCGGACCTGTCGGGGCTCGTCGGCGCGATCCGCCGGGTCGCCAGCGAGAACCCGGACATCGTGGCCGAAACCGTCGCCGACGTGATCGACCGCGAGGAGGCCCTGCTCCGGCACAACGAGGTCGAGTCGCGGATGTTCTTCGTCGCGACCGTCGACGACGAGGTGGTTGGGTGGGTTCACCTGCGGGCCCCGGAACTCGACAAGCTAGCTCACACCGCCAAACTCACCGTCGGCGTCCTGCCGGAATACCGGCGCTGTGACCTCGGGAGCCACCTGCTGGAGCGGGGCGTCGCCTGGGCCCGGGAGCGGGGTTACGAGAAACTCTACAACAGCGTCCCGGCGACCAACGAGGGGGCGATCGACTTCCTGGCGGGGCGGGGATGGGAAACCGAAGCCGTCCGTGAAGACCACTACCGGATCGACGGCGAGTACGTCGACGAGGTCATGATGGCGACCTGGATCTAGCCGGCCAACGCGTCCATTCGACGGGGTGGACGAGCAAGGGAGTCGGGTCCCCGGGAGCCTGCCCGTCCCGTGATGCGGACGACCCGACAGAGGCTCAGTCCCACTCCGTCTCTGCATCTTCGAGCGGTTCGGCCACGACGCCGTCCTGCGTGGCGAGTGGTCGAGCGTGGGCCGTACACAGCATCCGGTCGTCCTCCCAGGGGACGTACACCATGACGGCGGCCTCGCGGTCGCAGTCAGGGTCCGAACACGTCGTCATGGAGGGGGATAGGAACTCTGCAGTCAAGGACCGTTCGCTCGATAACAATATCAGCTTCACACGACCACCAGGAACGCGTCAGGCCCAGACGACGATCAAGAAGGCGACGAGCATCGTCGCGGTGAACAGCACCTGCACGACCGTCGATCCCAGCATCGCGACGGTCGTCCGAACCGCCATCCTGAAACTCTCCTCCCGGTCGCCGTTCCGGTAGTACTCGATCGCGAAGACGGTACCGGCCACGCCCCCGACGACGCCGACCGGGCCGGCGACGAACAGGAGCACGAGGCCGACGATTCCCGCGGCGACCCCGGTCGTCCACGAGGCCCCGCTGGCTTTGGCGGAGAGCAGGCCGGCCAGGTAATCGACGGCCATCGTCGCCAGGCCGAGTATCGTCAGGGCGACCAGGACCACCGTTCCGGGATCCGTGTAGCCCGTGTGCCACCAGTAGAGGAAAATTCCGACGAGCGAAAGTCCGGCCCCTGGCACGAGTGGGGTCACGCTTCCGACGACGCCGAGGACGGCCAGGGCGACCGCGACGAGAACCACAGGATCGACCATCACTCGCCTTTCGAAGCCTCGCCCTTACCAATCTTCTCCCCAGAATGGAGTGTTCCCCCGAAACACCGCGAGAGCCTTACTCGCCCGACGGATCGCCGTCGCCCTCGCCCCGCGAAAAACGGCGATATGCAGCGTAGCCCCCGCCCACGGCCAGCGCTCCGAGTCCGACAGCCGTTTCGGGACCGTCGAACCGATCGAGAACCGATTCGATCCGCCCCTCGTTTCCAGCGTCGGATCCGCGACCCAGCGCGTAGACGGACGGTGCCGAGTCGTCGTACGCTCCGACGTACACCGATCCGTCGGCGACCGCCGGTGACGAATACACCTCGTCCCCAATCGGAAACCGCCAGCGTTCGGTGCCGTCCGACGCGTCGAGTCCGTAGACGTTGCCGTCGTGGCTGCCGACGTACACCGTTTCGTCGACGACGGACGGCGAGGAGTACACTTTCCCGCCCGTGGATACCCGCCAGCGCTCGTCCCCGGTTCCGGCGTCGATTGCGTAAACGCCGAAGTCGTGGCTCCCGACGTAAACGGTCCCGTCGGCGACGGCAGGCGACGTCGAAACCTCGTCGATCGTCTCGAACCGCCAGCGTTCGGACCCATCCGCCGCGTCCAGCGCATAGACGTTGCCGTCGTCACAACCCACGTAGACGCCGTCGTCCACGACCGCCGGCGCGGTGTAATCCGGAGCCCCCGGTCGGGCGCGCCAGCGTTCGGTGCCATCGGTCGCGTCCAGCGCGTACACGTCCCATCCGCCGACGTAGACGGTGTCCCCGACGACGGCCGGCGCGGTCTGGACCCAGCCGCCCGTCTCGAACCGCCAGTGCTCCGACCCGTCCTCGGCGTCGAGCGCGTACACGTTCCAGTCGTCGCTCCCGACGTAGACCGTCCCGTCCGCGACGGTCGGCGGGGAACTCACTTCGCCGACGTCCACGAACTGCCACAGTTCGTCCCCCGTTGCGGCGTCCAGGGCGTAAACGGAGCCAACGTCACGCCCCGGGATAGCCTCGGCCACGTAGACGGTTTCGTCCCCGACCGCTGGCGAGCCGTACAGGTGCAACTCCGGATGGCCGTCGGTTCCCACCTCCACGCTCCACAGTTCGGTACCGTCGACCGCGTTCAGTGCGTAGACGGTCCCAAAGCGGCTCGCAACGTAAACGATCCCGTGGACGACCGCCGGTGAGCCGAAGACGCGGCCCGCGTCGAATCCCCATCGCTCGCCGATGGGTCCCTCGGGACCGGTGTTTCCCGGCGCGTGTCCCGAGTTCGCCACGTCGTAGCCGAACTGCGGCCAGGATTCGGTCGTTCGGGCACCCGCCGTCCCGACGCTCGCCCGACCGAAGAGCGCCCCGGCACCGACGCTCCCTCCGATGGCGTGCAGGATTTCTCGTCTGTTCGGTTCCGTCGTCACGTTCGACTGGTTGTTCGCTATACACGTTGGTAAGGGTTTTGCGAATCGAATGAGCCGCTAGCCGAACACGCGCGCCCAACCACGGAGCGTCAGGGGCAGCACGGTCACCGCGGTCAGGAACGAGTAGAACGTGCTGACACCCGTCAGTAGGCCAAACTGCCCCAGGATCGGGCTCACTGCGAGGATCATGCAGGTGACGCTCCCGGAGGTCGTGAGCATGCTGGCGGTGACGCCGCCGCCGGTCCCGCCGAGGGTGACCAGCAGGGACTCGTGGGCGTCGCCGCGTTCGTCGTACTCGTCGATGAACCGGTGGGTGACGTGCACCGAGTAAGCCACGCCAAGGCCGATCGTGATCGCCAGGATCGTCGCTGTCAGGGCGTTGAACGCGATGCCCAGGATCGGCATCGTCCCGACGAGGAGGACGATGGCGACGGCGACCGGCACCATGTTGGCCAGTCCCAGCGACCACCGTCCCTCGAGCACGCCGAAGGTGAGCATCAGGAAGACGGCCGTCAGGCCGAACGCGACCGCGAAACTCACCACGGCCGAGGCCATCAGCGCCTCCGTCAGCGCCCGGAAGACGATGATGTCGCCGGTCGCCGCCGCGTCGAACCGCGCGTCGGCCGCGACGGTGCGGGCGTCCTCGGTCACCGCCTTCTGGCTCGCGCTCGCCTCGACCTGGTAGACGACCTTCGTCGACCGCCGGTCCTCGGTGAGGTACTGGAGCGTCCGATCCCGGTAGTCGGAGTGCAACAGTTCGTCGTAGATCGCGTCGACGTTCCGGTCGGGGACGCCGTTGCCGTCAAGGTCGTTGCGATCCACCAGCGCGGCGAACTCGCGGTCACGCTGGGCGTAGGCGTGGATGACGGTGATGATGCCCCGCGAAACCGCTCGTCCGTCCTCGCGGACGAACGACGGCGGCGGGTCGTTGCCCATCTGGTGGACCGCCTCGAGGGCGTGATCCCGACGAAGTGGCCCCTCGACGTATACCGTGACTCGCTCGGTGTTGGTCGTCGTGAACGTGTCCTTGATGTAATTCGAGGTCGCGGTGATCTCGAACTCCGAGGGGGCGATCGTGTCGGGAATGATTTCGAGCTGTGGCGGGTGGTCGGCGTACGGCAGGAAGTCCTCGGTTTCGAACTCCGACTGGACGTTCGTTGCCGAGGCTCCGGCCGCGCCGGTCACGATGAGGATCACCGCCAGCAGGACGTAGGGCCGGCGCTTGGCGAGGATAGCGCTGAACGTGAGGACGCGCCCGAGCGCCGAGCCCTCGCCACCCATCGGCGTGATGGCGAACTGCCGGATCCCGCGGGCCTGGCGCCAGCGATCGACGTGGAGTTTCAGTGCCGGGAGGAAGATCCCGAACACGAAGAACGTGAAGACGATACCGACCGCGACGACGACGCCGAACTCCCGGACGGGTTCGAGTTTGCTGGTGACGTTGGCCGCGAACCCGATCACGTTCGTCACCGTGACGATCACGAACGCGACGAGCAACTGCTCGTTGGCCAGCGACATGCTCTCGGAGCTCCCCTTCCCCTCGACGCGCTCCTCGCGGTACCGGTTGACCGCGTGGATGCCGAAGTCGATGCCGACACCGAGCAGGATGACCGGGACGGCGACCATCATCAGGTTGAACGCGATTCCCGCGTAGCCCATGAACCCGAACGTCCAGACGATGGCGAAGATCAGGCTCACCAGCGCGAGCACGAGATCGATCGGATCGCGGTACGCGATCACCAGGAAAAACAGGATGAGCACCCCGACCGTCGGGACGATGAGCGACAGCGATTCGAAAATCGCCCGGTCGAACCCCGCCTCCTGGATGGCCGACCCGAACACGCGAACGTCGCCGTCCCCCGTCTCGGCCGTTCCCTTCACTTTTTCCTGGACGGCCTCGAGGGAGGCAGCGTCGTCGTCGAGGCCGTGCGAGACGACGACGATCGTCGCGGACGCCCGCGGTTCCTCGAGGTTGCGATCCTCGCTCAACAACTGTGCGACCCTGGGTCGACGGTCCACGAGTTCCCGCCCGGCCTCGCGAACCTCCCCGGGCGTGGCGGTCTCGACGGCCCGGATCTGTGCGGCCGGCGTCGTCGCACGCGGATCGATCATTCGAGCGACGCCAGATGCCAGCCCGGTCGTCCGGGTCACCCGGTAGGACGGGTTGGTCTCGAGGGTCTCCTGCAACTCGAGCATGCGGAGAATCGTCCCCTTCGAAAAGACGTTGTCGCTGGTCACGACGACCTGGGTCGAGGCGTCGCCCGTTTCGAAGCTCCGTCCGAACTCCTCCTCGACGAACGTCTGTGTGTCGTGTTCGGGGACGCTCTCGAAGAACCGGTCGGTCCCGGAGTCGATGCCCACCATCGGGAGTCCGCCCGCGAAGATCGCCGTCGTCAGGAGAAAGGCGACGATGAGCTCCCCCGAGTGATCGACGATCCCGTGATTGACCGCTTCGACGATCCGTTCGTGGTCCATCAGTGTGCCT
>DATFIX010000068.1:0-2350 GCA_035269625.1 Natrialbaceae archaeon
ACGCCTGACAACCCATTAGGGACGGGGTCGAGATTCGCAAATTCGGTCCATCGCCGACCCGATCAAACGATCCCTTTCGCTTCCTGCAGGGACAGGTACCGGTCGAGGTACTGTTCCAGCACCTGCCCGTCGTCGTAGACCGAGAAGTCCTCGTCCACGGTCAGGTCTTCGAGATCGCCGGCCTCCTGGATCGCGTCGGCGAGTTCCTCCGGATCGGTGATGCGGAACCCGCGGGTGCGCCCCTCGACGAGTTCGTGGGCGCTCGAGTCGGCGTGATACTCGACGATCCCGACGCATCCCGACGCGAGCGCCCACAGGAGTTCGGTCGGGAACACGGAGCGGGTCGCCGTCTGGGCGAAGACGTGTGCCCCCTTGTACAGTTCGACTCGCCGCTGGCGGTCGCACTCGCCGACGAAGTCGATCCGGTCGAAGATCCGGAGGTCCCTGGCCTGTGACTCGTAGGCCTCGCGCTCGGGACCGTCGCCGATCACGGTCGCGGACCAGTCCCGCGTCCGGAGTTCGGCGAGGCCGAGCAGGAGACTTTCCAGGTTGGCACCCTCGTCGAGACGCCGGGCGTAGACGATCTGGCCGGCGTCCTCGGCCGGGGAGGCATCGCGAACCAGGTCCATGTCGATCCCGTTGGCGATCACGTCGATGGCGTCCTGCCCGATACCGAGTTCGCGGACCCGGGTCTTGACGAGTCTGGACGGGACGATCACGCGGTCGGCGGCGCCGAGTGCCCGCTTGTGGGGGCTCCCCGGATTCGCGGGTCGATCGCCGTACCACTCGACCAGCAGGGGTGCCCGGACCATCGAGGCGGCCATGTTCGCGCTCCGGACCTGCCCGGGCGGGAGGCCGGCGGCGTGGATCACGTCGGCACCTTCGCGCTGGATTTCGAACGGCACCGTGAACAGGAACGACCGTCGTGCCTCGGGACTCCCGGCGACCGCGTTGTAGCGGACGCCGTCGACCTCGCGCACGACGTCGTAGTCGTCCCACCAGGCGGTCGTGTAGACGGTGACGTCGTGGCCGCGGGCCGAGAGCAGCCCCGCCACGCGCTCGAATCGCCGGTTCGCCTCGGTGTCCCGGTGGTGGACGGTCTCGAGCGAGACGAACGCGACGCGCATACGACCGGCCACGACCGGCCCGAGTAAAAAACCCCCTTTTCGCCCGCCGACAGGTCCCCGTGGCGACCGGTTCGCCCCGGATCGTCGGCATCGAGTGCAGTCGGTTTCGGGCGGTTCCCGGGACGCCGTGCCGGCAACCGAACGCCTTAGGACCGAGGGCCCCCAGCCCCGAGCATGACCTACGACATCGAGCGGTACCTCAACGTCAGGAATGCGGGCGGCGTCTCCTTCGGTCCCGAGGGCGAACGGATCTCGTTTCTCATCGACACGACAGGAACCTCGCAGGTCTGGACGCTCGACGACCCCGGCGCGTGGCCCGTCCAGCGCACCTTCGAGGACGACCGGATCACGTTCGCCTCGTGGTCGCCCGAGCGCCCCGAACTGATCTTCGGGATGGACGAGGGCGGCAACGAGCGCGAGCAGTTCTTCCGGCTCGACGCCGATGACGGGACGATCCACCCGCTCACCGACATGCCCGAGGCCAAGCACCGCTGGGGCGGATGGAGCCACGACGGCGAGCGGTTCGCGTTCGCCTCGAACCGCCGCGACGAGGCGGTGTTCGACGTCTACCTGCAGGGTCGCGACGAGGTGGGCGACGACGCCGAGATGATCCACGAGGGCGAGGGCTGGCTGTCGGTCGGGGGCTGGACCCCCGACGACGACCGGTTGCTCGTCCACGAGGCCCACTCCAGTTTCGACCACGACGTGTACGTCCTCGACCTCGACACCGGGAAACTGACCCACCTGACTCCGCACGAGGGGGAAATCCGGTACCAGAGCGTCAACTGGGGCCCGGACGGCGAGGCACTTTACCTGGTGACCGACGACGGGGCCGACACGCTCTATCTCGGCCGACTCGACGTGGACGAGGGCGACGGCGAAATCCAGCAGGTCGTCGAGGGCGGCGACTGGAACGTGGACGGGGTGCAGATCGACGAGGACTCCGGCCGACTGGTCTACTCGCGCAACGTCGACGGCGACACCGACCTCACGGTCGCGGCGTTCACCGGCCCGACCACGCTCCGCACGTTCCCGACACCGAACCTCCCGGAGGGCGTCAAGGGTGGCGTCGACTTCGATCCGAACGGCGAACGCTTCGCGATCACCGTCTCCGGCAGCAGCGTCAACCCGAACGTCTACGCGGTGGACGTCGAGACGGGCGAGGCCGAACGCTGGACGAACGCCGCCACGGCCGGCATCCCGCGGGAGACGTTCGTCGAACC